>NZ_BLTG01000097.1:0-10426 GCF_017312405.1 Mycobacterium sp. PO1
GCGACGCCTTCGGCGACGTCCGCGGCAGCCATCGGTTGGAAGTAGGCCGGTGGCATCCGCACTGTGTCATCCACGGTGGCCGA
The DNA here is from genome assembly GCF_017312405.1 of Mycobacterium sp. PO1. Taxonomy (GTDB): domain Bacteria; phylum Actinomycetota; class Actinomycetes; order Mycobacteriales; family Mycobacteriaceae; genus Mycobacterium. Next base: position 84 of record NZ_BLTG01000097.1, read on the forward strand.
GTCGGCAAGGGTGTTGAGAAACTCGAAGAACTGCGTCGCGTGCACGATCGTGTATGGGATCGGCCCTTCGGCAATCAGGTTCTCCTGGAGCAGCTTCGCGTCGAAGTAGCCGCTCTGCGCAGCCAACTGGTCGGTACCGACGACGGACAGCGCAACGTGATGGGCCACACCGGCGCTCTCCTCCGCGGCGAGCAGATTGGTCGTCGCGGTCTGGAAGAACTCCCGCGCAGCGTCATCGAGTGTCGGCGAGTTCGAGACGTCGACGACGACGTCCGCCCCGGACAACACCTGAGCCAGGCCTTCCCCGGTGTAGGCGTTGACGCCCGTCGACGGGGCTGCGGGCGTGACGTCATGACCGCGTTCGGTCAGCGTCTCCACCAACTTCGAGCCGATGAGCCCGGTTCCGCCTATGACAACGATCTTCATGGTGAGCCTCCCTTGTCGCTACGACACTGCTTCGACTCCCCCGAACGCGTCGCCGCTGCCGCACTCATCCCCACGAAGCAAGCGGCTTGCCACGGCAAAGGCTGATCGTGTCCGGACCGACCTACCCCTCGTCGACGACGAACGTGACCGTCTCGTCCATCGCTGCGCGACCCGTGCAGGTGTGGTTCACGCTTTCGATACTGCCGGCAGCCGAGTTCGAGGGCAGAATGTCAACTCGCCGCGAGCAACGGGTTCCAGACCTGGCTGAGTGACGGATGAGGCGCGACCACGTGGCGCAGCACCGATAGCGGGACCTCGCCGACCACGGCAACGGTCGCCGCCTGTACGAGTTCCGCGACATCCGGTCCGACGAACGTGGCTCCCAGAAGCGTGTCGCGGTCCGCGTCGATCACCAGCTTCCCCTCGGCGTCGAAGCCGTCGCGGAGAATAGACAACTCTGCGAGCTCTCCGGGGTAGAGCGCGTTGCGCGTCGTCACGGTGAATCCCGCTGCGCGCGCGGCTGCTTCGGTATAGCCGACCTCCACTACCTGCGGATCTGTGAAGATGATCTGGGCCAGGCGGACGGTATCTCGTGCGGTCGATTCCGGACCGTCGGCTCCGGCGCCCCGCGCGCGGCTTGCCACGACATCTGCCACGATGCCGGCGTGGTACTGGGAAACATGCGACAGCAGTGCCCGACCGGTCGTATCACCGATCGCGTAGAGCCACTTGCCGTCGACCCCGGTCGCCGTGAGGTGGTCATCGACCGCGACGAAGTCTCCCACGGGCATGCCGACGGTCTCCAGCCCCAAGTCCCCGGTGTTGACCGAACGGCCGGTGGCGACGACGATTTCGTCGGCTCTGAGGTCGGTATCAGTCGTGGTGACGCTGACACCACCGGAATCATTTCGCGCAACCGATGTCACCGTGGAGTCGAAATGAATCTCGACGCCGCGATCCTGCAGCGCGCGCGACACGCGCACCGACGAAGGGTTCGGAACCCCGCAGCAGTGCGGGCCCACGCACCAGCAGGGTGACGTCGCTTCCGAGCCCGGACAGGATCGTCGCGCTCTCCACACCGACGACTCCGCCGCCGAGAACGATGCTCCTGGCAGGAACGCCGGTCATGGTCGCAAGATCTCGATTGGTCCACGGCGCCGCAGACCTCAACCCGTCGAGGTCAGGGACAAAAGGGCTTGTTCCCGTGGCGAGTATGACGGCGTGGGCGGCGTACAGGCGATGCTGCGAGCCATCGGGTTCGACGACCGCCACCGTGCGCTCCCCGTGGAGGCGACCTCGACCGTGAACGACCTCGATGCCGTTCTGCCTCAGGTTGGCGACAATGTCGCGATCGGTGAGGTGATCGACGATGATGTCTCTCTTGTTCAACACGGCTTCGACGTCCACATTCTGGCTCGTCACGACCTACCGCACTCCGGGAACCGCTCTGGCGAGCTGGAGGACCTCGATGGGTCGGATCAGCGTCTTGGTTGGATTGCATGCCCAGTAGTGGCATTCCCCGCCGACCAGTCGGTCTTCGATGAGGGCGACGGCGAGCCCGTGGGCTGCAAGGCGAACAGCCGCAGTCACACCGCCCGGGCCGCCGCCGACCACCACCGCGTCGAATCGGTCGGCACCGCTCATGGCTTCTCCTCGACAATCGTTATTTCACTGCAGATTTCGGTTCATGTGAAAGGTCTGGAACACATGCGATGACCGCGCTTGTTCAAGCGCTCCTCGCCCTTCTCGCTTCGCCCGGACGGGGAGGTCCGGCGAGTGCCGCGTCGACGACTCCCCGAAGGGCGCGCCGCAACGGCGCCACGTCGCCGGTCACATTGGACAGCAGCACGCCGCCCTGGTAGGCCGCGAGCAAAGCGGAGGCCAACGTGCCGGCATCCGTGCCCTTTTTCAGGCCTCCGGACTCATCCACACGTTGAAGTCCAGCCTCCAGCAGCTGTTCCCATCGTGCGAAACCGGCGACCAATGCCCGGCGCGCCGCCACGTCGTCATCCCGGAGTTGGTGAATAAGCGACCCGATGGGGCAGCGAATGGACGTCGTGGACGCGGCGTGAAAGGTGACGGCCTCGTCGCACCAGGCGTAGACGTCGGCCGTTGTCGACATCGCCTCCAACGTCGGGGTGAGGCCGGCGACGACACGTTCGACCTGAACGGCGACCACCTCGGCGACGAGGTCGGANNGCCCGACGGTCGCGCGACCGCGGTCCGTAGTCGGTGTCGCTTTGATGGTCGCCTCCTCGGGCAGCTTGCCAACAGTTGCTGTACTGGATAGTACAGCGTTTGTATCGGTCGATACATTTTGTGTCGTCGCGCGTCACCGCTTGCCGGACAACAGCACGCGCGGTTAACACGTGCAAGCGATAGCTCGGTGTGTTCGGCGCTGAGGCTGACGGCGAGTCTGGACCAATGATGTTCCCGATTCACGCTTCGCGTGGCGCCATCGAGGGCGCATGTCGAGTTGTCACGGCCCGCACCTTGCGATTACCTAGCCTGACAAGACATCATGCCGAACCGCACTCGCGCCGGTGTACGGCTGCAATAGCAGGTGCACCTACAACGCTGCCAGGACAGTTCTCGAATCCAGGTCACGGTATGCGGTCGCGAGTCGGATGTGGTTGGCGACGTTGATCTCCCAGCCGTAGTTCTCCAACGGTGTGGTCAGCCATCCGATGTAGAGGCACCAGGCGGCGGCATGACGGTACTCGCGTTCCAGGTCAGCGACGCTGGGTGTGTCCTTGACGCCGGCCAGTTCGAGTTGGTGGTGATAGTGCTCGATTAGTTCACGCTCGTGTCTGCGTCGGTCGTGTACCGACAGGCCCGTGATGATGATGTAACTGACATCGTGCATGCAGAAACCACGGGCGGCTAACTGCCAATCCAGCAGCCCGCGGGATCCGTCGGGTAGGGAGTAGGTGTTGCCGATATGGGCATCACCGTGCAAGAAGGTGGTGGGGAGGCTCGCCTGATGCTGCTGTGCAACAGCGACCTTCGCCAGTAGCGAATCCGTGGACTCTTCGAGTGATTCAACGAGCTCACGTTTGAATTGCTGGCTTTGCACTTCCCAGTTGATCAGCATGGGCACCCCGGCCTGATGATTGAACAGGTCGTGAATGGGACCGCTGGTGTGCGGGTGTACCCACGCGAGGTCCTCGTCGAAACGCGGTGACTCCCAATAGGCGGCGTGGAGTCGAGCGAACTGGTCGAGCAGCATCCGCACGTCGCTGACAGATGTCTTGCTCAGCACTGAGGGAAAGACCGCGTCGCGCGGTCGCAGATCCTCCAGGACCAGACCGAATGAACTGGACGGCGCGTCATGGTAGGCGCCTAGACACATCGGGGTGTTCACCGGTAGTTCGTCGCCCAGGTGGGCGTAGACGTTCACTTCGTTGGCATAGAGAGGGATGTCACCCAACCCTGGACGGGCAACCTTGACGATCAGTCGCTGTGGCCAGTGATCTGGTGCGGACGGGCCGTAGCCGACCTCGACGGCAATGCGGCGGGCGGTGGAAACCTTTTGCTCGCCATCGCTGGACAATGCGGCGTCCACGATCTTCATCGATTCGACTTCCGCATCGGGATGCTTGGTCCTGATCAGGCGCTGGATCAACGCCACGTCGAAGTCACCCGGCTCCAACGGGACTGAATTGTCCGTCATCGTGGTTGCCTCCTGAGTTGTATCGCTTCGCCACGCTAAAGCGAATGTCTTAACCTGTCAATGAGACGTATGCTTTAATTGCGTCATGGTCTCCGATGCACCCGCACGCGAGCTGCTGATGGATGCCGCCGAGATGCTGATCGCCGAGCGGGGTATGACCGTCACGCTGCGTGAACTCGCCGCGGCGGCCGGGCAGCGCAACAACTCAGCGGTCATCTACCACTTCGGCGGACTCGACGGCCTGGTCGCAGCCACACTCCAGCGGCGCATGGACAGCCTCGAACCCCGCCGCGCCGAACTGTTGGCCGGCCTAGACGCCGACGCCGGCCCGGCCGACATCGTGGCGGCGATCGTCGGCCCCGCGCTGACCATCCCGTACGCGCAGGGCGCCACACATTACGCGCGATTCGTCGAAAGCATCCGCGTCCACTCGGTGATCGCCGAACTCCAGCCGAGCAGTAACCAGTGGCCCGTTGTGATGACCCTGATCCGAAGACTCACCCCACATGTCCCTGGTGGACGCCAGGCACAGACCCGTCGGATCCGGCTGATGGCCACCGCCATGTTCAGCCTGATGGCCGACTACGAACGCCGCGACGAGTTGGGATCACCGCGCAAACGGGCGCGAGCGATCGAAGAACTCACCGCACTACTGGTGGCGTTCGTCATCACACCCGTAGCAGTACCGACGATTGGATGAAGCCGATGCACGACCACGATGTCCGTCAGCTCGAAGAGATCCGACAAGTTCTCAACCGCTATGCCCGGGCGGTCGATACACACGACTGGGACCTGTACCGCTCGTTGTTCACCGAGGACGCCACGCTGGACTACACCTCGGTGCCGTTCGGTATCCGGGGCAGCCGGGAGGAGATCGTGGACTGGCTCGAGCATTCCATCCCGCTGATGCCGATGACCATGCACTACGTGACCAATGTCGAGGCGCAGTTCGACGGGGACACCGCAACGGTGCGCGCCCAGTTCTACAACCCCATGCAGTTTCCCGGTTCCACTGAACTCAGTTCCTGTGGCGGCTACTACCACCATGAAATGGTGCGTACCGAGGATGGCTGGCGCAGCCGCAACCTGCGGGAGGAGAACGTCTGGTTCGTCAACCCGCCAGGATCGGCGGATTGAGGACGATCATGCGGGCGGCGCGATCAGTCGGGCGGATCACCCCACCCGCGCGCAAGTTCATTTCGCACGGAAACGCTCTATGCGACTTCGGTGGTCGCGTCACCACACCTTTTCGGTTGTCCATCCAATAGCGCTGTGCCGCATCGTCACTCACCAACGAAGAGGCCTTCGCTGATTCGTTCGGGTCCTGCAGCCCACCGCATCGGCAGCAGCTCCTGGGACCCGTCGTGCCCATCACCGTCTTCGACAACGAGCAGAGGGCCCTCGGGACATGGTCGACAGTCAGCCCTACCGCTCAGAACTAGGTCGTCCTGTCGTCCATGTTTGCGGCTGCCGACGCGAGCACCCTTAAGGCGAGCAATCCAGCCGGCCCGGCACGAGTGCACATTGCGTCAAGGCGTGGGTGGAAGATTGGTGAGATGACGGTGAGCGAGCGTGAAGCAGCAGCGGCGCGGACACCCATGACGAGGGAGTTGCTCTACAGGGCGGCGACAGAACTGTTCGTCGAACGCGGCTACGAAGACACCACCATGGCCGACATCGCCGAACGCGCCGGAACCGCCCGCCGGACCGCATTCAACCACTTCCCCAACAAGGGAGACATCCCGATGATGTGGGCGCGGCTGATGGCCGACCGCGCCGTGGAGGCCTTCGCTGCGCACGCTGAAGATCGAACCGTGGAGCGGATCTACGCCTACTTCCAGCACATCACTCGCCTGGTGGGATCGCGTCCGGAACTCAGCAGGCAAATGCTGCTTGGCTGGGTCGCCGCCGGCGGCCCCATTCGTTACGAGTCGCAGTTCCTGGCAGACCTGACGCCCGTACTGGAGGCCGGCCAGTTGCGCGGCGAAATCGATGCAAGCGTCGACATCGCCACCGCTGCACGTGCGCTCGGCGACACGTACACCGGCGTAATCTTCCGGTGGGTCACAGAACGATGGTCGTCACCCCACCTGCAGGTTGTCACCGATGAAGCAATCGGACTTCTCCTATCGGGCATTCGGGCACACGCATGATCAGTTACGTCAGCCGCGACAGCTCCCCGCCCCGCGGCCAGATCGAGCACACATGACCCCTGGTCGAAGACGAGGCCACGAACAACCCCTTGGGGCACTGATCGACAACCATCGATCACCGAGAGTTCACAGAGAGCTCGCGCCGAAACTCAGCGCAACAAACAACGGTCTGTGTGCTTTATGCATCCGCGCCGCGATTGAGATCGGTCGCCTTTCAATCGAAATTCTCCCTTCCATGCCCAATTGGACATCGTCTGGAAATTTCACTTGAGAAGCCACAACAGTGGTGTGACTTCTCACGCTTGGTGACCAATTGCCTAACTCTGAAATGCGACCATGCTTCGTTTCTCACGACGTGACCACCGAGATTTGTCCCACGTTCGTGACCAATGTGCAACCTATAGGCTTTACGCGAATCGAGTTACGGTTGAACATTTTCGATTGGTCATCGGCCGCTCAGTAAAACGGGCCCGAACAGCGTTCCGTCGAAGTATGAATCTGTGAGTAGAGGGCTCAAGACGTACGCATCGAGGGGCTCGCTGCTGTGCTCGGCATCCCCCAGTCTCACCCCGTGTCGCCGGTGCGCAGTCTCATCTGCGTGTCATGTTTCTGGACGGTCTTCGATTCCTGCCTAGGGCGGAGCCGGAATGTGTGGGCGGTGCGGCCGCGCCGCTTGCCTCCTACCAGCGCGCGGGCGCAGGGACGTCCATCGCCAGCGGGCGCTCATAGGACAGATCCGAGCGGTCGCGTGTGCCGACCAGATAGCCCTTTTCGGTGAAGAACGGCGATTGCAGGATGCGGGCGTCGGCGCGGACGTGGAGGTCCGCCGAGGCTATTCGTCGTCTGACGCCGAGTCGCCGTAGTCCCAAGACAGGGTTCGCGCGGGGGTCACGTAGATGTAGGTGGCACCCGGTCTCGGCGCTGTGGGCCACTCGGACTCCGGCACGCCGCGTGACCGGGCGCCGTGGCGTGCGAGCTCCAGCGTTTCAGCGGGCTCCCGAACGATGCGCGCGTGACCTTGGAACATCACCCCGCGGATATCCGCCATGGTTGAGCCGTCTTCGAGCATGACGCTCACGTTCGGATTGCGCTCTACGTTGGCCACTTTGCGCGTGCCATCTCGCACACCCATGACGACGTCACCGTCCATCCGAAAGTAGCCCAGCGGCACGGTGTGTGGGAACCCGTCCTTATCGATGGTGGTCAGGATCGCCCAGCCCGGACGGCTGTCGAGGAGCGCCGTGATTTCGTCGTCAGTCAGTTTGCGCGGCATGTGGCGAGGTTACTCGTGGGCCGCTCTCGCCCGCATTGCAGCGAAAGCTCTACGGCAGCCCCTCGCTGTCGGTCGGCCCCGGCAAGCCGCTCACTTGGCGGCTTTGGAGTTCTTCGAGGTCTAACGTTGGCGGAATGGGTTTGTTCAGCCATGAGGAGTTCCGGGACCTCGCCGCCCGCACTGCGGGCGGCGCTAGTGATGGGGTCGTCGAGAGGGCGCGCGGTGCTGAGGTGGAACAATTCGGGGCGGATGATCCTGTGGTGGTAGGTCCGGGGTTGCCGCCCGAGGATGGATCGTGCGGTCAATTCACGGTGCAGTTTCACGTGTCTACGTCACTGCTGATCGGGTTGAAACGTATCGCTGATATGCGCGGGGAGAGCGTGCCGGAGGTCTGCCGCCAGGTGATCGGTGTGTTTGTTGCCCAGCAGGAGGGCGAATTGGGTGCGCTGCTTGCTGCTGAGTCCGAGGTGGCTGACTACCGGCCGAGTTTGGGCCACTCGTAGTTGAGTCCCGCTGCGGACGGATTACGCGGACGGGGCCATGAGGAGTTCCGGACTTCGCCGACCGCACTGCGGGCGGCCCTAGTGGTGCGCTGCACAAGTGCAGTCCTGGTGCAGCGAAACGTGAGAAAGTGCAGTCAAAAGTTGAGAACCTACAGCCGCCCTGAAGGTCTACTTCGCCATGTTCGCGAACCGCGACAGGTGCAGCTGGTGCGCCACCGTGACTGTCCTCGTCGGGCCGGCACGGTGCTTGGCCACGATCAGATCCGCCTCACCGCCGCGCGGGTCATCGCTTTCGAATGCGTCCGGCCGGTGTAGCAGGATCACCAGGTCGGCGTCCTGCTCAATGCTGCCGCTCTCTCGTAGATCGGACAGCATCGGCTTCTTGTCGGTGCGCTGCTCCGGGCCACGGTTCAGCTGGCTCATCGCCACCACCGGAACTTCCAACTCTTTGGCCAACAGCTTGATCTGCCTGGAGAATTCGGACACTTCCTGCTGGCGGGACTCGACCTTCTTGCCAGAGGTCATCAGCTGCAGGTAGTCGATGACGATGAGGCGCAGATCCGCCTTCTGCTTCAACCGCCGGGCCTTGGCCCTGATCTCCATCATCGTCAGGTTGGGCGAATCGTCGATATACAGAGGCGCCTCACTGATCTCACTCATCCGCCGCGCCAACCGCGTCCAGTCGTCGTCGCTCATCCGGCCTGACCGCATGTCGGCGAGCTTGATCTTCGCCTCCGCCGAGAGCAGCCGCATCACAATCTCGGACTTACTCATCTCCAGCGAGAACACGATACTCGGCAGATGGTTCTTGATCGAGCAGGACCGCATGAAGTCCAGGCCGAGGGTCGAGTTGTGGGTCGGCACCATCGCTCGGCTGGCCAGGTACATGTGGTCGGCGTTGTCCACCTCGACACACCGCACCGGAACACTCGGGACCGGCCGGACTTCGGTGATGAACCGGGAGTGCGACCGTGCTGTGCTGGCCGCGCGACGCTCTTTGTGTAGCAGCTCTTTTCGATGCAATCCGAAGACCTGGTCGGATGCGGAGAAGTTCACCAGATACGCCGTCGAGGAAAGCTCGCTTCGGCCGTTAACCGCCTTGGTGGCGACCTGGCACCGGTAGCCGAGTGACACGATCAGTTCGACGACATCGGCGGACAGCCGCCTGTTCGTCACCGTGAACTGGACGGTGCCACCGTTTGTCACGGTGCCGTCGGTATCAAGCAATCCGGCGAGCAGCGCGCGACGCTGACCCTCAGACGCTCGCAGGTACTGCAAGGGGATGTGCTTGTCCCCCAGCACCCCGAGGGTTCGCAGTCGCGCCTGGACGGTGCCCACCGCGTTACGGCAACGTTGGCACTGCCGCAATCCGGAGGACGGTTTTCCGCATCGCGAGCACCTGGGAGGAGGCACCGCCTCCGACACGAAACGCGCGCGTCCCCCGCACGAACGACCGCAGGTCCGAACCTGGCTCGTCTGCGGCACGAACTCCTTTCCACACACGACGCAGGCTCGCGCTGACGGTCGTTCATCCTCAGGCAGCATCAGACTGTAGCGATAGAGCGTAGACGTGGATTTCTGAACGACTATGCCCTCCCCCTCGATGCGCATGGCGATCTCAGGATCGGCGGTCGTGAGCTGGGCGCACGCGGTGGTCCCGTCACCCAGCCAGGCGCCCAGTGTGTAGGGCGGCACCAACAGATCCTGTTCGGCACCTGCGAGGGACGCGGCGTTGGTCACCGAATGGTTCAGCCGGCGATCGGCGGTCGCACACCGCAACGTGTCGGCGATCTCGCGGGTCGTCCGCACCTCCGCGGGCACGTTCGGGTTCCTGCGCGAGGCACGGTTGTCGGTCAGCCACTGGTGCTGCTCGTCAGCGACGATGACGGTGCCGTCGGAGAACTCGACTTCGTAGCACGGCCGCCCGACCATGACGTCGGTGGCCGCTACCACCCGGGTGGGCCGTCCGTCGGCGCCGATCAGTTCGTCTCCGACGCAGACCTCACCCATGGTGGTCCAGCCGGTCGGCGTTGGGAGCGGCGTGTCCAACGCCAGGGCCTTCCCCATACCGGGCCTGGCCGCGACGACGACCATCTGGCCGGGGTGCAGCCCGTTGGTGAGCTCGTCGAGTTCGACGAAGCCGGTCGGCACACCCTTGGAGATGCCGCCTTGGGAGGCGATGGCGTCGATCTCGTCCATCGTCGGCTGCAGCAGCTCTTCGAGCGCCACGAAGTCCTCGGCGGTGCGCCGCTCGGTCACGTCGTAGATCTCGGCCTGCGCACGGTCGACGATGTCGTCGACGTCGGCACCGTCGG
>NZ_BLTG01000097.1:10487-11181 GCF_017312405.1 Mycobacterium sp. PO1
GACGTCGGCGACGGCGTCCTTGCTGAGCAGCATGCCGCCGAGCACGGCCTGTTCGGCGGCGGCGTCCTGCGGGGGCTGGCGGCCGAAGTCCTCGCCGGGAGGCGGCTCCACATCCGAACGTTCGCGCGATCGACCCAAGTCATCGACGACAGCCACGCTGAGCCGCACCCCCTCCTGAACGCGATCGAACGAACTTTCGAAGCAGCACGACGCGACTGTAGGTCGGGCCTCCGACATGTCCTCCGTGGAGACCTGAACCGATCCCGCGACGGATCACGTTAGAGGTTGCTGAGCGGGAATCAAGTCGGCCCTGTTGACGAACCTGTGGATGCCGTGTGGATATGTCCGGTGAGCCATGTTGACTCGTTGGGGAGAACTTGTGGATCAAGGTCATCGTTCGTCCCATTCGCGCAGCTGAACGCACCATAGGTGGGCTGAGGAGCTGTGGATGGGAAATTGGTCGGCGTGTCGCGCGTGGTTGCCGGTTCGGGCGTGTTGTGTTTCCCTTCGGCGCCGCGCAGGTTAACAGCCGGTTATGTTCGCTGGCGCTGCTTTGCCGGGATTTGTTCGCCACCGGGAACGACAACGGCCGGGCAAAGACACGTGGTCTCTGCCCGGCCGTCGTAGAGTGCGCTTCGGCCAGCCGTGACTAGCCGGAAACGACGTCCAGCGACACCTGCGCCTCGACGTCGTG
>NZ_BLTG01000098.1 GCF_017312405.1 Mycobacterium sp. PO1
CTTCCGGAGCCCGACAACCAGGCACCGGTCGCCGGCACACCAGGCGAACAGACTGTTGACCCCGAAACGGGTTCCGTCACCGGATCTCTGGGCTTCACCGACCCCGACGGCGACGAACTGACCTACACCGCCACCGATCCCACCAACGGCTCGGTCACCATCGACGCCCAGGCCGGCACCTTCACCTACACCCCGGCCACCCGACCCGAGGCCGGTGAGCCCGACGGCGCCGACGCCTTCACCGTCACCGCCACCGACCCCGACGGCCTGTCCGCGATGACCACCATCAACGTCCCCGTGGTCGCACTGCCCGAACCCGACAACCAGGCACCGGTGGCCACTGGTGACGCGGCCACCGTGACTGAAAACAGCACGGCCAATGTCATCGACGTCCTCGCGAATGACACCGATGCCGACGGCGACTCGTTGACCGTCACGGCGGTCAGCACTCCCACCCACGGCACAGCCGCGGTCAGCAGTGACGGGTTGTCGGTCACCTACACCCCGGACGCCGACTTCAACGGATCCGACACCTTCACCTACACCGTCACCGACACCGCAGGCGACACCGGCACAGCCACCGTGTCGATCACCGTCACCGCCGTCAACGACGGGCCGCCCGTTCTGGTGGGACTCAACGAGATCCCGGGCGACCCGGCACGGCAGCCGCAGATCGGCCCCAACGGCACCGCCTACCAGGTCGTCGTGTTCGGCTTCGGTACCTCCGACCAACACACCTCGGTCTACGCGGTGAATTCGGACGGGTCGGTGGACCTGAACAACCCGGTGGTCGACATGGCCCCCGGAGGCCCGGACAGCCGATTGGCCTTCGCCCCAGAGCGCTACGCGTACCAAACCACCTTCGATTACATCAACCAAGTGGGCAACGTACTGGTGATCGATCTGGAGAACCCGGGCTCGTACGTGAGAGTCCCGGTGGGCAGCGACCGACTCTTCGATTCCGAACTATCCGTCAGTCCCGACGGCACGGCATATGTGCTTCCGAGCAACACCTTCTCGCCGACGCTGACCATCATCGATCCGGAAGACCCGACTGCCACCGCGCCTGTGGTACTGACAGGTGTCACCCCCGAGGGCCCCGTCGTGTTCAACCAACTCGATGGAACGCCATATGTGGCAGTTGAGCTCAACGACCCCGACATGGTGCAGCTGTACCAGATCGACATCGCATCCCCCGAAGATCCGCTCACCCTGGTTGCCGAGAGCACGGGGCAACTCGCCAACGACGGTGTGGTCGCAGGCCCCGACGGTGCGGTCTACGTCACAATTCCAACGGTCTCCACCGACGGTATGAGTTTTGTCACGCACGTGGTGATGATCGACCCGGACAATCCCGGTACGCCGGTTCAGTTCGACCTCGACGGCACCACGGTGCTGAGCGTGGTCATCGGTCCGGACGGGACTGCCTACCAAGCGGTGGAGGAAATCACGAGCGACGGCGTCGACCCCAGCACGATCGCCGCCACGACTCGGATCAGCGTCCTCGACCCGGCCAACGCCGACAACCCGGTGACCGTCGAGATACCCGGCCAGCTGGGCCAACAGATGGTGGTGGGATCGAACGGCACGATCTACGGGCTGGTCACTGTCACGGACTTCAGCGGTTTCCCAAACACCGTCACCACCTACCAGCTGGTCGCGATCGATCCCGAAAACCCCTCGGCTGCCGTCACTGTCGATCTGGAGGGAGAACCCACCGACTTCGCGGTGGGCGAGGACGGTCGGGCCTCCGTCATCTCGCAAACCGAGGCCGAGGTCGGCGGTGAAACCGTCTACACCACGCACGTGAGGATCATCGACCCGAGCAGTCCGGCCAACCCGACCCTCGTCGACCTCGCCGGCAATGCGGTCGATATTGCGGTCAACCCCGACGGCTACGTGTTCGTCAACACGGAGACGTTGGAGGCCGTCGGCTTCGTCACCCATCTGAGTGTCATCGACCCGGACAACGCGGCGGATCCGGTCCCGGCCACCTATGACATCGACGGTCCCTCGTCGTTCCAAGCCGGTGCGGTCGTGGGCCCAGATGGAACGGTGTATCTCTCCACCGTCGGTCCCGACATCAACACGGAGACCACCAACGTCGCTGTGATCGGCTCAGGCTCCGTCGTATAGACCATGTCAACCGCGTAGAACGCGTTCCTTCGACGGCGACATTGCGCCCAGGGTTGCACCGGACGACTGGTCACGACCCTGGGCGCATTCTCGGCGCACTGCTATCTCGGCGCCCGAGGCAGGCGCCGCACGCTACTCGATCTGCTCCACGTCGTCGGGCTCGGCTTCGATCACCGGGGCCTCGTCGGCTTCCTGCGCCTCTTCCTCGGCGACCGGGTCATCGGCGAGCAGCACCCGCACCGCACTGTTCAGGAACGCCAGCACCGGCACGGCCAGCAGCGCGCCGACGATGCCGGCCAGCACGGCCCCACCGGCGATCGCGAGCACGATGGCCAGCGGATGGATCGACACCGCGCGGCCCATCACCAGCGGCTGCAGCACGTGGCCTTCAAGCTGCTGCACGGCGATGATCAAACCCAGCGTGATCAGGGCGTAGATCCAGCCCTTGGCGATCAGCGCGACGATGACGGCCAGGAACCCGGTGACCACCGCGCCGACCAGCGGCACGAACGCGCCCATGAACACCAGCGACGCGAGCGGCAGCGCCAGCGGGACACCCATGATCGCCAGGCCGAGCCCGATGCCGGTCGCATCCACCGCCGCCACCAGGAACGTGGCCCGGACGTAGCCGATCAACGTGTGGAACCCGGCGCGGCCGGCGTTGCGCACGCGTGCGCGCACCCCGGTCGGGACGACGCCGGTGACGAACGTGAAGATGTTGCGGCCGCCGTACAGCAGGAAGATCAGCGTGAACAGCATCAGCAGCGCACCGGTGACGATCTCGGTGACGGTCGCTGCGGTGGACACGGCCCCGCTGGTCAACCGTTCCTGGTTGTCGCGCAGCGCCTCCAGCGCCGAATCGCGGAACTGGTTGATCTGCTGCTCGCTGACCTTCAGCGGTCCGTCGGTCAGCCAGGCGCCGACACCCTCGATGCTGGTCGAAACCTGGCCCGCCAATGCCGGCACGCCCTCGATGAACTGGGTGATGACGAACGCCAGCAGGCCACCGAACACCGCGAACCCGCTGAGCAGCACCAGCGCGACCGCACCGCTGCGCGGCGCACCCCTGCGGTCCAGGAAGTCGACGACGGGCATGAGCAGCGCCGCCACGATCGTGGCCAGCGCAACCGGGACGAACAGGATCTCCAACCGCAGGATCAACCATCCCAGCGCCACAACCGCAGCCAGGATGATCAGCAGCCGCCACGCCCACGCAGCGGTTTTGCGCACCAGCGGGGTCACCGACTCGTCGGCGAGCGGATCGAGGGAGGGTCCTGCGGACATCCCGGTAGCGTAACGGGCACGCGGGTCTCACCCGCCGATCTGCGGAAACCGTTGACCCACGCCTTACCCTTACTTGCGTGTCACACGACGCTCCAGCGAGCGGCAGCCCGGCAGGGGCCGCCAACCCGGAGCGCAGCCGCGGCAAGTACTGGTGGCTGCGCTGGGCGCTGATCGCGCTGGCACTGGTGGTGCTGACCGTCGAATTGGCGCTGGTGCACGACCAGTTGGCCAAGGCATGGAAGAGCGTGTATTCCGCCAACTGGATGTGGGTGCTGGCCGCGGTGGTGGCGGCGATGGCGTCGATGCACAGCTTCGCCCAGATCCAGCGCACACTGCTGCGCTCGGCGGGGGTGCACGTGCACCAGTGGCGCTCCGAGGCGGCGTTCTACGCCGGCAACGCCCTGTCCACCACCATGCCGGGTGGGCCGGTGCTGTCGGCGACGTTCATCTACCGCCAGCAGCGGATGTGGGGCGCCTCGCCCGTGGTGGCGTCCTGGCAGCTGGTCATGTCGGGCGCACTGCAGGTCATCGGTCTGGCGCTGCTCGGCCTGGGCGGGGCGTTCATGTTGGGGGCGAGCAAGAATCCGCTGTCGCTGATCTTCTCGCTCGGCGGTTTCGTCGCGCTGATCCTGCTCGCGCAGGCCGTGGCGAGCCGCCCGGAGCTCATCGACGGCATCGGGGTGCGCCTGCTGTCCTGGTTCAACTCGGTGCGCGGCAAGCCCGCCGACACCGGGCTGACGAAATGGCGTGCCACCCTGGTGCAACTCGAGTCGGTGCAACTGGGTCGTCGTGACCTCGGGGAGGCGTTCAGCTGGTCGCTGTTCAACTGGGTCGCCGACGTCGGGTGCCTGCTGTTCGCCTGTTACGCCACCGGCGGGCACCCCTCGGTGGCGGGAGTGACGGTCGCCTATGCGGCGGCCAGGGCGGTCGGCTCGATCCCGTTGATGCCCGGTGGGTTGCTGGTCGTCGAGGCGGTGCTGGTCCCCGGTCTGGTGTCGAGCGGCATGTCGCTGGCCTCGGCGATCTCGGCCATGCTGATCTACCGGCTGGTCAGTTGGATCTTCATCGCCGCGATCGGCTGGGTGGTGTTCCTGATCATGTTCCGCACCGAGAAGGACCTCGACCCCGACCGAGATCCCGCCGACCCCGAGGCAACGCCGATGCGTTCCACCGACACCCATCTACCGTTGCTGTTCAGCCCCGATCCCGAGGCGCCCCATCCACCGGGTCAGCCCGGTCCCTAGCGAAAGAGTCGCCGCAGCATGCAGATTCGTCCGTTGATCGTCGCTGCGTCGCTGGCGACGCTGATGCTGTGCGCAGCCTGCGCCACCGATCCGGAAACGAAGAACGCCGGGACCACCGCGCAGGCCACCCCGCCACCGCCTGCCGCGGCTGACTCGACGCCGCCACCTCTGCCCGGTCCCGCGGTCCTGACTCCGGTGGTGGGCCGGGTGCTGGCGGCCCCGATCCCGGTACCTGCCACCGACGGCAAGACCCATCTGGCCTACGAGCTGGTGTTGACCAACACCACACCCCAGGACGTCACGCTGACCGGGGTGGACGTGCGCGCCGGTGACCGGACCCTGCTCAGCCTGCCGGGTGAGCGGCTCACCTATTGGACCAGGCTGGCGGGAAACCCGGTCCCCACCACGACTCTCGGGCCCGCCCAGACCGGCTACGTGTGGCTGGATGTGGCGGTGGACCCCGACGAAGCCGTCCCCGCGGAACTCAGCCACACCGTGGCGATCTCGGTGACCGATCCGTCGCCCCCGCTGATCCCCGCCTCGCTCACCGAGAACATCGCCCCGGTCACGGTGCAGACCCGCCAACCCATCTCGATCGCACCACCGTTGAAGGGGCCCAACTGGCTCGACGGCGACAGCTGCTGCGACATGTCCGCACACCGCACGGCACTGAACCCCCTCGACGGCGAGATCTGGGCCGCCGAGCGGTTCGCCATCGACTACGTGCAACTGGGTCCGGACGGCCGGCTGTTCACCGGTGACGAAGCGCAACTGGACAGCTACCCCTACGTGGGATCGGACGTGGTGGCCGTCGGCGAGGGACCGGTGGTGTCGGTCGTCGACGGCCTGCCCGAACAGGTTCCGGGTTCCGCGCCGACCGACTTGCCGCTCGAGGAGTACGGCGGCAACCATGTCGTCCAGGACCTCGGTGGCGGCAACTATGCGTTCTACGCCCACCTGCAGACGGGCTCGGTGCAAGTTCAGCCCGGTGACCACCTGAGCACCGGACAAGTGTTGGGCGCGTTGGGAAACAGCGGCAACTCCGACGCCCCACACCTGCACTTCCACGTCATGAGCACCCCGGATCCGCTGCGGTCCAACGGGTTGCCGTTCGTGTTCACCGACTTCCGGCTGGATTCCCGCTCCACCGGCGACCTGGACGCGCTGCTGGAGGGCAAGCCCGCCGAGCTCGAGCCGGGATTCGCTCCGCGGGACGAGAGCGGCACCAGCCCATTGGTTTACGATGTGATGACCTATGCCGAAAGCTGACCGTTCCACCGCCGTCAAGGCGCTCGCCGCCGATGCGGTGTGTGTCGTGGTGTTCTGCACGATCGGCCGGCGCAGCCACGCCGAGGGGCTGACGGTGGCCGGAATCGCCGAGACGGCATGGCCGTTCCTGGCGGGTACCGCGGTCGGCTGGCTGCTGGCGCAGGCCTGGCGCCGTCCGATCGCCGTGGTGCCCACCGGCCTGGCGGTGTGGTTGGCCACGGTCGTCGTCGGCATGCTGCTGCGCAAGGCCACCGGGCAGGGCACCGCCACCAGCTTCATCGTCGTGGCGTCGTTGACGACCGCCGTACTGCTGCTCGGCTGGCGTGCCGGCGCACGCGCGTTGAGCCGCCGCTGAGCGCGCCGCGCTCAGATTTGTCTCGGCGCGCCGCGCTCAGATTTGTCTCGGCGCGCCGCGCTCAGAAATCCTTCGGCACCCCCGCCCACAATGTGTCGACGCCCGGCGCTCAGATCTCGTTCGGGGGCGTCCACGATTCGTTCGGCGCCGTGGACACGGTGAGCGTCGCCCTCAGCCCGCCCAGCGGGCTGTCGGACAGCTCGATGGTGCCGCCGTGCAGCGCGGCCTGCTGCGCCACCAACGCCAACCCCAGCCCCGAGCCACCGGGGGCGGCGTTGCTGCCCCGGGAGAAGCGCCCCAGCACGGTTTCGTGTTCGTCGGCGGGCAGTCCCCGACCGTTGTCGTCGACGACGATCGTCACCACCCCGTCGTGGCGGTGTGACGACAACACGATGCGGCTCGCCTGGCCGTGGGTCACCGCATTGCGCACCAGGTTGTCGACGGCCAACCGGAGCCCGCTGGGCCAGCCCAGCAGGGTGCCGAGATCGTCGTCGAGCACCACGTCGATCTGCACCTGGTTGGCGCCGCGCATGTTCTCCCGCGCCACCCGGTCCAGCATGTCGGTCAGGTCGATCACCTCGCGGTCCTCGACCTGGGCCAGTTGCCCCGACGCGAGTTGGCCGAGCGCGGTGATGATGCCCTCGACGCGGCGCTGCGCGCGGGACAGGTCGGCGACCACCTCGTCGCGTTCGTCGTCGGGCAGGTTGTGGATGCGCAGTGTGTCGAGGTCGGCGCGCATCGCCGTCAGCGGGGTGCGCAGCTCGTGGGCGGCGTTGGCGGCGAAGTCCTGGGCCGCCTGCAGCGAGTTCGTGGTGGCCCGTTGCGCGGCGGCCAACCGGCTGAGCATCGCGCTCATGGCCTCCGAGAGATCCTCGGCCTCGCGCACGCCGTGCACCGCGGGGATGTCCTCGGCGTCCTTGCCCAGCCTCTTGGTGTTCTCGGTCAGCTTGCGCAGCGGCCGGATCGCCGGGCCGGCCAGCAGCCAACCCAGCCCCGCGGCAATCAACACCGTCATCACGCCGACCGCGATGTAGAGCGGGACGCGGGCCCGATTGAGGAGGATGCTGTCGGCGCGGATGCCGATGGACATCAGCAGGCCGCCGTCCTGCTCCACCGGCACCGTACGCACGCGGTACTCGACGCCGTTGACGAACGCGGTCTCGGTTCCCGGGGGCAGCGGCGGAAGCTGGAAGCCGCGCTGGAACACCACCTGACCCGAGGTGCGGTCCCGGCCGGTGGTGAGCACGCCGCGGCGCGGGTCGGACAATTCCTCGGGAAACATGCTGGCGTCGACGATCGCGTCGAGCCGGCGGTCGAGCTGGGTGGCGTCGTTGTTGGCCAGCACGACCGACGTCAGAATCGTGAACGCCGCGACCACCGCCGCGGCGGCCGCGGCAGAGGCGATGGCCACCCGCGTGCGCAGCGAGGCCGACCGCAGGAACCGGGGAAGCTTCGGACGTGTCACCAACAGATCGGGTTCTTACGGATCTTCTCGCAGCACGTACCCGATTCCACGCACCGTGTGGATCACCCGTGGCAGTCCGTCGCGTTCCAGTTTGCGCCGCAGATAGGACACGAACACGTCGGCGACGTTGGTGTCGACGTCGAAGTCGTAGCCCCACACCAGCTCGAGCAGGCGTTGCCTGCTCAACACCACGCCGGCGTTCTCGGCCAGCGCGGCCAGCAGGTCGAACTCCCGCTTGGTGAGCTCGACCCGCTCCCCGGCGACGAATACCAACCGCCGCGCGGTGTCGATGGTCAGCGAACCCACGGTCAGGGTGTCCGACCCGGGGTCGGAATGGTGTGCCCGGCGCAGCAGCGCATGCAGCCGGGCCACCAGCTCACCGAGGTCGAACGGCTTGGTCAGATAGTCGTCGGCGCCGGCCTCGAGACCGGCGATGCGGTCGTTGACGGTGTCACGGGCCGACAGCACGCAGATCGGGATGTCGTTGCCCAGCGCGCGCAACGCGGTGACCACGGCGACACCGTCGAGTTCGGGCATCTGCACGTCGAGCACCAGCGCATCGTGCGGTTCGCTGGACAACAACCGCAGCGCCTCCCGGCCCGTGGCCGCCACGCGAACGTCGAAGCCCGAATGCCGCAGACCCCGGGCTACCGAGGTCCGGACATCCGGGTCGTCGTCGACCATCAACACTGTCCGACCCGCACCGTCCTGGATGGACAGCTCCCCCTCACGAGCGGGCGGAGCATCCACCCTGTCGCGCACCGGCGGCTATTCGGGCATGTCCGGGTCGCCGGCATCCGCGAACGCGTAGCCGCACCGGTTCTTGATGTCGACCAGCGGCTGGCGGATCGCGGTCAGCTCGTCGCGCTCCTGCGGATGGGAGTTCATGTAGTCCATCACCCGGGTCTTGATCTCCTCACGCGGCAGCCCGTGCAGGCTGGTGAAGAAGTCGTTCACGTCCGGATGGGTGAACAGGTAGGCCGACGACGCGGCCGACACACCGGAAGCCACGCCGGCGAAGTCGGCGGCGGTGCAGTTCGGCGGGGCGGGCTGAGCGGACGCCGCGGGCAGGACGCCGAACAGCGTCGCACCGAGGGCACCTGCACCCAGGGCGCCCGCGACCGCGCGGCGCACCGTAGGGGCCGAGAACAACATGGGGGCTCCTTCGTCAAGAGGTAGACAAGACCGGACCCGTGTCGGGCCCCGGTCAGGACCATCCTAGAAATGTAAACAGAACATCTGCCGACTTTCCCGCCAAGCGGGCGTTTAATCGCC
This sequence comes from Mycobacterium sp. PO1, assembly GCF_017312405.1. GTDB lineage: Bacteria > Actinomycetota > Actinomycetes > Mycobacteriales > Mycobacteriaceae > Mycobacterium. The sequence continues at coordinate 9,029 of NZ_BLTG01000098.1, forward strand.
GATTGGACCTCACCGCGGGCGGGTCAGGACATCGCGGTGGGCTCTGGAAGCGCCGCCGCGCCGCGTGCCCCAAGACACCGCGCCGTGCATGCCCTACGACACCGCGCCACGCGTCCCCGACACCGGGCCGCGTGCCTCCGACGCGGGGGCCGTCTCCGCGCCAACGTTCTGCGTGGCCGGAAGCTGGGCGGGCGGGCCCTGGCCCTGGCCCTGGCCCTGGCCCTGCTGGACGCTCTGCAGCAGACCCAGCATCTGCGGCAATGTCACCGGCAGCCGGCAGCGGCCCGACAGCGTCGCCAACGGCTGCTGCAGTCGCTGCATGTCGGTGGCCACCTCGGGGTTGGAGTCGAAGTACGCCTTGAGCATCGCCACCGACTGCGGCCCGGGCGGCTGCTGCGAGATCGCGGTCAGCGCCTGATCGGTCTCGGGATGGGCGGCGAGGTAGACGCCGGTGTTGGTGGCGACCGCGCCGACCGTCTTGGCGACCGAGCTGGCAGCGCACGGATCGGGTGCCGCCCCGGCTGCCGGACCGGTCACCAGCGCCAGCGTGATTACGCCACCGGCGGCGACGGCGCCCAGCGCAGTCCGCACGAACGGTGCGACGAAGGTCTTCGGTGCGTCCATCATGTCTCCCATCAGCTCGCCGACACGCTGAGGTGCCGCGGGCTCGCTGCGATCAGTAGCAAAGGATCCCCGACGCGATACTTCCCGCGCACATCCTGCCATCTGCGGCGCCGCGCTCGCCAACCGGCGAGCCCAGCGGCCAAGGTGGCAGCCGGATAAAGGTTCTCTAACCGGTCGGTCGAGGGCGAGTCACCCTACAGCAAGCTGCTGTACGCTCTCGCTACGAAACGCCGGGGAGAAAGCGGGGAGATCCCATCCAGCAGTTCATGATGCGCGTGAGCAGCAACCTGCGCAGGTTCCGCTGGGCGGTGTTCGCGGTCTGGATCCTTCTCCTGGTGCCCTCGGTGCACCTCGCACTCAACCAGTCCGGCAACCTCACCGGCGGCGGCTTTGAGGTCGAAGGCTCCCAGTCGCTGTATGTGCAGCGGCAGCTCGAGGCCCAGTTCCCCGACCAGGGGGCGTCTCCGTTGGCTCTGGTGGCCGACCCGCGCCCGGACGCGTCGTTCGACGACATGAACGAGGCGGTGGCGTTCCTCGAACGGGTCGCCGCCGAGGTGCCCAGCGTCACGGTCATGCCGAACCCGCAGCAGCCGCCGCCCCAGCCCGACCGCCCGTACGTCCTGACCCTGCAGATCAGCTTCGACAACACCGGCGCGGTCGACGTGGCCAACCAATTGCGCGAGAAGGTCGGCATCGACGGCGAGGACGCCGGCGAGATGGACAACGGCAAGGTCCGGCTCTACGTCATCGGACAGGGCGCCCTGGGCGCCGCCGCGACGCTGGCCACCAAGAACGACATCGCGCAGGCCGAGAAGTGGAATTTCCCGATCGTCCTGCTCATCCTGCTGGCGGTGTTCGGGTCGCTGGCCGCCGCCGCGATGCCGCTGCTGCTGGGTATCTGCACCGTCGCGGTGACAATGGGCCTGGTCTTCCTGTTGTCGATGCACATGACGATGTCGGTGTTCGTCACCTCGACGGTGTCGATGTTCGGCATCGCGGTCGCCATCGACTACTCGCTGTTCATCCTGATGCGCTTCCGCGAGGAGCTCCGCGCCGGGCGGGAACCCCAGGACGCCGCCGACGCCGCGATGGCCACCTCCGGCCTGGCCGTGGTGCTGTCGGGGTTGACGGTCATCGCGTCGGTCACCGGGCTGTATCTGATCAACACGCCGGTGCTGCAGTCGATGGCCACCGGCGCGATCCTGGCCGTCGCGGTCGCGGTGCTGACGTCGACGACGCTGACCCCGGCTGTCCTGGCCACCTTCGGCCGCCGCGCCGCCAAGCGGTCGTCGTACCTGCACTGGGGTCGACAGGTGGAGGCAACCCAGTCGAGGTTCTGGACCCGGTGGACGGGCTGGGTGATGCGCCGGCCGTGGGCCTCGGCCCTGGCCGCCGCGGCGCTGCTGCTGACGCTGGCCGCGCCGGCGTTCTCGATGACGCTGGGCAACAGCATGCAACGACAGTTCGACCCGACCCACGAGATCCGCGGCGGGGTCAACGCGGCCGCGGTCGCGCTGGGCCCCGGCGCTCTCGGGCCGGTCCGGGTGTTGGTCACCTTCCCCGACGGCAACGCCGCCTCGGCGCCCGCCAAGGAGCCCCTGCTGAACGCGGTGCGGCAGAAGATGACCGAGGCGCCCAACGTCGTGTCGGTGACCCCGGCGGCGTTCGGCAACGACTACCGCAGCGCACTGCTGTCTGCGGTGCTGTCGGTGGATCCGGAGGAGATGGGGGCACGCGACACCGTCGACTGGATGCGCGAGCAGCTCCCGCCGGTGGCCGAGGGTCAGGCCCTGGTGAACGTCGGAGGCCCGACGGCGCTGATCAAGGACTTCGACGACCGGGTCGCGAAGACCCAGCCGCTGGTGTTCGGATTCGTCGCGCTGATCGCGTTCGTCATGCTGCTGATCTCGATCCGGTCGGTGTTCCTGGCGCTCAAGGGCGTGCTGATGACGGTGCTGTCGGTGGCCGCGGCATACGGCAGCCTGGTGGTCGTCTTCCAGTGGGGTTGGCTCTCGGATCTGGGCTTCAAACAGCTCTCGTCGCTGGACAGCACCATCCCGCCGCTGGTGCTGGCGCTGACGTTTGGCCTGTCGATGGATTACGAGATCTTCCTGCTCACCCGGATCCGGGAGCGGTTCCTGCAGACCGGCAACACCCGCGACGCCGTGGCCTACGGCGTGAGCACCAGCGCCCGCACGATCACCAGCGCCGCGTTGATCATGATCGCGGTGTTCATCGGATTCGCGTTCTCCGGCATGCCGCTGGTCGCGCAGCTGGGTGTGGCGTCGGCCGTCGCGATCGCGGTGGACGCCACGGTGGTGCGGCTGGTGTTGGTGCCGGCGCTGATGGCGATGTTCGACGAGTGGAACTGGTGGCTGCCGCGCTGGCTGGACCGGATTCTGCCGTCGGTGGACTTCGAGAAGCCGCTGCCCAAGGCCGACATCGGCGACCTGGTCATCATCCCCGACGACATCTCCGCGCTGGCACCGTCGGGCGCGGATCTGCGCACCGTCGTGAAATCGGCCGCCAAGCTGAAAACGCTGGCACCGCAAGCAATCACCGTCGCCGATCCGCTGGCGTTCTCGGGGTGCCAGCCGTGCGCGAAGTCGATGGGCGGCAGGCTGGTGGAGAAGCGGACCCCGGTCGCGGTCGGCAACCGGGCCCACGGCAAGACCGTCGCCGTCAAGCTGCCCAAGCATCCGGTGACGATGTGGCGGGGCCGCCTCGACGTCGCACTCGATGCGCTGGCCGTGCAGGCCGGCGGTCCGGACGGCGGGTCCCCGCTGCAGCGCACCGACCCGATGGAGACCACCAACGTGTTGCTGCCCACCGGTGACCGGTTGCAGATCCCCACCGGCGCCGAGACGCTGCGGTTGAAGAGTTTCCTGATCATGGCGCGCAACAACGCCCGCGACTACACCGAGCTGGCCGACCTCGTCGACACCATGGACACGCAGACCGCTGCGGAAGTGCTCACCGGCATGGACCGGTATTACTCTGGTCCACCGGCAGGCGCTCAGCGGGCCAACACCCTCAACGGGCACTGGGTGGCGACCCAGCTGGTGCGCAGGCTGGCCGATCCGCAACCGTCCGACGGGCCCGATTTCACCCGGGAGGGCTCCGAGGCGGAGTGGGCTCGGGTCCGGCAGCGGTGCCTGACCGTAGCAGTGGCGATGCTGGAGGAGGCGAGGTGACGGTGACCGGGGAGGTACGGGGATCGAACCGTGACGCGGCTTCCCCACCGCCGGTGGACACCCGGCCCGTCGAGTTCTGGCCCACGGCAGCCATCCGCGCCGCGCTGGAGAACGACGACCTGAGCGTGTGGCAGCGCATCGTGGTCGCGATCAAGCGCGATCCGTACGGCCGCACCGCCCGCCAGGTCGAGGAGGTCCTCGAAACAGCACGGCCCTACGGGGTGTCCCGCGCGATGTCGGAGGTGCTGGTGCGTACCCGCGAGCACCTCGAGGCCAACGAGTGCGCCGAGGTGGCCAAACACGTGCATCTGCTGTTGGAGCGCTCCGGCCTCGGTGAGCAGGAGTTCGCCTCGCGCATCGGGGTGCCCGCCGAGGACTTCGCCACCTATCTGCAGGGCAGCGTCAGCCCGCCGGCCTCGCTGATGATCCGGATGGGCCGGCTGTCCGACCGGTTCGCCCGGATGCGGGCCCAACGCGCCGACCAGTGACGTTTCTGCTGATCCCGGGTGCGGGCGGCAGCGCCTGGTACTGGCACCGCGTCGTCGCCCTGCTCGAACAGCACGGTGAGCGGGCGGTCGCGGTCGATCTGCCCGCCGACGACGACGATGCCGACCTGATCACCTACGCCGACATCGCCTCGACCGCGGTGTTGGACGCCGACGGGCCGCTGACCGTGGTCGGGCAGTCGATGGGAGCGCTGACCGCGCCGATCGTCGCCGAGCGCCTTCCGACGGCGGCGCTGGTGTTGCTCAACCCGATGGTGCCGCGCCCCGGCGAATCGCCGGGTCAGTGGTGGGCAACCACCGGTCAGCAGGCCGCGCAGGTCGCCTACTTCCGCGAGATCGGGCTGGGCCGGGAGGAATTCGACTTCGTCGAGGACTTCTTCCACGACGTCCCCGCCGAGGTACGAGCCGAGGCCGAGAAGCATCCCGAGCCGGAGCAGTCCGAGACGCCGTTCGCGGGGCCGTGGCCGCTGCCCGACTGGCCCGACGTGCCGACGCGGGTGCTGGCCGGCCGCGAGGACCGGTTGTTCCCGCTGGAGTTCCAGCGCCGGGTCACCCGGGAGCGGCTCGGCCTCGAGGTCGAGGTGATCCCCGGTGGTCATCTGGCGGCGCTGAGCCATCCCGATGAGGTGGCGACTCGCCTTCTGCGCGCGGAATAGCATTCCTGGTCGTGCTCGGGCCCGCGGGCGCAGCCCTGGCTTCTCGCTCGCGATCAGCGGTTGTGGATGGGTGAGACGTCCTGCACCAGCCAGCGGCCGTCGGTCTCGCCCAGCGTGACGCGCAACGCCAGCACGGCGGTGTCCGGCGGCTGACCGGGTGAGTTCTGGGTGCCGCGCAGGATGACCGCCACGCTGGCGGCCCTGGGGCCGATCGCCTCCACCCCCGCCGAGACGGTGCTGGCCTGGGCCGACACATTGCGCCCCGCCATGTCCTCGGCGACCTTGGCGAATTCGCTTCGGAACCGGTCGGCCGCGTCGGGCGTCATCATGCTCACCGCGCGGTCGATGGAGGCGGTGGGGTTCTGCGGGGTGAACGTGGCCGAGGCCTCGGCCACGCTGCTGGCGATGCCGGTCACCGCCGCGGAGTCGGCCTCCAATGCCCGGTCCGGCTTCGTCCACTGCAGATAGCCCACCGCGACCGCCGCGACGAGCGCCCCGGTCGCCGTCGCGACCACCGCCAACCGCAGTCCCGGGCCTTCGTCGTCGGTGCCGACGGTCACCCTGTCGCGGCGGGCCAGCACGAAGTCGACCACGACCGCCTGCACGACCAGCAGGCACAGCACCGAGCACACCGACACCCACCACAGCGGCCAGCGCAGCGCGACACCGATGTAGATCAGGGCGGCCAGGACAGCGACCGGCGCCAGCACATCGAAGGCGGCAACCCGTAGACGGTTCCTCATCGGATCGGCTCCAGCCGCGAGATCAACATCTCGCCGTCGACCTCGGAGACGTCCAGGCGCAGGTTCCACCGCACCGTCTGCGGCGCGTCGGACCCGGCGTTGTCGCTGACCGAGGTCGCCACCACCATCACGGTGTCGGTGCGATCCGCCAGCCCCTCCAGATCGCTGCGCGGCTCCCGCGGCGGGGCGCCGGGCGGATCGTGGTGGATCGTCTCCAGGGCCACCGAGTCCACCAGGCCGGAGGTCCGGGAGTCGAGGGTCTGCACAAGGCGGCGAAACGGCGCCATGGTGGCCTCGAAATCGACGTTGAGCTGCCCCACCGTGCCCTCGTGCAGGGTGGTGAGGTCCTGGTCGATGGTCTCCGGGGACATGTTGATCAGCACGCCGGTCCATGCCGCGGCGGCCTGCAGGGCGCGCGAACGGTAGTCCAGTTCCTCCTCGTGTGCGTGGTGCCGCGTCCAGATCACCGTGGCCAGAACGACTGCGACGACCGCCACCACTCCGAGCACGGCCGAGGCGATTCCGTAACCGGTGAAGACGCGGTCGGCCTGCACGTTCCGGTCCGGCTCGGGGGCGGGTTCCTGCTCGTCGTCGGGCATGCGCGTGAGGGTACCGCGACATTTCTGGAAGGATGTCGGGGTGACGGTAGAAGCAACATCGAACAAGTCGAATCTCGTTTCCGGAATCGATCTGCGCTACGTCGATGACTCGGCCCGACCGCAGGATGACCTCTTCGGCCACGTCAACGGTCGCTGGCTGGCCGACTATCAGATCCCGCCCGACCGAGCCACCGACGGTGCCTTCCGCACGCTGTACGACCGCGCCGAGGAGCAGATCCGCGACCTGATCAACGGAGCCGCCTCGGCGGCGACATCAGGCAACGGAGCCGCCCCGGCGGCGACATCAGGCACCGAAGCGGCGGCGACATCGGAAACCGACGAGCAGCGCATCGGCGACCTGTACGCCAGCTTCATGGACGAGCAGACGGTGCGGGAACGCGGGCTGTCCCCGCTGCTGGAGGAACTGGCCGCGATCGACGCGGCCAGCACCACCGACGAGCTGACCGCGGTGCTGGCGTCATTGCAGCGCACCGGCATCGGCGGCGGCACCGGCATGTACGTCGACACCGACTCCAAGAACTCCAGCCGCTACCTGCTTCATCTGAGCCAGTCCGGCATCGGCCTGCCCGACGAGTCCTATTTCCGCGACGAGCAGCACGCCGAAATCCTGGCCGCCTACCCCGGCCACATCGCGGCGATGTTCGCGCTGGCCCTGGGCGGGTCGGCCGACGATCATGCGGGCACCGCCGCGAGCATCGTCGCGCTGGAGACCAAGATCGCCGCCGCGCACTGGGATGTGGTCAAGCGCCGCGACGCCGAACTGACCTACAACCTGCGCACCTTCGCCGAGCTCGTGGACCAGGCGCCCGGCTTCGACTGGACCGGCTGGTTCGCCGGGCTGGGCATCACCGACGAGCAGGCCGCCGAGCTGGTGGTCCGCCAACCCGACTACCTGACCGCGTTCGCGCAGCTGTGGGCCGACGAGGATCTCGAGACCTGGAAGAACTGGCTGCGCTGGCGCCTGATCCACGCGCGGGCCTTCCTGCTGCCGGATGAGCTGGTGGCCGAGGACTTTGCGTTCTACGGCCGGCTGCTGTCCGGGACCGAGCAGATCCGCGAGCGGTGGAAGCGCGGGGTGTCGGTGGTGGAGAACCTGATGGGTGACGCACTGGGCCGGATGTATGTCGAGCGGCACTTCCCGCCGGCCGCGAAGGCGCGGATGGACGAACTGGTGGCCAACCTGCGCGAGGCCTACCGGGTGAGCATCAACGAGTTGGACTGGATGACCCCGCAGACCCGGGAGAAGGCTCTGGTCAAGCTCGACAAGTTCACCGCCAAGATCGGCTATCCCGAAAAGTGGCGGGACTATTCGGCGCTCGTGATCGCCCGCGACGACCTGTACGGGAACTACCGGCGCGGTTACGCCGTCGAGTACGCCCGCGAGCTGGCCAAGCTCGGCGGGCCGGTGGACCGCGACGAATGGTTCATGACGCCGCAGACCGTCAACGCGTACTACAACCCGGGCATGAACGAAATCGTCTTCCCGGCGGCGATTCTGCAGCCGCCGTTCTTCGACGCCGACGCCGACGACGCGGCCAACTATGGCGGCATCGGGGCCGTCATCGGGCACGAGATCGGGCACGGCTTCGACGATCAGGGCGCCAAGTACGACGGTGACGGCAACCTGGTGGACTGGTGGACCGACGACGATCGCGCCGAGTTCGGGGTCCGCACCAAGGCGCTGATCGAGCAGTTCGAGAAGTTCGTGCCGCGTGGCCTTGCCGAGTCGCATCACGTCAACGGCGCGTTCACCGTGGGCGAGAACATCGGCGACCTCGGTGGGTTGTCCATCGCTCTGCTGGCCTACAAGCTGTCGCTCCAGGGCCGGCCGGCGCCGGTGATCGACGGATTGACCGGGGAGCAGCGCGTCTTCTTCGGGTGGGCGCAGGTGTGGCGCACCAAATCCCGAGAGGCCGAGGCGATCCGCCGGCTGGCGGTGGATCCGCACTCGCCGCCGGAGTTCCGGTGCAACGGCGTCGTCCGCAACATGGACGCGTTCTATGAGGCGTTCGACGTCAGCGACTCCGACGAGCTCTACCTGGCTCCGGATCAGCGCGTGCACATCTGGAACTAGTGGCGTGCGGCCAGATACGGCCGCACCGCCACCAGGTACCCGACGAGCACCGCCAGCGGCGCCGCCATCGGAAGCCATGGCAGTGTGGCGGGCATCGCGACCGCCACGGTGCCGGCCGCGGTGAACCCGACCGCCGACGCCATCGTCGGTGCCGTCGGGTTGGTGTGGCGCAGCACCAGATACGCGGCGGCGGACAGGCCGGCCAGTGCGGTGAACATCTCCGCCGGCCCGTCCAGCGCGATGGTCAGCACCGTCAACAGCACCGCGACGCTGCTCGCCGGCCGCCACCAGGCCGACCAGGCGACCGCGACCACGGCCGCCGCCGCGACGAACACGGCGGATCCGTCGGTGCGGTACGCCGCGGCGCCGACCATCAACACGCCGAACACCAACGGCAGCACTCTGCTTGCGGCGGTGGTCACCGGCGCCTCCGATCCGGCACCAGCGTCATCGCCTGATCCAGGGTGGTGCCGGCGGGCCAACTGATGATGTCGACCCCCACCGTGGCCATGTCGCGGTACATGAACGAGCGTTGCATCGTCCACATCCGGTCCACCAGCGGATCCCGCTCCCCCTGAATCGGGCTGCCCTCCAGCACATCCACTGCCACCACGGTGTGCCCGCGCTTGCGTAGATCGATCAACGCGAGCGCGAACTCGGTGTCCAGCAGGGTCGAGAACGCGATGATGATCGCCCCGGTGGGGACGGCGGCCCGGGGCGTGAGCGTTCCGGAAGCGGTTTCGTAGGTGTCACCGGCACCGAGCATGGTGTCGAGGATCCGGTAGAACTGACGCTGTCCGATATCGGCTCCCAGCCAGCGGGTTCGGCGCTGCCCCAGAGCAACCAGGCCTGCCCGGTCCCCGTACCGCAGTGCGCTCTGCACCACCTGCGCCGCCCCGCGCGCGGTGCGTTCCATCGCCTCGGTCGCCGGGCCGGGCGGCTGCGGATAGGTGTCGAAGAGCACGACCACGTCAGCCGCGCGATCGGTCAACCGCTCGGTGACGTGCAGGGCACCGCGACGTGCGCTGACCGGCCAGTTGACCGAACGCAGGAGATCGCCGGGGACGTAGGGACGGATGTCGGCGTACTCGACACCGGGGCCATGGTGGCGGGTGAGGTGGGTGCCCAACCTGTCGAGCAGTTCGGTGCGCGGAACAGCGGTGGATTGCGGTGGCGCCACGGGGAATACACACACCTCGGCGGCATCGACGGCGCCGACGCCCTCCAGCAGTCCACCGCGGCCGGGCCCCCGTACGGCAGCGCGGATCGGGTAGCGGCCCCATCGTGAGGCACGAGCGTCGACGATCCCGGGTGCCGCAGTCTCCAGCTGCATTCCTGCCGGGGCGGAGCACGTCAGCGCGACGGGCGCGCCGTCGTCCGTGGCGGCGGTGACGATCACGCGCACCGCCTCGTCTTCGAAACACCGGTGCAGTGGCGGTTGCGCCTGCACCGTCACCGTCGGTGGACGACGCTGCCACCCGATCGAACACAACACGCCGAGCAGGGGTGCGGCGAACACCACGAGGTCGGCGCGGCCGGTGAGCACTGCACCGCCCAGTGCGGCGGCCGCGCACGTCGCGATCGCGAGCGTCAATGATGACGCACGCCAATGTAGTTCGACCTCGGTCATCGGTCGGCGCGGGGTACCGGTGTGCGACGCAGCAGGTCTTCGACGACATCGGTGCCCTGGACGCGCCGGACCCACATCTCGGGGCGCAGGCTGATCCGGTGCGCCATGGTGGGGACTGCCAGTGCCTTGACGTCCTCGGGGATTACGTAGTCGCGTCCCTGGAGCAACGCGTGGGCGCGGGCCAGCTGCACCAGATCGAGTTCGGCACGCGGGCTGGCGCCGACGGCGACCTGTGGATGGGACCGGCTCGCGGCCGCCAGTGCGACCACGTACTGCAGGACGTCGTCGTGCACCGACACCTGCTCGACGGATTCCTGCATGGCGAGCAGATCGTGCACGTCGACCACCCGCTGCACCGACGGCGGCGCCGAGCCGCGGTCCAGACGCCGCCGCAACATCGTGGCCTCTTCCTGTTCCGAGAGGTACTTGAGCTCCAGCCGCACCGAGAAGCGGTCCAGTTGCGCCTCGGGCAGCGGATAGGTGCCCTCGTATTCGATCGGGTTGTCGGTGGCCAGCACCAGGAACGGTTCCGGCAGACGATGTGTCACACCGTCGATGCTGACCTGCCGCTCTGCCATGGCCTCCAGCAGCGCCGCCTGCGTCTTGGGTGGGGTCCGGTTGATCTCGTCGCCCAGGAGGAGGTTGGTGAACACGGGCCCGCGACGGAATTCGAAGCGGCCCGACTGCATGTCGTAGATGGTGGAGCCCAGCAGGTCTGCAGGAAGCAGGTCGGGCGTGAACTGCACACGGGTGAACTCCAGGCCGAGGGCAGCCGCGAAAGACTTGGCGATCAACGTCTTTCCCAGCCCGGGCAGGTCCTCGATCAGCATGTGGCCGCGGGCCAGCATCGTGGTGAGGATCAGGCTCAGCGCCCGGCGCTTGCCGACGACGGCACGGCCGATCTCGTCGAGAACGGCTTCACACTGGGCGGTCGTGGCCGCCGGACCGGAACTGCGCGTCACAGCTTCGCCAACCGCACGAGTATGTCGTGGAGGACCTCGCGACCGGGCCCCGGTTCCCGCCCGCCGGTGCGAGAGATGTTCTGCGGGTCCACCCACTGCCACAACTCGTCGCCGAACACCATGCGTCCGGTCAGTTGATACACATTGGGGTCCTTGACTTTCCGATGTCCACCCGCGAGTTCGAACTGCCTGGCCAGCATCGGACGCAGACGTCGGTCCCAGTCTGCGCGCGACGACTCCGCCCACGAAATCAACGTTTCCGTACGGCCCCGCCACCGGCGAAGCGCCGCCTCGGCCTCGTCGCCGAGATCCTCCTCCTCGGCGTCACGGTCGGGCACGAGACGCCGGCGCAACGCCAGCAGAGCCACGACCAGGGCGGCCCCCGTCACCGTCAGCACGAGTTCACGCTCGAGCTGGGTGAACGCCAGGGCTTGCACGGCCAACACCAGAGCCACTGCTCCGACAACGAGTTTCATCACGGCGCACCGGCCAGCTCGCGTTGCACGAGTTGGAGGGCACGCACGGCCTCGGCCCGGTGCCCCTCGTCCATGATGTGTGCGCTGAACCGGGCCTCCTCGAAGAGGTCCACCAGTTCACCGGCGCTGCCCGAGCGCAACACCTGCGTGTCGATCGCCCGCGCCAGCACCTCAGTCGGCGTGTCGGAGTCCTGCGGGGACGCCCCCGGCGACTTCCCCAGTTCGCGTTCCATCGCCGCATAGCAGGCGATGATGGCCTGCCTGGGGTCACGGCTCAGGTCACCGATCTCGGCCAGCCCCAATTCGGCGGCCCGGGCCAGATCCGGATCGGCGGTCGGCGCCGATGGCTCGGGTTCGGGCGCCGAGGAGGCGGTGACGGTGGCTGGCCTGCGGCGGCCACGGATCGCGGCGACAACCGTGAGCACCACCAGCACCAGCGTCGTCCCCGCCAGGATCGCGAACATGTCGCTGCCGCCGTCGGGGGCGGGGTCGCGGCGCTCGGGCGCAGCGGTGTCGGTCGGCGGCGCGGCGTCGGTCGACAACGCCGGATCTGCTCCGGGCGCAGGCGGCGGTGGGTCGACCGGCGGCGCTGCCCAGCGCAGAAGCAGGTAGAGCGCCGTCAGCCAGATCAGCAGTGCCGCCGCGGCAAGCAGGAGCGGGCGCCAGGGCAGCCCGTATCCGCGGCCGTCGTTCGGCAGTTCCGTCCGGGCGGGTGCGGCCCGCCGGGGTGGGGGCCGTTTGAGCAGGGACAGCGCGATGACGGCCATCGACACCACCAACATGGCGACGACGGCGATCAGGCTGCCCGAACCCTCGGTGGCCTCCTGGGTCTCATCCGGCTGCGCGGCGCCGGGCAGATAGCCGCCCAAGGCGACGGTGGCCAGCAGAACCAGCACGATCACCGTGATCGTGCGCGCCACCGTCCTGCCGTCGCCGGGCATCGGCCCACCCTCGGATCCAGCACCGGCGGCCGGACGCCGTCGGCCTGTGCCCCATGGTGGCACGCGGCGGGCGCACCGCGCCGCAAAAGGATCAGGCGGTCAGAACATCTGCCAGTCGGAGCCACCATCGGGCTGGGTGTACCACCCGCCGTCGGTGTTCTTGATGACGACCGCGTCACCACTGCCGAAGTTCTCGTAGAACCACTTCGCGTTCGCGGGGCTGAGATTGATGCAGCCGTGGCTGACATTGCTCTCACCTTGCGAGCCGACCGACCACGGCGCGCTGTGCACGAAGATGCCGCTGTTGTCGATCCGCACCGCGTACTCGACGTCGAGCTTGTAGCCCTCGCCCGACGGGTCGTCGACGGGCACACCGTAGGTCGAGGAGTCCATCACGATCTCGTCGAACTTCTCCAGCACGTAGTAGGTGCCGTTCTTGGTCTCGTAACCGGACTTGCCCATCGAGACCGGGAAGGTCTTGACGAGCTCGCCGTCACGCATGACCTCCATCTGCTTGGTGTCGTTGTCGATCGTGGCGACCAGTTGCTCGGGGACGCTGAAACTCGACTTGGTGCCGCCCGCGTCGATGTTGACGACGGTGCCGGCCGGCCAGAAGTCCTGCGGACGCCAGCGCACCTGGGTGTCGCTGGTCCAGTAGAACCTGCCGGGCACCGGCGGGACGGACGAGATGTGGATCGCGTCCTCGGCCATCTGGCGGTCGGCGATGGGCCGCTGGAAGTTGATGTAGATCGGCTTCGCGGCGCCGACGATCGAGCCGTTGACCGGGTTGAACGACGGCGGCAGGAACACCGGCTCGCCGACGTAGGGGGTGGGGTTCTGCCCGGCCGGGGTGCCCGGCGGAATCGTCGAGGGCTGCGCGGCGGCCATCGGGCTGGCAGCCGCCGGCGGCGGCGGCGCGAACGGATTCGGCAGGACGAAGGGAGCCGGCGGAGGCGGCGCCGGGGCGGGCGGCGGTGGGGGCGGCGCCGGTTGTGCCAGCGCCGAGGGCGCTGTCAGCGCCAGACCCGCGAGCACGACCGCGGCGGTCATCGTGGCGAGCAGTCG
>NZ_BLTG01000099.1 GCF_017312405.1 Mycobacterium sp. PO1
GATGAAGGCTGAAGGGATCACGGTACCGATGAGCGCTTGCGCGAAGAGCAGAGGGTCCCGATGAGTAGCCCTGTGTCAAGCAGCGGGTTGTTGGGCTCGCAGGTGGGCTTGGAGTGCGCCGTGGCGGTGGGGGTCGTAGGCGGTGTTGTCTTGCCAGCAGTGCCAGATGACGTAGAGCCAGGCGCGGGCCAGGATGCGTACGGCATGTTGGTGGTCGCGTCCGCGGGATCGGGCTTGGCGGTAGAGGTTGTCGGCCCAGGGGTTAGCGCGGCGGGAGTCGGCGGCGAAGTCGGTGACGGCGTCGCGCAGGTGTTTGTCGCACGACCATCGGAATCCGACGGTGCGCATGGTTCCCGATTGGCGGGTCGAGGGGGCCACGCCGGCCAGGCAGGTCAGGGACTCGGGGGTGGGGAATCGTCCTCGGCAGTCGCCGATTTCAGCGAGAAGTTTGGCGGCTCTGATCTTTCCGGATCTGGGCAGGCTGGTGAAGATGTGTGCGTCGCAGTGCGCGGCGAGTTGTTCGGCGATCTGGTCGGACAGGCTGGTGATTTGTTTGACCAGAGTGGTGAGGGTGGCCAGCAGGGCGTGGGTGATCCGGGCGTGCGTGGCGCCTTCGTGGCCGGTGGCGCCGCGGGGTGCAGTGATGAGGCGGGTGTGCAGCACGGCGGGGTCGGTGCGGCCGGTGTAGCCCACCGAGGTCAGCCAGTTCGCCATTCGTGCGGGGGTCAACCAGTCGGCACGGTCTTGGCAGTCGAAGCGGGCCAGGAAGGTCAGGCTGATTGGGGAATCGAGGTCGGCGAACAGTCCTACGGCGCCGGGAAACACGCGGTTGAGGTGTTCGCGCAGCTGGTTGGCTACCGCGACGCGGTGTCTGATGAGTTCTTTGCGGGCTCGGCACGTGCTGCGCAGCGCTACGGTGGCGGGGCTGTCGGGGACCAGTGGCCGCAGTCGGGTGCGGTCGGTGCGCAGGGTGTCAGCCAGGACGAAGGCGTCGAAGCGGTCGTCTTTGTTGCCGGCCGAGCCGTAGCGGCCCCGCAGGTTCTTGAGCTGGTTGGGACTGATCACCACGACGGTGAACCCGGCCTCGAGCAATGTGTCGACGATGGGCCCGTCGGGACGTTCGATAGCGACTTCGCTGACCCCGGCACGGGTCAGCGTGTCGACCAGTGTGCGCAGTCCCCTAGCGCTGTGGTCAGTGAGCTCGCGCAACACTTCGGCGCCTCGAGAATCGACTACCGATACCGCCTGATCGTCACGAGACCAGTCCAGGCCAGCGGTCACTCCGTTGGCCGGTTCTGCCGCCAAGACGGCAGTAGGGGCATAATCCATCACAGCCTCCTCGCTGCTAGACCCAGTGGGGAGGCACCCAAACTTCGGTGCCGAGGTGTGGCTGCCGCTTCGCTCACTGATCGGCGCTCGGTGGCGCGCAGCCCTGTCGACGGTCGGCACACCCCGGGTAACCGTCGAGTCCCGCGAAACTCATCGTGGACATCGCTGCGTCAAGCGCTTGTGGCGGTAACTCGACGGCACCTCGGGTGCATCGGCAACCCATCCAAGATCACCGACACAAGGATGGTGCACCAGTGAGCGCTTGCGCGAAGAGCCGAGGGTCCCGATGAGCGCGCTGGATCCTGCGAT
>NZ_BLTG01000100.1 GCF_017312405.1 Mycobacterium sp. PO1
CCGCCGTCGCATTGCTCGGCGCTTGGCAGTCCTGCCCGAAGTTCAGTCGCTGCTGAGTGGGCTGGCGACGTTGGCGACAGACCTAGACGCCTAGAGGTGGGGGGAGTGGTCAGCAGGTCGCCCTGACGGTTCTTCCCCGGCGTCTATGACGACGCGGCGGCGACGTTCGCCGCGGCAGGCGGCAGCCCAGCGGCTTCCCTTGACCGGTGATAGCGCTCCGCAAGTCCTGCCCAGCGTTCACCGTAGCG
Source organism: Mycobacterium sp. PO1 (assembly GCF_017312405.1). Taxonomy (GTDB): domain Bacteria; phylum Actinomycetota; class Actinomycetes; order Mycobacteriales; family Mycobacteriaceae; genus Mycobacterium. The sequence goes on from NZ_BLTG01000100.1 coordinate 249, forward strand.
GTGCGCGGAATCGACGACGGTCTGCGGTATGTGAACGAAGGGCGGCCGAGCAGCCCCAGCACGCCCATAGCCCGCAGTGTCGATTGCCATCTTCCACCAGGCGGACTGCATGGCTTGGAATTCCTCCATAGTCAGACCCAGCGTTCGAAATGGCGCCTGCATCTGGTCGGCGATGGCCGCGGCCTCTGTCCAGTTGCCACGCTGGCATGCATCGCGCAGCGAAAGCGCGGGCCAAGGGCCCATGCATACGTCGATGCTCCACGCTCCGGCAGCGCCGAACATCATTGCGGGGTACATCAACTGGTCCAAGACGAGGACCGACATCTTGTCCTTGACCGCTTTGATGGCGCCGATCACATTGAAGATGTCCATCGAGGTCTGCTTGAGCGCAACGACATTGCGAATCTGGGCCAGCTCCCTAAATGCACCGGGCGGCAATGTGATGCGGAACGCATGCGGGTTCTGGTAAATCATAATCGCCAGCTCCGGAACGGCCTCGGCGAGGTCTTTATAGTACTGGACCGCGTTCTCGGCAGTCTGCGGCAAATACATCGGCGGTCCGCTCATGATCCCGTCCGCCCCGAGGTCGGCGATGACGCGGGCGCGTCGGATCGAGTCGCGCGTGTTGAGCGTACTGGCACCAACGAACACCGGAACCCGAGCGTTCACCGTCTCCACGACCGTGGTGATGAGCGTGCGGTATTCGTCGTCGGAAAGGGTGTGCGACTCGCCGGCGCTGCCGGTCGTGACGATGCCGTCGACACCATCACGAACCAGACGATCAACCAGAGACGCCAGCGCATCGGTGTCGATCGTGTCGACCGCGTTGACATCGGCGGCGTCCGGCGTCGAGCAGGCCGGCACGAATCCCCACAACCCCTTCATGTCGCTGGGAACGAGTTCGCTGGTGCGTGTTGTCATCAGCCGTGTCCAATCTGGTTTGAGGATTTTCGGAATGGCTTTGTTGGCGGTATGGTCGCGCCGGACCGTCCAGGGTGGGACTTGAGCCGATGGTAGGTGCCGATGCACTCCCGTTCGTGGCATTGTGTCCCTCGGCGCGAAGTCAACTCTAGGCGCCGCGATAAGTGCTAGTAGTCGATGTCTAAGCCGCTCTCGAGTTCTGCGAGCCGATCCTGGGCTTTTCCGATCGACATCATCTTCATCATGTTGCCGACGGCTTTCATCTGCCCGGTCATGGTCGCGGTCTGGCCGTTGAGCGCACCCCGAGACAGCTCGACGTTTGTTTCGTAGCTGAGCTCGGCCTCCACGTCGGGCGTGCGCGGCGGGGATCCGATACCGACGATGAGCGACCCGTCAGAGAAATGCATGTAGTAGTCATCGCTGGCCGGGCTCTGCGACACGGATACGCGGAGCACCACGTCATG
>NZ_BLTG01000101.1 GCF_017312405.1 Mycobacterium sp. PO1
CCGCCGTCGCATTGCTCGGCTTGGCAGTCCTTTCCGAAGTTCAGTCGCTGCTGAGTGGTCTGGCGACGTTGGCGACAGACCTAGACGCCTAGGTGGCGGGAGTGGTCAGCAGGTCGCCCTGACGGTTCTTCCCCGGCGTCGACGACGAGGCGGCGGCGACGTTCGCCGCGGCAGGCGGCAGCCCAGCGGCTTGCCTTGACCGGTGATAGCGCTCCGCAAGTCCTGCCCAGCGTTCACCGTAGCGGTGCGCGGAATCGACGACGGTCTGCGGTATGTGAACGAAGGGCGGCCGAGCAGCCCCAGCACGCCCATAGCCCGCAGTGTCGATTGCCATCTTCCACCAGGCGGACTGCATGGCTTGGAATTCCTCCATAGTCAGACCCAGCGTTCGAAATGGCGCCTGCATCTGGTCGGCGATGGCCGCGGCCTCTGTCCAGTCGCCACGCTGGCATGCATCGCGCAGCGAAAGCGCGGGCCAAGGGCCCATGCATACGTCGATGCTCCACGCTCCGGCAGCACCGAACATCATTGCGGGGTACATCAACTGGTCCAAGACGAGGACCGACATCTTGTCCTCGACCGCTTTGATGGCGCCGATCACATTGAAGATGTCCATCGAGGTCTGCTTGAGCGCAACGATATTGCGAATCTGGGCCAGCTCCCTGAATGCACCGGGCGGCAATGTGATGCGGAACGCGTGCGGGTTCTGGTAAATCATGATCGCCAGCTCCGGAACGGCCTCGGCGAGGTCTTTGTAGTACTGGACCGCGTTCTCGGCAGTCTGCGGCAAATACATCGGCGGTCCGCTCATGATGCCGTCCGCCCCGAGGTCGGCGATGACGCGGGCGCGTCGGATCGAGTCGCGCGTGTTGAGCGTACTGGCACCAACGAACACCGGAACCCGAGCGTTCACCGTCTCCACGACCGTGGTGATGAGCGTGCGGTATTCGTCGTCGGAAAGGGTGTGCGACTCGCCGGCGCTGCCGGTCGTGACGATGCCGTCGACACCATCACGAACCAGACGATCAACCAGAGACGCGAGCGCATCGGTGTCGATCGTGTCGACCGCGTTGACATCGGCGGCGTCCGGCGTCGAGCAGGCCGGCACGAATCCCCACAACCCCTTCATGTCGCTGGGAACGAGTTCGCTGGTGCGTGTTGTCATGAGCCGTGTCCAATCTGGTTAGAGGATTTTCGGAATGGCTTTTATTGGCGGTATGGTCGCGCCGGACCGTCCAGGGTGGGACTTGAGCCGATGGTAGGTGCCGATGCATACCCGTTCGTGGCATTGTGTCCCTCGGCGCGAAGTCAACTCTAGGCGCCGCGATAAGTGCTAGTAGTCGATGTCTAAGCCGCTCTCGAGTTCTGCGAGCCGATCCTGGGCTTTTCCGATCGACATCATCTTCATCATGTTGCCGACGGCTTTCATCTGCCCGGTCATGGCCGCGGTCTGGCCGTTGAGCGCACCCCGAGACAGCTCGACGTTTGTTTCGTAACTGAGCTCGGCCTCCACGTCGGGCGTGCGCGGCGGGGATCCGATACCGACGATGAGCGACCCGTCAGAGAAATGCATGTAGTAGTCATCGCTGGCCGGGCTCTGCGACACGGAGACGCGGAGCACCACGTCATG
>NZ_BLTG01000102.1 GCF_017312405.1 Mycobacterium sp. PO1
CGGGTCAACATAGGAGGTTTTACACATGTTGGTGAAAGCGTTGGGTTATGTGGGTGTGGAGTCTCCGGATGCGAAGGAGTGGTTGGCGTTCGGTCCGGAGGTTTTGGGGATGGAGGCGGTTGAGGCGTCCAGTGGGTCGGTCCTGTTGCGGATCGACGACGCGGATCACCGGATCGCCGTTCATCACGGGGACCGCAACCGGATGCTGTATGCGGGCTGGGATGTGGGCAGCGAGGAGGCGCTTGAGGCTGCCGGGGAGTTGCTGCACAAGCGGGGCATTGGGTTTGAGGTGGGAACCGAGGAGGACTGCGCGGCCCGCGGAGTGTTGGGCTTTGTGACGCTGTCGGATCCTTCGGGGTTGCGTCATGAGTTGTTCTACGGTCAGAAGGTGGTGCCGGGTTCCTTCCGGCCCGGCCGCGCGATGTCGGGGTTTGTCACCGGTGCGCAGGGGTTGGGTCATGTGGTGCTGGCGACGCCGGACCTCGCGCAGGCCGACCGGTTTTTGCGGGGGGTGTTGGGGTTTAAGAAGAGCGATGAGATTTACACCTTCATGGATCTGTGGTTTTACCACTGCAACCCGCGCCATCACAGCATCGCGTTGACTCCGATGCCGGGTGTGCGGGGACTGCACCACGTGATGGTCGAGGTGCAAAGTTTTGATGACGTGGGCATGGCCTATGACCTGTGCATGTCGCGCAACATCCCGCTGAGCATGACGTTGGGGCGCCATGTCAACGATCGGATGGTGTCGTTCTACGTACGCACACCGAGCGGGTTTGACCTCGAGTACGGCTGGGATGCGGTGACCGTCGACGAGGAAACCTGGACAGTCGCTCAGTACGACCGACCCAGTGTCTGGGGCCACCAGATGGTCGCCCAAACACCGCCAGGCGCACTCGAAGCCGCAACAACATGAACGCCGCAATCACGAAAACATCTGTCCAAGAGAACATTACGCAGCCCAATCCAAGAAACGTAGGAAAAGTACATGTCTATTGTCGGTAAGAACGACATTCAGCAACTGGTAGCGGCGGGCCGAGAAGGCCTTGCTAAGGGCCGTCTGCCCGCCGGGCTGGTCGCCAACGCAGAACTCCACAAGCTCGAAGCTCAGCGAGTCTTCGGCCGGTGCTGGCAATTCCTGGCCCACGAGACGGAGATCCCCCAGGCAGGGGACTACGTGGTCCGATATCTGGGTGGCGGTTCGATCATCGTTGTCCGCGGCGAAGACGGCGAAGTGCGCGCCATGGCGAACTCGTGTCGGCACCGCGGAACAATGCTGTGCCGCACGGAGATGGGCAACACTTCGCACTTCCGCTGCCCCTATCACGGCTGGACCTACCGCAATACCGGAACTCTGGCGGGTGTACCCGCACAAAAAGAGGTCTATGGGGTCGAGATGGACAAGAACGAGTGGAGTCTTACCCAGGTTCCGCGCCTCGAGAACTACCGCGGAATGATATTCGGTTGCCTGGACGAGAAGGCAGAACCTCTCGTTGATTATTTGGGCGATATGGCGTGGTATCTGGACCTGATCACCCAGAAGTCCAAGGGTGGACTGGAGGTGCGGGGTGAGCCCCAGCGTTGGATCATCGACTCCAACTGGAAGCTCGGCGCGGACAACTTTGTCGGGGACGCCTACCACACGTTGATGACGCACCGATCGGCGGTCGAGCTCGGTCTGGCTCCGCCCGATCCAAAATTCGCGTCGGAGCCGGCGCATATCAGTCTCTCCAACGGTCACGGCCTCGGCGTCCTCGGGGTAACGCCCGGGCAACCGATGCCGCCCTTTATGAACTATCCACCCGAGGTTGTCGATGGACTCGCAGCGGCTTACGGCGATCAGGACCGCGCAGACATGCTTCAGCGTTCGGCCTTCATTCACGGCACGGTCTTTCCCAACCTGTCGTTCCTCAACGTCCTCATCGGTAGGGACAAGAAGTCAATGCCAGTGCCGATGTTGACATTTCGGCTGTGGCGTCCACTGTCACACGACACGATGGAAGTTTGGTCGTGGTTTCTCGTCGAGAAGGATGCCGACGAAGAGTTCAAACAGCAGTCGTATGAGACCTACGTACGAACGTTCGGCATCTCCGGTGTGTTCGAACAGGACGACGCCGAGACTTGGCGCTCCATCACTGCGGGAACGCAAGGCATTCTCGCAGGCAGCCAGACACTCAACTTCGAGATGGGCATGGGTGTGCTGACCAGCGACGACACGTGGAAGGGGCCCGGTCGTCCCCTGTCCAGCGGGTACGCGGAGCGTAACCAACGCGAATTCTGGGGTCGCCTGTTGGAGTTACTCACCGACTCAGGCGATGACGCCAGCGAAACCGAGCCCAAACCCCAACTACTCGCGCAATCTCGGACCAATACAGACGAGGTCGCCTGATGAGGCATCAGGCACCTGCTTGTCTCACAACCACAATCAACCAGGTCATAAAGGATGGTGTGCCATGGTAGCGACGGTCGAGCAACAGCTTCTGCTCCGCTGCGAGATGGAGAACTTTCTGTTCGAAGAGGCGGAGCTGCTGAACGACGGCCGGTTTCACGACTGGCTAGAACTGTGCGCCGAAGATATCCACTACGTCATCCCGGTGCGCGTGAGCAGAGAACGCGCCAACGGCGACGGAAATTCGACGACCATGACCCACTGGGATGACGACTACGCAGGCTTGGAGCTGCGGGTGCTACGTCTGGACACCGAATACGCATGGGCAGAAGATCCGCCCTCACGGATCCGACACCACGTGTCGAATGTGCGGGTACGCCCCGGCGCAGGGACGGACGAATACGATGTCCGCTCCAACCTTCTCGTGTTCCGCAACAGGGGGGACAGCCCGCAGCACGACCTCATCTCTGCGGAGCGCCACGATGTCATCCGCCGCAGTGAGATGGGCCTGCGGTTAGCGAGCCGACGGGTAGTGCTTGACCATGCCGTTGTCGGCACCCACAATCTGGCTAACTTCTTCTAACGGGGCGACGTTGAGCTTGCATTACTTAAAACCTAGAAAGGTACAGTCGTGACCGGCGACCACGGTGCGGCGACGACCGTCGCGAACGAGTTCGCCGTCGTCACCGTCGACAAAATCTTTACCCGCAATGGAGAGCGGTTGGAGATTGCCAGCCCCCGCCTCGGCTTCCGAATTCAGCTCGACCCGTTGGAACTTGAGAGTTTGTCATGGCAGACCAAGGAAAGCCTTTCGCGGTTTCTCGAGGACCCGTACGGTCCTGGCCATTGACCTCGCGCACGTCAGTGAGCAGGGGATCGTTTCCTACTTGACGCCCCTTCCCCAATCGTGAAAGGACGTCTGTGATGACAACTGCAGGTGCTGCGCGGCGGCGTGCCTTGGTCCTCCGCTCGATCCATCGCGGTGGAGGGGTGCACTTAAGTGAGGAGTGGACAAGTGATCCATGCGGAAGTCGATCCACGTCGGTGCTGCGGCTACCAGTTGTGCGTGGACGTCGCGCCAGTGTCTTCGCTATCAACGCGGCTGGGAAGGCGGAGATATTGGTGCGCGACATTCCCGCTGATCTAGAGGTCAACGCCCGCGCGGCAGCACACGAATGCCCGTCGGCAGCGATCACCGTACGTGCTTCCGGATCCGCGCAATGACACCCTAAATGTCTTCCTCGGGTAGGTTCACCCCCAAACGACCGTCCGCCGTTGTCGCAGGCGCTCACCCGGCGCCGTCTGATCTCTTCCGTGGTGCGACCTTCCGCCTACTATGTCTCTGCTTCTCACGAGCACGCTAGACGTGATTGGATTGTCAGAGGTTGACCTGTGAGAACGGCTGTCGTCTATCGCCGGCTCGCCAGAGACGTGAAGGACGACTTCGAGAAGGACAACTACAACCGCCTGACGAGGCGCAATTTGAAATGTGCGTCTTCTCTGATGGCCGTGTCGCGCAGCGCTGGATGGTAGGCGCTGGGTCTTGGGTCTGGTGGGATGACCTAGACCATCTGTATAAGGTTCACATCTACGCGCACCCTGATTACGGAAAATGGTTATCTGGTCCGACGGCGCGGTCGAGGAGCTATGACAGGCTCGTGCACTTAAACCGAATTGTCAATCGGTGTCGGTGATGATCACCGAGACGGCCTGTGCGGTTCCTTTTTTCGCGAATATTGACTTATCTCCAAATCATCCGCTTCGATGTGACACTAAGGCGATTGTGCGCCGTGCGGTGTCGGGCGATATCTTTTCTATCGACTACCACAACTTGGTCATCGCGAGCTTTGGCAGAGCGTTTAGCGCAACATCGCCAGCTGGACTAGTGTGGCCGAGGTGTCTGAGAAGAAGCCATCATTTTTCCTTCTCTCCCAGCGATTTTGATCTCGACCTCTATGTCTTCAGAGCGCGAGAAGGTTCCAAGCTTTCAAGGAATGGGATGGATGCCAGAAGTGCTCAACCCACTGGCCTGCACGACCGGAAGGCGCGACGAGAAGCAAAATCGTGGTGATTATTCAGTGCCCCACTGTGTAATACATTCCGCACTCAAGGTATGCAGACCCCTCAGGCCCGATTGGCTCCTCCATCTCCGCTGGCATGGATCTGTGAGCGCAGGCTATTGCACACGCAAGCTGGTATCGGATGTGTTCCCGCCAGAGGCGCGAATCCTCTCCGGACGGCACTCGCACCGGGGTGCGATCGCACCAGTCAACGCCACGCGACAACTGTCGAGCTGACGCCGGCAAGCTCACACAGCTCCAGAGCGTCCTTCAACAGCAATATCGGGGTCGGGGCGGTCGCCGGCCAGCACACCATCGAGGTGGACGATGCACGCGGCAGCCAGTGACCCTGCTGCACGGAGAAAGGGCAACACGCGTTGGTTGCGTCCAGCAGAGTGG
>NZ_BLTG01000103.1 GCF_017312405.1 Mycobacterium sp. PO1
AGCAGGCCGTCGACGCGGTCGCCGCGGTCTCACCACGGGTCAGCCTCGTGCTCAAGGCCGACATCCGCCCCGGCTTCACCGGTCAGCTCACCGCGAAGGTGCAGCGCATCGAGGACGCACTGGGCTGAGCCACGCCGGGTATGGGCCGGGCATGGGCCGAGCCACGGCGGGCCTGGGCCGAGCCATGCCGGGCGATGGGCGGTGCCACACCGAGTAGCGGGCTGAACCACGCCGAGTCGCGGGGAGCCACACACCCAACGCGCTGAGCCCAGCCGAGTAGCGGGCTGAACCACGCCGAGTCGCGGGGAGCCACACACCCAGCGCGCTGAGCCCAGCCGAGTTGTGCGCGGAGCCCAGGCCGAGTTGTCCCCAATCGCGGATTCATCCACAGATCGAGCCGTTCACAGCGACAGCAGCCGAGGTTCGCACAGACGTTCGATACCGTCGGGTCATGGGTGAGTTCGTCACCGCCGAGGCGGCACAGGAGCGGTTCATGGCGCTGCTCGACGCGGTCGACGCCGCCCACGCCGAGATGCGCGCGTTGTCCACCGATGACGTCGGCAGCAGGTTTCGCGCGCAGGTGGCCGAGCGCCTGGAAACGCAGCACCGCACCAACCGGGGGCTGATGTACCGCGTGGTCGGCGAACTCGCCGATCCGCCCGACGAGACCGCCCCGATGCCGGATCTGGTCAAGCGGCTGGCCGCGCGGTTGCGCATCTCCGATCTCGAGATCAAGCGCCGCATCAAGGTGGCAGAGAAGATTCGGCCCCGCCGCCAGATCACCGGCCCTCCGCTACCACCGCTGCTCCCCGCGACCGCAAAGGCGGTGGAAGCCGGGGCGATCGGCGACGATCACCTGGCCGTCATCAGCGAAACCATGAAGAAGCTGGCGTCCTCCACCTCCTCCGACGAGCGTGCTGAAATCGAAGCCAGGCTCGCCCGCGCAGCCAGCAAGCACGACGCCGCGTTCGTCAAGGAACTCGGCACCCATCTCGATGACCTGTTCAATCCCGACGGACACTTCGACGAATCCGACCGAGCGCGCAGACGCGGCCTGGCCCTGGGCCCGCAGCAGCCCGACGGCATGTCGAAGCTGTCCGGCTGGATCGACCCGGAGACGCGGGCCTACCTCGAAGCCGTCACCGCAGCGGTCCGGCCGGGCCGGCACCTGCCCGACGGCTCGATCGAAGAGACGCCCGATGACCGCAGCATGTCTCAGCGCCGCCACGACGGTGTCAAACTCGGCCTCAAGGCCGGCATGGCGTCCGGGCAGATGGGTTCGCACCGCGGACATCCGGTCACCGTGATCGTGCGCACCACGCTGGCCGAGCTCCATCAGGCCGCCCACGCCATGACGGACCCCGCGGTGCCAATGCCCCCACCGGCCCGCACCGGCGGTGGTAGCGCGCTACCCATGCGCGACGTCATCCGCATGGCTGTCGACGCCATCCACTACCTGGCGGTCTTCGACGACCACACCGGGCGCCCGCTTTACCTGGGTCGCGAAGCCCGCATCGCGACCACCGACCAGCGCATCATCTGCTACGCGCGCGACGGCGGCTGCACCCGGCCCGACTGCCTGCAACCCGGCTATCACTGCGAGGTCCACCACAGCCCGGACTGGAATGCTGACGGACGCACCGACGCCGACGCGCTGTTCTTCGCCTGCGGACCCGACCACGCCGAGGTCACCAAGGGTCATCTCACGACCCACGTCACCGCCGAGGGCCGCCTGGCCTGGTCCGACGGCACCACACCCGCGCGGATCAACCACGCGCACCACCCCGACGAACTACTGCGCGGTGACCCCGATCCGCCTGATCCGCGGAGCTAGGTTTCAGAATCGCGATGCTGGCTTTGACCAGCCCCGCGATTCAGGAACGCACCAGTCGGGCGATGGCCGCTGACGCTTCGGCGAGCTTCGCGTCCGCCTCGGAACCGCCACTCGCCACGGCGTGGGACACACAGTGGCCCAGGTGCTCATCGAGCAGACCGAGCGCGACCGACTGCAGAGCACTGTTCACCGCACTGATCTGAGTGAGCACGTCGATGCAGTACTTGTCCTCGTCGATCATCCGGGCGATGCCGCGCACCTGGCCCTCGATGCGGCGCAGCCGCTTGGCGTAGTTCTCCTTGTGGGCCGAGTAGCCGTGTCCTCCGGCGTCGGACTGGTCGGTGACCCGATCGCGGTTCACCGGTTGGTCATCACTCACGATTGGTTGGTCGCTCACGGCCGAATCTCCTCCAGCATCTGCTGCATCTGGGCGATCTCCGCCTCCTGGGTGGTGATCATCATCTCGGCCATCGCGATGGCGTCGACGTTCTTGCCGTCGGCGACCTCCGCCTTGGCCATCTCCACCGCGCCCTGGTGATGGCTGATCATCGACTCCAGCCACAGCCTGTCGAACTCGGGGCCTTCCAGCGACTCCAACCGCGTCATCGTGGCCTGGTCGACCATGCCTTTCATGGCGTGCTCGGCGTGCGCGGCATGCTCACCGCCGTTCTCGCCACTGCCGATTTCGGGGTTCTCGTTCCACTGGACCAGGAACACGTTGAGGATGTTGATCTCCGGCACCTGCGTGGCGGTGATCTCGCTCGCGAGCCGGCCCAACTCGTTGTTGGCACTGCGCTCGGGAACCATCGCGGCGAGGTCGACCGCCTGCTTGTGGTGCGGGACCATGTTCGTGGCGAAGGCGACATCGGCGGCGTTGTATCCCGCGGGCTCGCCGGTGATGACCGGTTCGTCCGTGGTGGGATGGCTTGAATGCCCGGCGTCCGCCGTGTCGCTGCCACACGCGGTCAACAACAATGCCAGCCCGAGCGCGGCCAACCCGGCGACGAAGCGACTGGTCAGGGAACGCATACCGGACAGGGTACAGGTACCCCGAGGGGGTACCTCCAGCGGTTTGTCCGGGCCAAACACCCGGGCGCATAATCGACGAATGCCCTCAGATCCCGGTACGCAGCCAGACATCAAGCCCCGTAGCCGCGACGTCACCGACGGGCTCGAACGCGCCGCTGCGCGCGGCATGTTACGAGCGGTCGGCATGGGCGACGACGACTTCGCCAAACCGCAGATCGGTGTGGCGTCCTCGTGGAACGAGATCACCCCGTGCAACCTCTCGCTGGACCGGCTCGCCAAGGCGGTCAAGGACGGGGTCTTCGAAGCCGGCGGCTTCCCGATGGAGTTCGGCACCATCTCGGTCTCCGACGGCATCTCGATGGGCCACGAGGGCATGCACTTCTCGCTGGTCTCGCGCGAGATCATCGCCGACAGCGTCGAGACCGTCATGCAGGCCGAACGGCTCGACGGCTCGGTGTTGCTGGCCGGCTGCGACAAGTCGCTTCCCGGCATGCTCATGGCTGCCGCGCGCCTCGATCTGGCCAGTGTCTTCCTCTACGCCGGATCGATCCTGCCGGGGCGGGCGAAGCTGAGCGACGGCACCGAGAAGGACGTCACGATCATCGACGCGTTCGAGGCGGTCGGGGCATGCGCCCGCGGCCTGATGTCCCGCGAGGATGTCGACGCCATCGAACGGGCCATCTGCCCGGGCGAGGGCGCCTGTGGCGGCATGTACACCGCCAACACCATGGCTAGTGCGGCCGAGGCCCTGGGCATGTCGCTGCCCGGCAGCGCCGCGCCGCCGGCCACCGACCGTCGTCGCGACGGGTACGCCCGCAAGAGCGGGATGGCCGTCGTCGAACTGCTGCGCCGCGGCATCACCGCCCGCGACATCCTGACCAAAGAAGCGTTCGAGAACGCCATCGCGGTCGTGATGGCGTTCGGCGGCTCCACCAACGCGGTGCTGCACCTGCTGGCCATCGCCTATGAGGCCAACGTGAAGCTGACGCTGGAGGACTTCACGCGAATCGGGGCGAAGGTGCCCCACCTGGCCGACGTGAAACCGTTCGGCGCCTACGTGATGAACGACGTCGACCGCATCGGCGGCGTTCCGGTGGTGATGAAGGCGCTGCTCGACGCCGGCCTGCTGCACGGCGACGTACTGACGGTGACCGGAAAGACGATGGCCGACAACCTTTCTCACATCGCGCCACCCGACCCCGACGGCAAGGTGTTGCGCGCGCTGTCGAGGCCCATCCATCCCACCGGCGGTATCACGATCCTGCACGGTTCGCTGGCGCCTGAAGGTGCGGTGGTCAAGTCCGCCGGCTTCGACTCCGACGTGTTCGAGGGCACAGCGCGGGTTTTCGAGCGTGAACGAGCCGCCCTCGATGCGCTCGAGGACGGCACGATCACGGCCGGCGACGTCGTGGTGATCCGCTACGAGGGGCCCAAGGGCGGCCCCGGTATGCGCGAGATGCTCGCGATCACCGGCGCGATCAAGGGGGCCGGGCTGGGCAAGGACGTGCTGCTGATGACCGACGGCCGATTCTCCGGCGGCACCACCGGTCTCTGCGTCGGACACGTCGCACCCGAGGCCGTGGACGGCGGCCCGATCGCGTTCCTGCGCGACGGCGACCGCATCCGACTCGACGTCGGCAAGGGCACACTCGACGTTCTGGTCGACAAAGACGAATTCGATGCCCGCAAAGCGGGTTTCGAGCCGCTGCCGCCGCGATACACCAGCGGTGTGCTGGCCAAGTACACGAAACTGGTCGGCTCCGCGGCCGTCGGTGCTGTCTGCAGCTAGATGACTGTCGCGTTCCTGCTCACCACGCTGGTCGTGGTCGCCACACCGGGTACGGGGGCGCTGTACACGGTGGCCACCGGCCTCGCCCACGGCAGCCGGGCCGCGGCCGTCGCCGCGCTCGGCTGCACGCTGGGCATCGTGCCGCACATGCTGGCCGCGGTCACCGGTCTGGCGGCTGTGCTGCACAGCAGCGCGGTCGCGTTTCAGACGCTCAAGTATCTCGGCATCGCATTCCTGCTCTACCTGGCGTGGTCGATGTGGCGCGACGACTCCGAGTTCGTGCCCGTCAACCAGCCTGCGGCGCCGCCAGGCACGTGGCGCATCGTCGGCACCGCGGTGGCGGTGAACCTGCTCAACCCGAAGTTGACGCTGTTCTTCTTCGCGTTTCTTCCGCAGTTCGTGGCACCGGACGAGGGCTCGGCGGTGACCCAGATGCTCCGGCTCAGTGCGGTGTTCATGGCGGTGACGCTCGTCGTGTTCGCCTGCTACGGAGTGTTCGCGGCGGCGGTGCGCGACGAGGTGACCCGTCGACCCGGGGTGGTGACGTGGCTACGTCGCACCTTCGCCGTCAGCTACGTGGCGCTGGCGGCACGCATGGCAGCCGCGTCGCGCTGACGCGTCAACGTCGCGGTGACCTCCTACACCTTCGGATTGGCGTTCTTGCGTCCGGTGATGCCCAGATACGCGGCGATCAGCAGCACCGCCACGATGATGCCCACCAAGAACGGGATGATCTCGAATCCGCCGTTGCTGTTGGAGTAGCCCAGCGAGTACACCAGCCAGCTGCCCAGGAACGAGCCCAGGGCGCCGAGCACGATGGTCATGATCACGCCGATGTTCTGCTTACCCGGCATCACGAGGCGTGCCAGCGCGCCGACGATCAGGCCGACGATGATGGCGCCGAGAATGGTTCCGATCACTTTGCTCTCCTTGCTCGGTGAGACCTGGTAACGGGATTATTGCCCGCCAGCGCCGGTTTGAACCGCCATCTCGTCGATTCGCCGCAGCGCGATCTGCAGGACGGGCAGGTAGGCCGGGGCCCACAGCGGCGCGCTCATCCACGCCCGGCAACCCGCGCCGTCCGGTTCCACGCTGTGCCCGGTGGCCGGAACCCCGGCGACTCGCCACGACCAGTGTCTGCCCGGTTCGAAGTCGGTGATCGTGAACGGCAGCGGGACACCCACCGGCGTCCACACCCGCCCGGTGGCCCCGTGACGCAGGAAGCCGCCGTCGATCTCGGCGGCCACCACCGTGGGGCCCCAGCGCGGCCACACCTCGGGATCGACGAGGAGGCGCCAGACGTCCTCGGCCGGCGCTGCAATCCGTCTGCTCACTGTCCACACGGCGCAGGGGTAGCCCAGCAGGGCTCAGCTGAACCGTCGGTGAAGTTCCGGAAGGAAGCCGGCCAGGTGGTTCATCTCCTGTGCGCAATGCACCATCAGGTCGCGCGGGTCCGGCAGCTGTCGCGCGGCGATCGGGCGGATCAGGCGGTCCGCCGTCCCGGCCACCCCGCGGACCGTGATCCACGGTCCGCCCATCCAGAAGCGTGAGCGCATCTCCGCGCCGTCCGGAGTCGGGCGCACGTGGTGGACGAACCATCCGATGTCGACCGGAGCCTGCGACGAGCCCAGACGTGCGCAGACGGCGATCTCGTCGGCCGCCGGCGCCAACCCCAGCTCAGCGGGCTCGAGGAACCGGATGGCGGCCTTGGCATAGGCCGATCCGAGGTACTCCTCGATCAGCGACGTGCGGCCGACGTACGAGCCGTCGCCACCGCCGTCGGCCCAGCGCGCCGACGCGTGCGCCCGGGGATGCCACAGCTTGTAGCGTCTCGTCTGGCTGCCGTGCCAGCCGAACCACCACTGCCACATCTGCGGAGTCACCCCGGGCATGTCGGTGCGCACCGACACCTGGAAGCCCCCCGTGCGCAGCCAGCCGTACCCCGTCTCGGTCGGCTGGTAGCCCTCGTCGAGAAGCATTGCGGCCCGGTCGAATTCGAGCAGCACCTGGTCGGCCTGCGGACCGTGCTGCAGAGCTGTGACAACGTGGTCGGGAAGCGCCGCCATCTCGGGGTCGAAGAACGCGCCGTAGTCCGTGTCGGCGTCTCCGTCGCGGTAGCCCAGATAGGCCTGCGCCATCAGGGCCGCCCCATCCACGAGTGGAATCGGCCGTCGGGGTCGTAGTCCGCTCGCACCCGGTCCAGTCTGGCCATCGCCTCGGGGCTCGCGAACGGCGCGGGCCGTTCGCCGAGGTTCTCGTCGGCCAGCTGCACTCCGGTCTGCAGGTGTTCCATCTGCGCCATGTTGGTGCGGGCCCAGCCGGCGTACTCGCCGTCGTCGGCGGCGTCGCGCCACACGCCGTAGAGCGCCAGATAGATGTCGTCCTCGAGGCTGTAGGCCATGTCCTGACGCTGCGGCGAAGGGCCCCAGTTCAGCCACAGGAAATGCGCGGGATGCGGGGGCATGGTCTCGAGAATCCGGGCGATCCCCGGCATGAGGTCGTCCGCCGACGCCGAGGTCCACATGTTGTCGGTGGCGTAGCGGTATCCGCTCGGGTAGTTGCTCATCACGCCCGCGTACCAGGTGTCGAGATCGGCGGGGGCATACGGCACCGCGACCAGTGCCCGCTCCCGCGCCGGGCAGGTTTCCAGCAGCGAGAGCGCCGCGGCCGCTTCGGCTTCGGAGTCGGCGAACACCGGCGAGGCCATCACGATGCCCGGCGTGTCCAGGCCGGCGCCGGGGACGGTGCGCGAGGCGACGATCTGCAATTCCACTCGACGGTCCACGTCCGCGCTGATCGATCGGGCCCAGGGGTAGATCTCGTCTGCCAGCTCGATCGGATAGACGTAGAGACTGCTGCCGCAGACGGGCGGCCGCGGATAGAGCTCGAGGTGGAAAGCGGTGACCACTGCGAAGAAGCCGGGGCCGGCACCGCGCGCCGCCCAGTAGAGGTCGGCGTGGTTGTCCCGGTCGATGTGCAGGCACTGCCCGTCGGCGGTGACCACATCGAGGCCCAGCACGCTCTCGCAGGCCGGCCCGAGCACGCGGCTGTTCCAGCCGTATCCGCCCTGCAGAAGGTAGCCGCCGATGCAGACGCCTTGGCAATGGCCCGCGGGGAAGAACAGGTCCTGCGCCGCCAGCCGTCCGGCCAGCACACTGCCGCCCATGCCCGGGCCGACCACAGCGGTTCGGGAGGACGCGTCGATCGCACAGCCGTCGAGGCGGCTGACGTCGAGGAGCACCCCGCCGTCACGGACGTGGTTGCCGGCCCAGCTGTGCCCGCCGGAACGGACACCGATCTTCAGGCCGTGCCGCTGCGCGTACCGGACCGTGGCGACCACGTCGGCGGTCTCGGTGGCCTGCACCACGACGTCCGGACAGCGCTGCGGCGTGCGCGCATTCCACACGGTGGCTGCTCGGGCCTCTTCGTAGCCCACGTCATCGCGGAAGAAGTGGCGTCCAGCAGGGAGTTCGCTCACAGCGCTGCGCTCCGATCCGGATAATGGACCTTGAAGGTCCGTTCAGCGGATCAATATAGTGGGTTCATGGCGACGGCGGAAGAGAATCGGCAGGTCGATCCGGAGTCCCGCGACGGTCTGCAGGTACTCAGCCGGGCCGCGTCGGCGTTGGACGAGATCGCGACGGCGCCGGGTCAGCTGAGGTTGGTCGACATCGGCGCCCAACTCGGTTTGGCGAAGTCGACGGCGCGCAGGCTGCTGGTCGGCCTGGTGGACGTCGGTTTCGCGGCCGTCGACAGCGCCGGCCGCTACCGCCTCGGCGATCGGCTGCTGGGTCTGTCCAGCGCAGACGGCGCCCACCTGGCAGCGGCGGTGCGCCCGGTGATCGAGGCCGTGGCCGACGCCACGGGTGAGACGGTGGACGTCTCGGTGCTTCGGGGGGACCAGATGTGGTTCGTCGATCAGATCGAGTCGACGCACCGCCTACGGGCGGTGTCGGCGATCGGCGGACGGTTTCCGTTGCTCGGCACCGCCAACGGGAAGGCCGCGCTGGCGGCGCTGGACGACGCCGAACTCGACGCGGTGCTGGCACGCCAGTCCTCTGACATGGCCCGAAGACTGCGGGACCAGATCTCGCCGGTCCGTGCCGGCGGCCTGGCCTTCGATCGCGACGAACACACCGCCGGCATCTCAGCGGCCGGGATCGCGGGCCGCCTACCGGGCGGGCACGTCGTGGCGGTCTCGGTGCCCGCGCCAACGGATCGGTTCACCTTGCGCGAGGAGGTGATCGTCGAGGCGCTGCGCGCCGCGGCGGCCGCTGCGGTCTGGGAGTCGGCGGCCCGCTAGTCGACCAGCGCTACCGCGAAACCGTCCCAACCCTTGGTGCCGACGGTCTGGATGGCGGCGGTGTCCAATCGGGGGTGCGCGCCCATCATCTCGATCATGTCCCGCACGGCGTGCGCCTGCGCGTCCGACGGCGCCGGGTCGAGCACCCGGCCGTGCCGCGCGATGTTGTCGACGACGATCACGGTGCCGGGGCGGCCCAGCGTGATCGCCCATTCGACGTAGGCGATGTTGTTCTCCTTGTCGGCGTCGACGAACACCAGGTCGAACAGCTCGCCACGGCCCTGCAGCTGCGGCAGCGTGTCCAGCGCGGCGCCGACCAGGACCTCCACCCGGTCGGCGACACCGGCTCGGTCGAGGTTGGCGCGGGCCAACTCGGCGTGGGCGGGATCGTATTCGAGTGACACCACCGCACCGTCGGCCCCGACGGCCCGGGCGAGCGCAATGGTGCTGTATCCGGCGAGTGTGCCGATCTCGAGAACCCGGCGTGCCCCGGCCATCCGCACCAACAGCGACAACAGCTTGGCGTGCTGAGCCGACACCTCGATCGGCGGCATTCCCGCGTTGGTCGCGGTGTCGCGGGCCGCACGCAGCGCGTCGTCCTCGGTGTGCAGGAGGCGGGTGAACAGGTCGTCCAACGCCGCCGCGTCGGTGTCGGCAGTCACGATCCGACGGTACCTCCGCCGGCTGCCGCTACCGTGCGCCCTCCTTGGCGTAGACGACCCGCAGGACGTGCGCCACCTCCGGCCCCATGACCGCGGCGGCCAGCTCACAGAACGTGACGACGAACTCGTGTCCGTGCGCGGCGGCTGTCTCGTTCACCTGGTGAACGAGGTGGTGGGCGATCTCGTGCAGCACCACCAGCTCGCGCAGCGCCCACGAGGTACCGCGCTCCGGCACCGCGATGATCGCCGCGGCGCGA
This sequence comes from Mycobacterium sp. PO1, assembly GCF_017312405.1. Lineage (GTDB taxonomy): Bacteria > Actinomycetota > Actinomycetes > Mycobacteriales > Mycobacteriaceae > Mycobacterium. Next base: position 9,875 of record NZ_BLTG01000103.1, read on the forward strand.
GCCTCGTCGCGTCCGTCGGCGTCGGCGGTGCACTCGTAGTGCGCGGCGGTGTGTCCCCGACGCGCACGCACCCGCAGCGGAGAGACCCCCGGCCACCTCTCGCGGACCGCGGGATGGGCCAGCACGTCGTCGACGTACCGCTGCACCGTCTCCGACGACGAGAACCTCGCCTCCGGGGGCAACGTCAACGAGGCGCCGAAGAAGTCCACCACGGGGTTGCCGCGCTCGGCCGCCCGGTCGAACATCGTCCGGACGAAGTTCTCGGCGGCATAGACCCGCGCGCGTTGCACATCGCGGGCCGTACCGCGTCGAGCGTCTCCCGTCATCGCTCCAGGGACGGACGGGCGCCGCTCAGCTCCGAACTCCCGCCAAGCCGCGCCCGCCGGCCCGCCCGGTCACCGGCCTGCCGCGCGGCGGACGAGTACCCGGCGGTCGCACTCGTCGCGCGCCACGTCCCGCGCGCCCGGGAAGCCTGACGGTAGTAGTCCTTCAACTCCAGATCCTTGTCGCGCAGGGCGATCGCGGTGCCCGGCGCCGCCGCCGGACCCTTGGTGGCCTCCTGCTGGGCCTGTTCCCGCGCATCGGCCAGCCGCTTACCGACGCGGGCGCCGAACGCGAGCTGGAAGTTGATCCGGGCGGTGATCGTCGGGGTCGGCCGGTGCGCGCCGGAGGCGATGTAGTCGTTGGACGCCCGCACCATCTGCAGCACGAGGCTCGTGTAGAGCGTGTGGCTGGTGTCGATCTCCTCGGCGAAGCCGTAGGCGTAGACGAACGTGGAGTTGGAGGCGATGTCGCACTTGACGTCGTTGGCGGCGGCGATCAAGACGAAAAGCTGGACGTAAGTGCGCAATCCGCGGGTGCCGGCCTCACCGATGGTGATGGTGCGCTGCACCGGGGCCTGCGCTGCGGTGCGCTTGTCCGAGTGCGAGCGCGCGACGGCGAGATCGATCGACGTCGCGGTGGCCAGCCGCTGGGCTGCGGCCATGAACGCCTCGGCCTCGTGCGGGTTGTCGGTGCCCTCGGCCTGGCGCAGCAACGCGGCAATACGGGCCAGCATCTTGTCGTCTGTCATGGTCGCGAGGTTAGGTCGGCGCTACGACGTGTCCGCATCGCTGTCCCCACAGCGGTTTTCATCCACAGGCCCATCGGTCCTACTTGGTCACGAACTCGTCGAGGGCCGAGACCACCTGCGGCGAGAGCGGCTTCCCGGAGGCGTAGTTGGCGATGTTGTCGGTGGGGTCGTCGCGCAGCACGTGGTTGATGCCGTCGAGCTCGACCAGAGTCAGGTCGGTGTGCCCCAGCGCGTCGACCAGAGGCTGGACGGCGCTGCACAGCGCCTGGTTGTCGGAGTCCGAGCAGGTCACCAACACGGGAGTGCCGGCGGGAATGGCGGCGGCCAGGGCAAGGGGGTCGATCTTGTCGGCTTCGGCCACCGCCTTGACGTTGCCCGGGTTGAGGATGGCGCCGAGACCGTCGGGCAGTTCGGCGGGCGCGGTCCCGTCCGCACGAACCTGCTCGACGGCGGCCTCCCAGGCCGCGATCGTCTCCGGGGAGCCGTCGGCCTTGACCCGGTTGCTGATGATGTCGAGGTAGCGCCCCGGCAGCGGCTGGAACAGGCCCAGCGAGTGCACCGTCGGCGCACCCGGGCTGGTGTCGCCGGCCAGCGTCATCGCATGCACGGTGCCCTCGCCCAGGGCGTAGACCGACAACCGGTCCTGGTCGACGTCGGGACGGTCGGCCAGGAACCGGATCGCGGACTTCGCACCCGTGGTGTAGACGGCGCTGACGACGTCGTTGGGGTTCGCTTCGTAGGGTCCCAGCCCGGTGCGACCGGTGCCGACCTTGTCGTAGCGCAGGCTGGCGACTCCGCGCTCGGAGAGCAGCTCGGCGAGCTGGCGCATGTTGCCGATCGGCCCGGCGACGAGGTTGTCGCCGTTGCGGTCGGTGTTGCCGCTCTCGGAGATCAGCAACGCCGCGGGTCCGCTCTGGTCGTCGTCGCGGTGACGGTAGGTGCCGTGCAGGGTGAGTCCGTCGGCCTCGAAAGTCACCTCCTCGTCGACCCAGGTCGGTGCTGCGTCGCCGCCCGAAGCGTCCGACGAGCACCCGGCCGACAGCGCCAGAACCAACGAAAGCAGCAGCGCCGCAGCAACTTTGAAGCGCGTCACAGCTTCGACTCGATCCAGGCCGTGACGTCGTCGAGCACCAGATTCTGTTCGGGCTCGTTGAACACCTCGTGGTAGAGGTCCGGGTAGCTCTTGAGGTGCACGTCGTCTGAACCCACGCACTCCACCAGGCGCCTGCTGCCCTCGACGGGGATCAGCTTGTCGGCCTCGCCGTGCACCACCAGCAGCGGGGCGCTGATCGCGGCGGCGCGCTGCGGCATCGTTTCGCCGACGCCGATGAGCGCCTTGGCGATGCCGGCGGGCAGCTTGCCGCGGTACACCAGCGGATCGTTCTCGTAGGCCGCCACGACCTGCGGGTCGCGCGAGACCGCGTCGGCCGGCAGGTTCTCGACCGGCAACCCCGGCGCGACCCGGCCCAGCGCCTTGGCCGCCAGCACCATCACCGGGGACACCGAGGCTTGGGCGGCGACGGCCGGGCCGGACAGCACCATGGCCGCGTAGTCGTCGGGGCGCTCGACCCCGTAGGTGAACACGATGGCCCCGCCCATGCTGTGCCCCACGACGATGCGCTTGAGTCCGGGATGCTCGGAGGCGGCGGTCCCGGCGAGGGTGTGGAAGTCGGCGGTGTATTCGGTGATATCGCGCAGATACACCCGCTTGCCGCCGGATCGGCCGTGGCCACGGTGGTCGAGCGCGTAGGTGATCAGACCGGCGTCGGCGAAACGCGCTGCGACGTGGTCGTAGCGACGGGCGTGCTCGGCGTATCCGTGGGCGAGCACCACGACGCCGCGGGGCTCGCGCTGGTCGGGGGTCCACACGTCGTAGACGATGCGGACGCCGCCGACACCGGTGAAACTGTGTTCGGAGTGGGTCACGGCCATTCCCGAGAGACTATCCGGCCTACCCATCGGTGCCTGAACTGCAGGCAGCCGGTTGTCAGACTCACTGCGTAAGCTGCGTCACGTGAGCGTGGTGGCAGTCGAGGACGGTGGGTCCCGGGAGGCGTTCCTGGCCGATGCGCAGCGCTTCCGGCGCGAGCTGCTGGCGCACTGTTACCGGATGACGGGATCCCTGCACGACGCCGAGGACCTGGTCCAGGAGACCTACCTGCGCGCCTGGAAGTCCTACGACGGATTCGAGGGCAAGTCGTCGGTGCGGACGTGGTTGTACCGGATCGCCACCAACACCTGCCTGACGTCACTGGAGGGCCGCAAGCGCAGGCCGCTGCCCACCGGCCTGGGCGCCCCCGCGTCCGATCCGACCGGTGAGATCGCCCAGAATCACGAGATCACGTGGCTGGAGCCACTGCCGGATGCGCCCCGGGAGGATCCGTCGGATCCCTCGGTGATCGCCGAGTCCCGCGAATCGGTGCGCCTGGCGTTCGTCGCCGCTCTGCAGCACCTGCCCCCACGGCAGCGTGCGGTGCTGGTGCTCCGCGAGGTCCTGCAGTGGAAGGCCGCCGAAGTGGCCGAGGCGGTGGGAGCGTCCACGGCCGCGGTCAACAGCCTGCTGCAGCGAGCCCGGGCGCAACTCGACGAGGTGCAGCCCAGCCGCGATGACCGTGCGCTGGCGCCGGAGTCCCCGGAGACCGCCGAACTGCTGGCCCAGTACATCACGGCCTTCGAGAACTACGACCTGGACAAGCTGACCGCGTTGTTCACCGCCGACGCGGTGTGGGAGATGCCGCCCTTCGACGGCTGGTATCACGGCCCCGCCGACATCGTCACGCTGTCGAGGACGCACTGCCCGGCCGAGAAGTCCGGCGACATGCGATTCCTCACCACGACCGCCAACGGTCAGCCGGTCGCGGCGCTGTACATGCTCAACCCGCAGACCGGCCGGCACGAGGCGTTCCAGCTGCATGTCCTCGACGTGCGGGACACGGGGATCGCGCATGTGGTCGCCTTCATGGAGACCGCGCTGTTCGCGAAGTTCGACCTGCCCGACGTGCTGAACTGACTCCCTTCGCCTGGGCACACCTAACCCTCGGGGGCGTGGACGGGTCACCGGGCCCAAGGGAGCGTTGGACGAATCCTCGTCGCCTGGGCGTACCTAACCTTCGGGGGCGTGGCGGCGCAGGCGGCCCAGCACAGTGTCGATCGCCGCGCCGAACGCCTCCAGCTGGGTCGGCGACAGACCGTCGAACACGACGTCACGCACCAGGTCGACGTGTCCCGGCGCCGCGGTGTGCAGCGCCCCGGTGCCGGCCTCGGTGATCGTCACCGTGGCGCCGCGCCGGTCGTCGTCATCGCCTTCCCGGTCCACCAGTCCGCGGCCCCGCATCCGGCGCAGCTGATGCGAGAGCCTGCTCTGCTCCCAACCGATCAGCGAGCCGAGCTCGTTGATCCGCATCGGCCCCCGCTCCGAGAGCGCCACCAGCACGTCGTAATCGGCGAGCGACAGCTCGCAATCGGACTGCAGCTGGCGGTGCATGGCGGTGCTCAGCGCGCCGCTCATCGCCAGATAGTTGCGCCAGACCCGCTGCTGCTCGTCGGTGAGCCATTCCACCCCGCCAGGTTAGCCCGGGAATACATGACGTGTCATGCATGTTGTCGCGTGCAGTACCGGCCACCTAGGCTGGCAAGGACTCCCGAGGAGTGATCGCATGACCAGCCCCCGCAGCATCGTCGACGTCCGTCGCGCCCAGGACCGCGCCAAGACCGAGATCGCCTGGCTCGACTCCAAGCACTCCTTCTCGTTCGGCGGCCACTACGACCCCGACAACACCCATCACGGCCTGCTGCTGGTGAACAACGACGACATCGTCAGCCCAGGCACCGGCTTTGACACCCATCCGCACCGCGACATGGAGATCGTCACCTGGGTGCTGCGCGGATCGCTCGTGCACCAGGACTCGACCGGGCACTCCGGGGTCATCTACCCCGGCCTCGCGCAGCGGATGTCGGCGGGTCGCGGGATCCTGCACTCGGAGAAGAACGACTCGTGGACGTTGACCGGCGAGCAATCACACAGTGAGCCCGTGCATTTCGTGCAGATGTGGGTGGTCCCCGACGAGTCCGGCATCACCCCCGGCTACCAGCAGCTCGAGATCGACGACGAGCTGCTGCGCGGCAACCTGGTCACGATCGCGTCGGGCATGCCCGAGCACCGCGACGCCGCGGCGATCACCATCCGCAACCGATACGCCGCGCTGCACGGGGCGCGCCTGCAGCCCGGTCAGAGCGTGCAGGTGCCCGACGCTCCGTATCTGCACCTGTTCGTGGCGCAGGGCGACGTGACGCTGGAGGGAGCCGGCGCCCTCGAGCAGGGTGACGCGGTGAGATTCACCGCCTCGGGCGGTCAGCGGGTCACCGCGACCGCGCCCGCTGAGATTCTGGTCTGGGAGATGCATGCGGGACTCACTGCGGCGTAAGCGAACCGGAGCGCTGCTGGCGGGAGCGCTGCTGCTGACCGCCGGGTGCACCGGCGGTGGGGAGCCCGATCCGGCCACGCCGTCGGCCGAGCCGTCGACCACCCCCTCGACGGAGTCGCCGACGCCCGGGTCGCCGTCCAGCGCGCCCCGCGACGGATCGGCCCAGCCCCACACGGAAACCGTGACCGTGCAGGCCGGACCCGGTCTGGATGCCGCACCGTTCGACCAGGAACGCCGGGCTCAGGTGCCGCAGGGTTGGACGATGTCGGTGTGGGCGCGCACGGCCCGCCCCCGGCTGGCCGTCTGGACACCGGATGACCAGCTGCTGGTCTCGATTCCGGCGCAGGGCCGGGTGCTGCGGTTCACCCCCGGCCCCGACGGTACGGAGGAGTCGGTGCTGCTCGACGGGCTCGAGCAGCCCCACGGCCTGACCTTCGACGGTTCCACCCTGTATGTCGCCGAAAGCGACCAGATCACGGCCTACGACTACGCCGACGGCGCCGCGACGAATCAGCGGGTGATCGCGGGCGGCCTACCCAATGCCGAGAGTCCGGAGCTGCGGGGCGCGTACGCCCACGCCCTCAAGAGCGTCGCGGTCGGCCCCGACGGCGCCGTCTATTTCTCGATCGGATCGACGGGCAACATCACCGCCGAGGACCGCACCGCCGACCCGCCGCGCGCGACGATCATGCGGGTGCCGCCGGGCGGCGGGCCCGCCGAGCCGTTCGCGACGGGCGTGCGCAACGGAACCGGCCTTGCCGTCGCGCCCGACGGGTCGGTCTGGACCGCGAACAACGGGCGGGACAACGTGGCGTTCCCCGAACCCGGACCGCAGTACGGCCAGGTGCTGCCCGACTACGTCGACGACAACCCGCCCGAGCAGATCGCCCGGCTCACGCCCGGCCGCGAGTTGGGGTGGCCCTACTGCAACAACACCGGCGGGCCGGCCGACCTCCCGTTCGTCCGGGACGTCCAGACCAACCCCGACGGCGAGGAGCTCGACTGCGCGGCACTCCCGCCGGTCGAGCAGAGCATGGGCGCGCACTCCGCGCCGCTGGGGATGACGTTCGTCGACGGCGCGCTCCCCGAGCCGTATGGCCAGGGAGCACTGATCGGTGTGCACGGCTCGTGGAATCGGCAGCCACCACGACCGCCCGAGGTGTCGTTCTACCCGTGGCGCGACGGCACGCTGGGTGCTCAGCAGACCTTCGTCGGCGGCTTCCAGAATCCCGACGGCTCCCGTTGGGGCAGGCCGGTGGCGGCGGTGGCCGGACCGGACGGAGCGGTGTACATCACCGACGACGACGCCGACGCCATCTACCGGCTGGCTCCGCCGCGGCCGTAGCTAACTGGTCACCAGTGCATTCAGCACGGCGGTCAGCTGACGCTGGGTGCCGACCGCACGCTTTTCGAACGCCTTCTTCATCACCGGGTTGAGCAGTCTCGCTGAGCCGTGCATCTCGAGTTCGGCTTCATAGGTGACCGTCGATCCGGCACCGGCCGGCTCGACGGTGATGGTGCCGACCGCCGTCGACGAGCGGCTCTCACCGACGAAAACGACCGAGCGGTCGGTCAATTCGCACAGCTTGTAGGTCGTCTCGGCGGTGACCCCGAGCATCGTCGAGACGTTGTGCCAGTAGGCGCCCTCCCCGACCGGGCCGTTGTCGATGCGTTCGCAGGTGCGCGTGCCGGGATCCCACTGTGCGGCGTGGCCCAGATCCTTGAGGTAGTCGACCACGACATGCGGTGGCGGGCTGACGTCGAAGGTCCGGGAGACTCGGTTAACTGCAGCCATGGGTACCGGATACCCCGATGAGCCGTGCGATCCACGCCCGGACACCGCCTTCCCGGCCTCGGCACCGCCGCGCGGTGCGTGACCTCAGCAAATGCCGCGGCGATGCAATCGCGACGGTCCTGTGATGCTGCTGTGACGAAAGTTGACACCGTTTCTGCTGGGATTACTGTTGTTGTGCCAGTCGTCAAGGCCGGCCCGATCGCCGAGAGGAGCCGCCGGTGCGCAGGTGCGGGGCAAACATCCGCCGGCTCGGCGTCCGTGCGGTGGCCGCCGGGCTGACGGCCGCCGTCGCCGCCACCGCCGCGGCTCCGGTCGCCGGCGCCGCCAGCGCCCGCGAGCTGCTCGCCGCCGCGATCGCCAACACCCAGGGCTCGTATCTGGTGTACAACTTCGGCGGCGGGTTCCCGGCCCCGATGACCGATGCGTCCGGTCGCTCCTACGAGCTGAACAACGGCGGCCGTCTGATGATCATCAAGGCCGCCTCGCAGCGGTTGGCCCCGCGGCTGCTGGCCGATTCGCACACCGGCTATCAGGCTCGGTGTGAACGCGATCCCCGCGCCCGCACCGGCGAAGGGCTGTGGCAGGCGGCCGAGATCTACTCGCCGCTGCAAGCCTGGCAGGCCCTCGGCCAGCCCACCATAGCGATCAATGCCAACTTCTTCGACGTGCGCGGCCAGCAGGGCGGATCGTGGAAGACCACCGGCTGCAGCTCGCCGCTGGGCGCCTACGTCGACAACACCCGCGGCCTGGGCCGCACCAACGTCGCGGTGACGGGCACGCTGGCCTACGCAGGCAAGCAGGGTCTGTCCGGCGGCGACGAGCGCTGGATGGCGCTGTCGACGATGATCCTGCCGGTCGCCGGGGCGCCGTTCGTCGTACCGCCGCGCAGCGATGACGACTACGACGCGGCGACACCCGTGGTGACCGGGCTGATCGACAAGGGCACCCGCTTCGTCGCCGTCGCCGGCCTCGGGCTGCTCGCCCCGGGCGACACCGGCCAGCTCAACGACCCCGGGCCGAGCGCGGCGCGCACCGCGATCGCCTATGTGCGCGACCGCGACGAGATGTACGTCTTCCAGGGCGGCAGCTACACCCCCGACCAGATCCAGGATCTGTTCCGCGGGCTGGGCAGCGACACCGCCGTGCTGCTCGACGGTGGCGGCTCCTCGGCGATCGTGTTGCGTCGCGACACCGGCGGGATGTGGGCGGGGGCGGGCGCACCGCGCGGCTCCTGCGACACGATGGCGGTGCTGTGCGACTCCCGTGAGCGCGCGCAACCGGCGTGGCTGGCGTTCAACTGAGCGCCAGTGCGCTGCGCGCGGCGGCCCGGGTCTGCGCCAGGTAGCCACCGCCGAACAACGCGACATGCGCCAGCAGCGGGAACAGTTGGTGCAGACCCGTGCGGTCACGCCACCCCGACCGCAGAGGATGGTGGCGCTGATATCCCGCGAGCACGGCGTCGAGGTACGGGCACCCGAACAACGCCAACATGGCCAGGTCGGATTCGCGGTGCCCGCCGTGGGCGGCCGGATCGATCAGCACCACGCCGTCCGGTGTCCACATGACGTTGCCGCTCCACAGGTCGCCGTGCAGTCGGCAGGGTTGGTCGTCGTCGTCGAAATCACCGGCGGCGCAACGGTCCGCGACTGCGGCGACGTCCTCGGCGGTGGCGCTGTCCAACGCGGCCCGCTCGGCCATCGGGCGTAGCCGGCGCTCGGCGTAGAAGCTGCCCCAGCTCGCCTCGGCGGCATAGCTCATCGGCAGCGGTTGGTGCAGCGGACCGAAGAACCCCGGCCCCGTCCAGCTGTCCGGGGCGGCCCCGAAGCCGTCGGCGCCGGCGTCGTGCGTGTGAGCCAGACGGGCGCCGAACGCCTCGGCGGCGACACGGTCGGGCGATCCAACCGCCAGGCGCTCGAGTGTCAGGGCAGCGTCGTCGACGGCCACCACCTGCGCGCACGGCACGCCGTCGGCCGCGGCGGACAACCAGCGCAGTCCGGCCGCCTCGCAGGCGAAGAAGCCCGTCGGCGCCCGCGGATTGCGCTTGACGAAGCTCACGGCCCGGTTACAGCTGCGGGGTCAGATCGAACGACGTCACCGTCGACATCCGGGTGATCAGCCACTGGCTGCCGTCGCGCTCCATCGTCAACCGGTAGGACAGATACCGAAGCGACGGGATGTTCTTGGTGACCGGGCTGGTGGCCACGGAGTTGGTGTAGACGATCGCGGTGGCCTGTTCGGGCGCATCGGGCGGGGAGACGCTTTCCACCGCGGCGCCGACCACCTGGGTGTTGTTGGTGACCTGGGCCTGCTTGTTGGGCTCGACGATCGCGTCGATGTAGCGGGTGTACTCCTCGGAGAAGTCGCCGGCGAGGTAGCGCGACGCGCGGTCGGCCAGCGTCGCCATATCCTCGGGGGTGTAGGTCCACAGTGTCGTGATGGCCTCGGCGGCGGTCTGGGCGATCTCGAGCTTGGTCGCTACCAGGGCGCGCTCGGACAGGTAGGGCTGGACCATCGCTCCGGCGAACCCGGCTGACCCGACGAACAGCGCCGCGGCAGCCACCGCCGCCACCGTCAGCCGTCTTCCCGCCGGGCGGTGCGGGACGAGCACGACGTCGTCGGGGTTCCCGTCGGTGGTCTCGTCGGCGCCCGTGGGTGATGCGTCGTCCGCGGCGTCGGGCGACGTCTCGTCTGGACTGTCGGGTTCACCGTCGGTGTCCGCAGACGACGCTTCGTCGGAAATCCCGGGCGACGCCCCGTCAGTGCCCTCCGTGCTCTCGGCGGGTTTCTCGGGGTTCCCGGGCGGCGTCTCGTCGACGGTCGCGGCGGGCTGGGCCTTCCCACGGTCTGCCTTACCGACCGGGGTCTTCGGCGCCTCGGCGGCATCGGCGGTCAGATCACCTGGATCAGGTTGCTGATCTTCCACTGCTGTCCTTCCCTGGTCGTCGTGGCGATCCAGCGGCTGCCGCTCTCGATCGTGGTCTTACCGTCCGGTGTCTTCGACGTCACCTTGGTCGCGACGAGCACGTCGGCGCTGCCGTCGTCGTTCCACCGCTGCACTCCGGCCTCGAGGACGCTGCCGGTGGTGGGTTCGGCCTGTGCGACCTGGATCAGGATCTCGTTGAGCTTGTCGCGGAAATTCTGCTCGAACTCGCCGGTTCCCTCGGCGAGCACCCGGTCGGCGTAGGCGTTGGCGTTGAACGGGTCCAGTGACGTGTACATCGTCATGAACTCCCGCGCGTACCCCAATGCCGCCGCTTCCTCGAGCGCGGCCCGGCGGTCCGCCTCGTGGCGGACGAGCATCAGCGCGCTGCCCACGATCGCCGCAGTGACGACGAGTGCGCATACAGAGGCCACCAGCGCGAGGCCCCAGCTGCGCGGCTTCCTCGGTGGCACATCGAAGTAACCGGCGCCCACCGCATCGTGGACGTTGCCCTCGACGCTCAGGTCGATCCTGCGCCGCGGACTCACTGCCCCGCCTCGCTCATCATCGGCTTCTTGAGCACGGTGAGGCCGGCGACCTGCCATCGGCCTTGCGCGGACCGCTCGAACTCGACGCGCACGGTGGCGGTGATGAACCGCAGGTCCTCCGGGTTGGTGCCGCGTTGCCCCTGCATCGCCAGCAGCATCGCGGCCCGGTCGGGTGTGACCGGCGGATTGGTCAGCACGGCCGACGCGACCGCCCAGTACTCGTTGCTGGTGGCCTGCCCGCTCCGCAGGGCCTGCTGCTGGGCGGTCAGCTGCGGCCGGTAGCCGTCGGTGGTCAGTTGTTGCGCCCGGTCGAAGTCCTCGTCCATCGTGTCCACGCTGTAACTGAGCATCTGCTCGACGATGCGCGGGCCCTGCTCTTCAATCTGTGCACGCGCCTCGTCCACCGCCCGTTCCTGGCGGTAGACGACGGCATAGGCCGCTCCCGCGGCCGCCGCGCACACGACGGCGGCGCCGATGAGCACTGCGGCCACCAACCGGCGTATGTCCCGGTTCGGTGCGACGACGCGGTGCACCTCGGTGCGCAGCAGCAGATCGGCGAAGGTCCGGCGGCGGCGGTCCCAGAGCGGCCACAGCCAGCCGACACCCAGCGCGAGGGTGTCGAGCAGGTGCGCCAGCTCCCGCACCGCCAGCCGCACCACCCCGACCGGCCGCCCGGAGCGGTGCGCAACGCGCAGCCCGAACAGGGCGCGACCCAGCGTCCATCCGACGGCATGCGGCAGGACCAAGCGGTTGACCGCCATCGCGAAGAGCGCCACCCCCGCAACGGCGGTGAACACCCATCGCATCGCGTCGTCGGCCGGAGTCGCCAGCGCCAGCAGCGCCGCGGTCGCGACCACCCCGGCACCGGGCAGGGTGTCGACGAGCAGCGCGCCCACCCGGGCGGACCAGGAGGCCGGCACCGAATCCGGTGTCGACGCGGTCTCCGAATGCTCCGGCGTCGTGTCCAGCACCGCGGTCACGACGTGACCTGGTCCAGGTTGGCGATCCGGTACTGCCCTTCGTCCAGGGCCATCGTCGCCCGCAGGCGGTAGCCGACC
>NZ_BLTG01000104.1 GCF_017312405.1 Mycobacterium sp. PO1
GCCGATCTGCACGTCCCGGGCCGCCAGGCCCTGCGACTCTCAGACAGGTCATCCCTCAATGGGTGACTCGGTCAGCCCGGCAGTGACCCGACGAGCCCGGGGTGCAGACAAGACATACGCCCTGTCGACACTGATCGTCCACCAGTGAGAGTTCAGTCGCGCAACGCGGCGCGCAGCCGTGCCAGGTCCTCGTCGGTGACACCCGCGGCCTCCAGGAAGCCGCGAAGCGAGCCGAACTCGTCGTCCAGCGTGCGCCGTGCCATGTCGAGATACTGCTCGCGCACCCCGAGGACCGCGTCAGTCAGCCGGGCCTCGGCCAGTTCGAGGATCTCGGGCGCCTCCGCGGCGCGCTCCCGGATCGTGGCCAGGATGCTCTCCCGCAGCTGCGGCACCGCGACGTTGCTCTGCAGGTAGTCGGCCATGATCGCGTCGCGGTCCACGCCGGCCGCCTCGAGCACCACTGCGGTGGTGAACCCGGTGCGGTCCTTGCCCGCGAAACAATGGGCGAGCACCCGGCGGTCCGAGCCGAGTAGCTGCACCACGCGATAGACGGCCGTGCGTGCCAGCGGGGCGGCGGCGATGCGTCCGTACTCCTCGGTCATGTACTGCGCGGCAGCGTCCGCGACCGACATGCCCTCGGGTTTGTCGGTCATCATCCGCTGGAAGGCGTGCTCGTGCGGCGCCTCCCCGTCGGAGGCGGCGGTCTCGACGAAGGGCAGGTGGTGGATGTCCACCCCCGGCGGGACCAGGCCGGCGCCGTGGCGTTCCAACTCGCGCAGCGTGCGCAGGTCTGCGACGTCGGTGACGCCGTAGGCAGTCATGGCGCCGCGGCCGGCCTCGTCGAGCTTGGACAGCTCACTCGCCCGGAAGAACCGGCCGGGCGTGATGCCGGTGTGCTCGGCGACGTCACGGAAGTTCCATGCGCCCGACAGTTCCTGGCCGCTCGAAACCCGACCGTTCGCCACTAGCTCGTCACCGCCGGACCCGATTGGCGGCTCGCCGCGGCATCCGATTGGCGGCTCGCCGCCGTACAGGCCGCGGCCAGCGCCGACTTCTCCCGCCCCAGCTCCGCCCGCGCGATCGTGCGCATGTGCACCTCGTCGGGCCCGTCGAACAGCCGCATCGCCCGGTGCCAGCTGTACAGCCGGGCCAGCGGGACGTCGTCGGACACCCCCGCCCCGCCGTGCACCTGGATGGCCCGATCGATGACGTCGCACGCCATCTGCGGCGCAACGGCCTTGATCTGGGCCACCAGCAGCTGCGCGTCCTTGCTCTTGTTGCCGTGCTGGTCGATGGTCCATGCCGCCTTGTGGCACAGCAGCCGGGTCTGTTCGATCTCGTTGCGGGATTTGGCAATCGCCTCGCGGACCACGCCCTGTTCGGAGAGCGGCTTGCCGAACGCGATCCGGTTCTGCACCCGGTCGACCATCAGGGCCAGCGCCCGCTCGGCCGCGCCGATCGCTCGCATGCAGTGGTGGATGCGGCCGGGGCCCAGCCTCGCCTGGGCGATCGCGAACCCGCTGCCCTCCTCGTCGAGCAGGTTCGACACCGGCACCCGCACGTTGTCGAACACGATCTCGCAGTGGCCGTGCTGATCCTGCCAGCCGAACACCGGCAGCGAGCGCTGGATGTCCACACCGGGTGTGTCGGCAGGCACGAGAATCATCGACTGCTGACGGTGGCTGGGGCCGTCGGGATTGGTGCGGCCCATGACGATCAGGATCTTGCAGCGCGGGTCCGCCGCCCCGGTGATCCACCACTTGCGGCCGTTGATGACGTAGTCGTCACCGTCGCGCAGCATGGTTGTCTCGATGTTGCGGGCATCGCTGGAGGCCACCGCGGGCTCGGTCATCGCGAAGGCACTGCGGATCTCGCCCGCCAACAGCGGTTCCAGCCACTGCGCGCGCTGCTCCTCGGTGGCGAACAGGTGCAGTGTCTCCATGTTGCCGGTGTCCGGCGCCGCGCAGTTGGTGACCTCGGGGGCGATCTCCATGCTCCAGCCGGTCAGCTCCGCCAGCGGGGCGTACTCCAAGTTGGACAACCCGGACTCGTCCGGCAGGAACAGGTTCCACAGGCCCCGCTCCTTGGCCAGCGCCTTGAGCTCCTCCACGACCGGCGGCACCGTGTGGTCGTCGGGGCCCGCCTCCGCGCGGTAGCGGTGATAGGCCTCCTCGGCCGGGAACACGAACTCGGTCATGAAGTCGGTCAACCGCTGGTGGTAGTCGGCCGCCTTGGCTGACATCGCGAAGTCCATGACCGCCACGATATGACACCTGTAAACGCGCCATCTTGCGAGTAGTCGTCTCGCTGCGCAACGTGCAGCCAACCCTCAGCGTAGGGAGGCCCCGCACGGGTTATCCGATAGACAGGGCCTCAGCGAGGCCGGCTCTGACGACACGGACTGAGAACGAAAGCGGAGAACACATGTGGCCTGCATCGTGGACCAACGGCTACCAGAACGCGCCCGCCCAACACCTGGATCAGGCGCGCACGCTCCATCTGGCCGAGGGCACGTTGATAGCGCTGCTCCGTTGCCGCGACAAGGCCGCCATGGACGACCTGGTCGAGGGCGCCCGTAGTGCGGGACTGTCGCCGTATGCCGTCGCCGCGGCGCTGGTGTCGGTCACCGCCGGGGACAGTGCCCCCGACTCTCAGGACCCCGCCCACGTCCTGGTCCGCCAGCGCTGGGGAGCCCTCCTCGGGCTCTGACCCGCGATGGTCAGTGCCGCCCCGACCCTCAGTGGTCAGTACCGCAGCGTGTCCGAGGGCATGCGGCCATAGGTCTGGCGGTACGCCGCCGCGAACCGGCCGGTGTGCGCGAATCCCCAACGGTCGGCGATGCGCTGCACCGTCGTTTCGGCGGGGTCGGCGTCGACCAGGTCGCGGTGCGCATGGTCCAGACGGACCCGTCGTAGGTAGGCCATCGGCGTCATCTCCAGGTGGCGCTTGAACATGTACTGCAGCGCGCGGGGAGTGACGTGCACCCAGGCCGCGACGTCGGACAACACGATCGGCGAAGCGGCGTTCTCCTCGATGAATGCGATCGCGCGGTTCAGCAGCGCCGGTCGCGAGCCAGTTCGCTCCGGCGGCCTTCCGGCTGTTCCCATCGCGGTGTTGGGAAATGCCGACAAGACCGCGCCCGCGAGCACGTTCGCGGCGGAGGCGGCCGCCAGCGGACTGGCCGGAGCGCCTTCGGCGGCCAGTGACCGGACGTAGTCGATGGTGGCGTGGACGAAGCGCTCAGCTTCAGCCGAAACCGGGCGGTGCCCGAGTAGTCGCACGGGCTCACCGTCGTGTATTGCTACCCGTTCCAGCAGGTCGAGGTCGAACATCGTCATTGCATAACGCGCGTTGCACACCCGTCCGGAGTACGGAGAGTCGGGACGACAGAACAGCGCCACGTCGCCGGGGCCCAACACATCGCGACCTTGCTCGGCAACGTCCTCCTCGATCGTGCCGGTGCGCACGTGAGTCAGGCAGATGCGCCGCATCGGTGCCGCCTCGTAGGTCATGTGGAAGCGGACATCGAGATCGTCGACGGCAACTGGTCCGTACCAACGCCGCTGAAAATGAGCCTCAGGCGGCTGTCCTCCGTCGGGACATATGGTCGTCTGCGAATACGCTCGGGTGAACAGACGTTCGGTAGCCGGAAGATCGGTGCTGTCGAACACCACGACGTCGGTATCCCGCCGGTCGGTGTGTCCGTTGCTCAGGCACGAGCGCAACTGCGATACGTCGGGCCGGTTCTCCACTCTCTTCGACGAACTCATGTTCAACTCACGTTCCCGCTTTCGCGGTGGCACGACTGGGCGGATGGCTTCACCCTCGGCAGTTATCCGGTACCCGTCCTCGCACGGTCTCAATCCGCTGGCGCGTGTCCGCTTCAGCTATGGTCAGACGGCACTTTGCGACGAGCCGGTGCCGCCCTGAGGGTGGACGACGGCTCAGCTCAGCACGGCCCAGCCGAGAAGGGAGTCGACGTGTCCTCTGACGAGTCCCCCTCACAGCCGGACCACTTCGACCACGACAACATCACCTGGCAACCTGACCGCCGGCGCATCTACGAGGTCGCCGAGTTGGTCGATGCGATGCACCGACGCAGCGTCGACGACTTCGAAGCGGTGATGCGGGAGATCAACGCGACCACCGTGGCCTCGATACCAGGCGCCCAGTACGCGTGCGTGACCACGGTCGGCCACGACCGCGCAGTGGCCTCGTTGGCGGCGACACACCAGTACCCGATCATGCTCGACGACGTTCAACGAGAGGTCGACGAAGGACCCTGCCTGTCGGCGGCCTGGGAACACGACACCGTGGTCGTTGCGAATCTCAGCGCCGAGACACGCTGGCCGCGTTACCGCGACGCTGCGCTGCCGTCGACCCCGATCCGCTCCATTCTGTCCTTTCGGCTGTCCACCGAGGGAACTAGCGAGGCCGCCCTCAACCTCTATGCCGAACCGGCCCACGCGTTCAACGACGAATCGATCGAACTGGGTCTGATCTTCGCCGCCCACGCCTCAGTGGCGTGGAACACGATGCGGCGCACCGAGCAGTTCCGCAGCGCCCTGGCCAGCCGTGACCTCATCGGCCAGGCCAAAGGCATCCTGATGGAACGCTTCGCCATCGACGCGATCGCCGCGTTCGACCTGATGCGCCGACTGTCGCAGGAATCCAACGTCAAGCTGGTCGACATCGCCGGGAAGATCGTCGCCGACCGTCGCACCAACGACTGAGCGGCCCTTCCGGAGTCCGGAAGGGCCGCTTGCGGCCGGGGCTCAGCGCGTCGAACGCTCAGTGCCGCCGGAAGTTCAGTGCCGCCAGAAGTTGTTGTGGTTGTGGTGACGCTCGGTCCACGGGTGCAGCTGCTGGCCGCCGTGGGCCTTGTCCGTCGCCCGGGTGTCGGGCGAGGTGACGATCGAGTGGCTGCCGTTGGTGTGCGTCGTGGTGGTCGCGGCGGCCGGGCCGGCCAGGCCGAGGGCGGCGCCGCCGATGATGCCGGCGGACAGCAGGGGCAGGACCAGGGCGCGGGTGATGTTCTTCATGATGAGTTCTCCTGTGTGAGTTGGCTTTTCGGTTCCTCCGCCGGTGTGTTCCGGCGATGACTCAAGAATGCCGCCCGCGGCCGTCGATGTCTGTCGGCGTACCGGTGGATGCGGTGGTGGAATCGGTGGTCCACCGATCGGGGGATAGCGCTGCCCGGTTGTGGGAGGCTGAGCGCGTGGCGAGCGGAGAACGGGTGCAGGTGGTGGTCGGCGACGACCATCCGATGTTCCGCGACGGGGTGGTGCGCGCACTGCAGTCCAGCGGGTCCATCGAGGTCATCGCCGAGGCCGACGACGGAGTCGAGGCCCTGGCCGCGATCCGCGAGCACCGCCCGCAGGTGGCGCTGCTGGATTACCGCATGCCCGGCATGGACGGCGCGGCGGTCGCCGCCGCGGTGCGCCGCGACGAGCTACCCACCCGCGTGCTGCTGATCTCCGCGCACGACGAATCCGCCATCGTGTACCAGGCGCTGCAGGACGGCGCGGCCGGATTCCTGCCCAAGGAGTCCTCCCGCGGTGAACTGGTCGCCGCCGTGCTGGACTGCGCCAAGGGCCGCGACGTCATCGCCCCGAGTGTGGCAGCCGGGCTGGCGGCCGAGATCCGCAAGCGTTCGGTGCCCGACGGTCCGGTCCTCAGCCCGCGGGAGCGTGAGGTGCTGACCCTCATCGCGGCCGGCCGCAGCATCCCGGCCATGGCCAAGGAATTGTTCCTGGCCCCCTCGACCGTCAAGACGCACGTGCAGCGCCTCTACGAGAAGCTGGGCGTCAGCGACCGCGGCGCTGCGGTGGCCGAAGCCATGCGCCGCAAACTGCTGGACTGACGTGAATTTCTCCGGGCAGCGGCTGCGCTCCTACCGCGACTTCCTGGCCGCCGAACCGGTCCGCGTCTCGGCGGTGCTGCGCCTACCGCTGATCGTGCTGATCGCGGCACTGGTGTGGATCTGGGAGGTCGACCACTGGTTGCCCCAGCTGTACGCGGTGATCCTCGGTGTCTACGCGGCGGTCGCGGTGGTGTGGTTGCTGGCGGTGCTGCGCGGCCCGGTGCCGCGGTGGGCGGCGTGGGCGTCGACGGCGGTCGACCTGCTGGTGATCCTGCTGCTGTGCGTGGTGTCCGGCGGGGCGACGGCGGCCTTGTTGCCGGTGTTCTTCCTGCTGCCGATCTCGGTGGCGTTCCAGGACCGGCCGGGTCTGACCGCCGTCATCGGGTCGATCACCGCCGCCGGCTACCTGACCGTGTGGATCTTCTACTCCAAACGCGACGACACCATGGGGCTGCCCAACATGGTGTACACCCACTTCGGTTTCATCGTGTGGATGGCCGTGGCCACCACGGCGCTGAGCTTCGTGCTGGCCCGGCGGGCGGCCCGGCTGGCCGCGCTGCAGGAGGTACGCACCCAGCTGGTGTCGGAGGCGATGCAGTCCGACGAACGGCACAACCGCGAGGTCGCCGAACATCTACACGACGGTCCGCTGCAGACTCTGCTGGCCGCACGTCTCGAGCTCGACGAGGCCCGCGACCGGATCTCCGACCCGGCGCTCGACCACGTCTACGCGGCCCTGCAGGACACCGCGGCGGGGCTGCGGGCCACCGTCACCGAGCTGCACCCGCAGGTCCTGGCGCAGCTCGGACTGACCGCGGCGGTGCGAGAGCTGCTGCGGCAATACCAGTCTCGGCACGACATCGACGTCATCGCCGATCTCGACGACGTCGGCAAGCCGCAGTCGCAGTCCCTGCTGTACCGGGCCGCGCGCGAGCTGCTGACCAACGTGGCCAAGCACGCCCGTGCCAGCACCGTCTGGGTGGAGGTGCACCGTGACGGCGACCGGGTGCTACTCAGCGTTCGCGACGACGGCAGCGGCTTCGATCCGCAGCAGGTCGGCAATTCGGTGGCCGCGGGCCACATCGGTCTCGGCTCCCTGCTGGCCCGGTTCGACGCGATGGGGGGCGCCATGCACATCGAGTCCACGGCCGGCTCCGGTACCCGGATCACTGCGGTTTCACCGCCGGAGCCCCCCGACGAGGCTTGACGCCCGTCAACCCCGCTCCGTCATTGTGGCGGTGATCACACTGTCGTCCGTCGGGGTGCTGCCCGCGGTGGAGGCGGTTTCTGCGCTACTGCCTCGCCCGATACCGGCGATCCCACATACTTGGAGACCACCGGCGCCGCCGTCCCGGTCGCTGAACTGTGCCGATGGGGCCGAAACGGAATCGGCTCTCGACGTTTGCACCCGCTATGGTGTCTGATCACACATCGCGCCCCACGTTGACGCGGGCTCGCCACCGACAGAACCCGAACCACCCCGAATAACACGGAAGAGATCAACGTCGCCATGACAGAAGTCGAATCCGGCGCCCCGCGCCCCGACGCCACGACGGTGACCGTCGGCGTGCCCGCCGAGTCGGCCGCCGGTGAACGGCGCGTCGCGCTCGTTCCCAAGGCGGTCGCCGGACTGACCAAGAGCGGAGTCAGCGTCGTCGTGCAGTCCGGCGCCGGTGACGCGGCCCTATTGCCCGACGAGCTCTACACCGAAGCAGGCGCCGTCATCGGCGACCCGTGGGCCGCCGACGTCGTCGTCAAGGTCGCCCCGCCCAGCGCAGAGGAGATCGCCAAGCTGCGCTCGGGCCAGACTCTGATCGGGTTCCTGGCGCCCCGCAACGCCGACAACCAGATCGGTGCGCTCAAGTCGGCCGGTGTCCAGGCCTTCGCCGTGGAAGCGATCCCCCGGATCTCCCGCGCGCAGGTGATGGACGCGCTGTCCTCGCAGGCCAACGTCGCCGGCTACAAATCCGTGCTGCTGGCCGCCTCGGAGTCGACCCGCTTCTTCCCGATGCTGACCACCGCAGCCGGCACCGTGAAACCGGCGACGGTGCTGGTGCTCGGTGTCGGTGTGGCGGGTCTGCAGGCGCTGGCCACCGCCAAGCGCCTCGGCGCGCGCACCACCGGCTACGACGTGCGCCCCGAGGTGGCCGACCAGGTCCGTTCGGTGGGCGCCCAATGGCTGGACCTCGGCATCGACGCGGCCGGCGAGGGTGGGTACGCCCGCGAACTCACCGACGACGAGCGCGCCGCGCAGCAGAAGGAACTCGAGAAGGCCATCACCGGGTTCGACGTCGTCATCACCACCGCGCTGGTGCCGGGTCGCCCCGCGCCGCGGCTGGTCACCGCCGCGGCGGTGGAGGGCATGAAGTCCGGCTCCGTCGTCGTGGACCTGGCCGGTGAGACCGGCGGCAACTGCGAGCTCACCGAGCCCGGGCAGACCGTCGTCAAACACGGCGTCACCATCGCCTCGCCGCTGAACCTGCCGGCCACGATGCCCGAGCACGCCAGTGAGCTGTACTCGAAGAACATCACCGCACTGCTGGATCTGCTGATCACCGACGGCGCACTCGCGCCGGACTTCGACGACGAAGTGATCGCGGGCGCCTGCGTCACACGCGAGGGGAACTAGCCATGTACGACCAGTTGTTGTTGAACATCGCGATCCTGGTGTTGGCCGGGTTCGTCGGGTTCGCCGTCATCTCCAAGGTGCCCAACACGCTGCACACCCCGCTGATGTCGGGCACCAACGCCATTCACGGCATCGTGGTGCTGGGTGCGCTGATCGTGCTGGGCAACCTGCCCGCCGACGCCGGCTGGGGGGTGCGCATCATCGCCTTCATCGCGCTGATCTTCGGCACGCTCAACGTGATCGGCGGCTTCCTGGTCACCGACCGCATGCTCGGCATGTTCAAGGGCAAGAAGCCTGCCGCGTCCAAGGACGGGGCAGCCCAGTGACCTACCTCGTCAACGTCCTCTACATCGTCGCGTTCGCGCTGTTCATCCTCGGCCTGTCCGGCCTGACCGGCCCCAAGACCGCGGTGCGCGGCAACTGGATCGCCGCCACCGGTATGGGTATCGCCGTCGTCGCCACGCTGATCGCGGTCCGCGACACCGCCGCGATCAACTGGATCCTGATCGTCGCCGGTCTGGCGATCGGTGTGGTGCTCGGTGTGCCGCCGGCCAAGAAGACCAAGATGACGGCGATGCCGCAGCTGGTCGCGCTGTTCAACGGCGTCGGCGGCGGCACCGTGGCGCTGATTGCCTGGGCGGAGTTCATCGAGACCGACGGCTTCTCCCACTTCCGACCCGATCAGCAACCCACCGTCGCACTGGTCGTCGGGTCGCTGTTCGCCGCGATCGTCGGCTCGGTGTCGTTCTGGGGTTCGCTGGTGGCGTTCCTGAAGCTGCAGGAATCGATCCCCAAGAACGTCGAGAAGGCGCTGGTCCGTTCCGCCAAGCTGTTTCAGGCCGCCAACATCGCGCTGCTGATCGTGGCGGTCGGGGTCGCGGTCTATATCGGCCTCAACGCCGCCCCCGGCAACGAGACCAGCGGCTGGTGGATCGTGGCCGTTCTCGCCGCCGCCGGCGTGATGGGCCTGTTCGTGGTGTTCCCGATCGGCGGCGCCGACATGCCGGTGGTCATCAGCCTGCTGAACGCGCTGACGGGCCTGTCGGCCGCGGCGGCCGGTCTGGCACTGAACAACACCGCGATGATCGTCGCAGGCATGATCGTCGGCGCGTCCGGCTCGATCCTGACCAACCTGATGGCCGTCGCGATGAACCGGTCCATCCCGGCCATCGTGTTCGGCTCCTTCGGTGGCGACTCCGCGGCAGCCGCGGGACCGGGCGGCGAGCAGGGCACCGTCAAGGCCACCTCGGCCGCCGACGCCGCGATCCAGATGGCCTATGCCAACCAGGTCATCGTCGTGCCCGGTTACGGCCTGGCCGTCGCGCAGGCCCAGCATGCGGTCAAGGAGATGGGCGACATGCTGGAGAGCAAAGGCGTGGAGGTCAAGTACGCCATCCACCCGGTCGCCGGCCGGATGCCCGGACACATGAACGTGCTGCTCGCCGAGGCCGACGTCGAATACGACGCGATGAAGGAGATGGACGACATCAACGGTGAGTTCAACCGCACCGACGTCACCCTCGTCATCGGCGCCAACGACGTCACCAACCCCGCCGCGCGCAACGACCCGAGCTCACCGATCCACGGGATGCCGATCCTCAACGTCGACCAGTCCAAGTCGGTGATCGTGCTCAAGCGCTCGATGAGCTCCGGCTACGCCGGTATCGACAACCCGCTGTTCTTCGCCGACCAGACCTCCATGCTGTTCGGCGATGCCAAGAAGTCGGTGACCGAGGTGATCGAGGAGCTCAAGGCGCTCTGACCGGGTAGGTCTTCACAGGGCTCTGACCGGGCAGGTCTTCACGGGACTCTGACCGGGCAGGTCTCGAA
The DNA here is from genome assembly GCF_017312405.1 of Mycobacterium sp. PO1. Classification (GTDB taxonomy): domain Bacteria; phylum Actinomycetota; class Actinomycetes; order Mycobacteriales; family Mycobacteriaceae; genus Mycobacterium. Next base: position 10,323 of record NZ_BLTG01000104.1, read on the forward strand.
ACGGCACCGATCAGGCATCGAGATCTGCGCCCCAGGTGCGCGTCACGTGCTGCGCCACGCACGATGACCAACGTGAGCATGGTTGTGGAACGTGGGCTGGCGCGCTGTCCGCGATGCGTGTCGATGGCTGACTACGTCTTCATCGAGACGGTCACCGACGACGCTTCGCCCGTGACGCGCTACGAGGTGCGGTGCCGCAAATGCGGGGAGTGCTACGGCGAGGAGAGCCAGCCGCTGACGTACCCGCCGGTGTCCGGCGCGGTCGAACCGCCCATCGTCTGGCCGCGGGACCAGGAACCGGTTCCGCCCCGCGACTGGCGCCAAGAGCTTCGTGAGCGCGTCGACCGGGCCGGTCGCGTCACCACCCGCGTCGGCAAGGAGGCGGCGGACACCGCGGAACGGTGGGGTGGACACGCCGCCGGGCGGATGCGCACGTGGGCCGGCGCCGTCAAGGACACGCTGGAGAGCACGAAACACACGCTGGAAGAGAAGGTGGCGGCGCGTCGGCGCGGCGAGCACGAACCGGACGCGCCGGACGAGAACCGGCTCACCGCCGAAGAGCACGGCCTCAGACCGGAGACGTCCGCGGACACCCAGGAGGCGGCCGCGAACACGATGGAACGGCCCGCGGTCATGCCGCAGAAGCCCGCGGTCACCCCGGAAGGCGCCGCGGCTTCAGAGGTGGCCGGTGGCGATCACACCGGCGGGTAGGCCGGTGGCGGATACACTCCGCGAAGGATCCAGGCGAACCAGTTGATGCCGTACTCCAACTCGTCGCTTGCGTCGTAATCCGGGTTCGGGTCCACGTCATCACCTCTCGCCTGCAGGGCTCTGGCCGAGTGTAGACCTGCCGCCCCCGCGGCGGCACCGCATCCGCCTAGACTGAACCAACCAGTTAGTGGACCGCCCCTGCCTATAGTGAGTCGCCATGTCTGAAACCGTCACCACGAACGGGATGTCCCGTCGCGAGGAGCTGTTGGCCGTGGCCACCAAGCTGTTCGCCGCGCGCGGCTACCACGGCACCCGGATGGATGACGTGGCCGACGCCGTGGGGCTGAACAAGGCCACGGTCTACCACTACTACGCCAGCAAGTCGCTGATCCTCTACGACATCTACAAAGGTGCCGCCGACTTCACCGTGGACGCTCTGCACGACGATCCGTCGGCCTCGGCGCGGGAGATGATCTACCACTTCACCAGGCGCCTGTTGGTCGGCATCGCCGGCAACATCGAGCGGGCCGCCGTGTACTTCCAGGAAGGGCCCTACATCACCGAGTGGTTCACCGAGGAGCAGGTGGCCTACATCCGGGAGAAGGAAACCCAGGTCTACGAGCACGTCCGCGACGTGATCGACCGCGGCATCGCCAGCGGTGAGCTGTACGACTGCGACTCCCACGTTCTCGCTCTGGGCTACATCGGGATGACGCTGGGCTCCTACCGATGGCTGCGGCCGCACGGGCGGCGCACCGCCCAGGAGATCGCCGTGGAGTTCAGCACCGCACTGCTGCGCGGCCTGATCCGCGACGACGCGGTGCGGCAGAGCTCACCGCTGGGTGTCACGGTCGAGGCCGACACGCTGACCTGAAACGCGGGTACCCGGATGCGGTGACGGTTCGCATCGGCACCTCCGGATGGTCGTACAACCACTGGGCGGGCGTGCTCTACGAGCAGGGGGTCCCGGCGGCGCGACGCCTGACCCGCTATGCCGCCGAGTTCGACACCGTGGAACTGAACGGCAGCTTCTACCGCTGGCCCCGCGACGAGGGCTTCGCGCGGTGGCGCGACCAGCTCCCGCCCGGGTTCACGATGGCGGTCAAGGCGGCCCGCGGCCTGACCCATGCGCGCCGGCTGCGGTCGCCGGAGGAATGGATCGAACGGCTGCACCGCGGCTGGAGCTCCCTGGGTGACCGCGCCGGCCCGCTGTTGGTCCAGCTGCACCCGGCGCTGGAACGCGATGACGCCCGGCTCGACTACTTCCTCGGCGCCATGCCGGCGCAGATCCCCGTCGCCGTCGAGTTCCGCCACCCCTCCTGGGACGACGAGCAGGTCTACCGCCTGCTGGAGAAGCACGGCGCCGCCTACGTCGTGATGAGCGGGGCGAATCTGCCGTGCGTGCTGAAGGCCACCGCCGGTTTCGTCTACGTGCGACTGCACGGCCCCGATCCGGACGCGCTGTACGGCGGCTCCTACAGCGGTGACGACCTGCGGTGGTGGGCCGAGCGGATCCGGGAATGGCAGGCGCAGAGCCGAGATGTGCTGGTGTACTTCAACAACGACCTCGGCGGCAACGCGGTGCGCAATGCACGGGAGCTGCGCGCGCAGCTGTGACGATATGCTCGCCCGATGCCGTTGGTGAGCAAGACCGTGGAGGTGGCTGCCTCCGCCGAGACGATCATGGGCATCGTCGCCGACTTCGAGGCCTACCCGCACTGGAACGAAGAGATCAAGGGGTGCTGGGTGCTGGCCCGGTACCACGACGGCCGGCCCAGCCAGCTGCGGCTCGACGTGGTGGTGCAGGGTCAGGCCGGCACGTTCATCACCGCGGTGTACTACCCGGGCGAGAACCAGATCTACACGATGCTGCAGCAGGGCGACTTCTTCTCCAAGCAGGAACAGAAGTTCTCGGTGGTGCCGATCGGCCCCACGTCGCTGCTGACCGTCGACCTCGACGTCGAGACCACCATGCCGATCCCCAAGCAGATGGTGAAGAAGGCCGTCAACGACACCCTGGAGTATCTGGCGGACAACCTGAAGGCCCGCGCCGAGCAGCTCGCCGCCGGCTGACCCCGGCTCGGGTCAGCCCCACAGCCCGATCTGGTCCAGATAGGCCAGCAGCCGGGCCAGTCCGTCGGTGAACTGACCCTCGGTCAGCGCGACGACCGTCGCGACGTCGCCGCCGCGCAGCGCCTCGATCAGCTGTTCATGGCTGGCCACCGCGCCCGCCGCCCAGGCCGGGTCGGTCGCGAACAGCCGCGGCGGCAGATACCGCGAAGCGTGCAGTAGGAACCAGGCCAGCTTGATCCGCCCGCCCGCACGGTTGAACGCCCGGTGAAACGCGAACTCGCACTGCGCGACCTGATCGGGGTCACCGGTCGCCGCGGCGGCGGCCAGTCGGGTGTTGAGCTCGACCAACTCGTCGATCTGGCCGGCGGTGATGCGGCGGGCCACGGTCGCGGCGAGTTCGCGCGCAATGGTGCCCTGGAGCCAGAAGATGTCCTCGATGTCGGCACGGCTGAGCGGGACGACGCGGTGACCGCGATGAGGCTCCAACTCGACCATGCCCTCACCGCGCAGCGTGCGCAGCGCTTCCCGTACCGGTGTGATGCTGACGCCGAGCCGCGCGGCGGTCTCGTCGAGCCGGATGAAGGTGTCCGGCCGCAACGCGCCGGTCATGATCTCGCCCCGCAGTCGCGCTGCCACCTCGTCGGAGAGCTGCTCGCGGCGCACCGCACCCGCCGAACGGGTGCGGACGGGGGCGTACATCGGATGCAAGGCCTTTCGGGCAGATCTCGCCGGGTGGCGATCGAGACTTGTCGCGAGCCCGCCGGGGCCATACTGTGACCGAGGCAACACCATGTTTGATCAAATATCACCGCGCCGCAAGCCACGATCCCACGAAGCAGGACACGTTGACCGTTCCCGCCGGTACGCCTGAGCATCCGACCGAGCAGCCCTACCTTGCCCGTCGGCAGAACTGGACCAACCAGCTCGCCCGGCATGCCCTGATGCAGCCCGGCGGCACCGCGCTGCGGCATCTGGGCGCGTCGACCACCTGGATCGAGCTGGAGCGCCGGGTGACCGCGCTAGCCGGGGCGCTGCACCGGCGGGGGGTCGGGTTCGGAGACCGGGTGCTGATCCTGATGTTGAACCGTCCCGAGTTCCTCGAGTCGGTCCTGGCGGTCAACAAACTCGGCGCGATCGCGGTCCCGGTGAACTTCCGGATGACCCCGGCCGAGATCGCCTACCTGGTCTCGGACTGCGCCGCCGCGGTGGTCGTCACCGAGCCGGTGCTCGCGCCGGTCGCGACCGCCGTCCGAGACCTGGACCCGGCGCTGGCCACCGTGATCGTCGCCGGCGCCGCCACCGAGGACGGCGTCCTGGGTTACGAGGATCTGGTGGCCGAGAACGCGCCCTGTCCGACGGTGGACATCCCCAACGACTCGCCCGCGCTGATCATGTACACCTCGGGCACCACCGGCCGGCCCAAGGGGGCGGTGCTGACCCACACCAACCTGGCCGGACAGGCGATGACGCACCTGTTCACCAACGGCGCCGACATCAACAACGACATCGGCTTCGTCGGGGTCCCGCTGTTCCACATCGCCGGCATCGGCAACACCATCTTCGGTCTGCTGCTCGGCCGCCCCACGGTGATCTACCCGCTGGGCGCCTTCGACCCCGGCCACCTGCTCGACGTGCTGGCGCAGGAGAAGGTCACCGGGATCTTCCTGGTCCCCGCACAGTGGCAGGCGGTGTGCGCCGAACAGCGCGCCAACCCCCGCCGGCTGCAGCTGCGCACGCTGTCCTGGGGCGCCGCGCCGGCCTCGGACACGCTGCTGCGTGACATGGCGCAGACGTTTCCCGGCGCCAAGATCCTGGCCGCGTTCGGCCAGACCGAGATGTCGCCGGTCACCTGCATGCTGTTGGGCGAGGACGCCATCCGCAAGCTCGGGTCGGTCGGCAAGGTCATCCCGACGGTGTCGGCCCGCATCGTCGACGACGACATGAACGACGTGCCCGTGGGCCAGGTGGGTGAGATCGTCTACCGCGCCCCCACCCTGATGGCCGGCTACTGGAACAAGCCCGAGGCCACCGCAGAAGCGTTCGCGGGCGGCTGGTTTCACTCCGGTGACCTGGTCCGGCAGGACGAGGAGGGTTACATCTGGGTCGTCGTCGACCGTAAGAAGGACATGATCATCTCCGGCGGCGAGAACATCTACTGCGCCGAAGTCGAGAACGTCCTGGCGGCCCACCCCGACATCGTCGAGGTGGCGGTCATCGGCCGGGCGCATCGCAAGTGGGGGGAGGTTCCCGTTGCTGTGGTCGTCGTCCGGGATTCGCTGGGATCGGCCCGCGAGTCGACGGTGGGCGTCGCCGCCCTCGAGGAATTCCTGTCGGCGAAGCTGGCCCGCTACAAGCACCCCAAGGCGGTCGAGATCGTCGACGCGCTGCCGCGCAACCCCGCCGGCAAGGTTCTCAAGACCGAACTGAGGTCGCGGTTCGCCTCGGCAACCGAGATTGACGTCTCCGAAAGTTCCTCTCCGACAACCGTTTCAGCCGGTGCGCGGCGGACCTAGTCGAGAGGGGGCGGCGTTGCTTACGGTTCGACGGTCAATCGCGCCGATGCAGTACGTCGGGCTCAACCCATCGGGTACAGTCCGGTGGTCCGCCTTACTACCAGCGAGTAATAGGGCGGAGATCACACTGACCGGGTCCGGGCTGGAAGGGAGCGTGCGACAGGTGCCATCGGTGCGCTACGCCAGCCCTGGGGACGTCGCGGGAGTTGCCCGATGACGACTCAGAACCTCGGCACGTACATCCGCGAACAGACCAAGCCCGGCCTGGAGGCCGTCGGCGGTTTCGTGCGCATGTGCGTGCTCGTGGGCAAGGCGCTGCTGCGGCCGCCGTTCCAGTGGCGGGAGTTCATCCTGCAGAGCTGGTTCCTGATGCGGGTGGCGTTCCTGCCCACGCTGGCGGTGTCCATCCCGCTGACCGTGCTGCTGATCTTCACCCTCAACATCCTGCTCGCCGAGTTCGGCGCCGCCGACGTCTCCGGCGCCGGCGCGGCGATCGGCGCGGTGACCCAGCTGGGCCCGCTGGTGACCGTGCTCGTGGTCGCCGGGGCCGGCTCGACCGCCATCTGCGCCGACCTGGGTGCACGCACCATCCGTGAGGAGATCGACGCGCTCGAGGTGCTCGGCATCGACCCGATCCACCGGCTCGTCGTCCCCCGCGTCATCGCCTCGACGTTCGTGGCGATCCTGCTCAACGGCGCGGTGATCACCGTGGGTCTGGTCGGCGGCTTCATCTTCGGCGTCTACCTGCAGAACGTCTCCGCCGGCGCCTACGTGTCCACGCTGACACTGATCACCGGCCTGCCCGAGGTAATCATCTCGATCGTCAAAGCCGCCACCTTCGGCCTGATCGCCGGGCTCGTCGGCTGCTACCGCGGCCTGACCGTGGCCGGGGGCGCCAAGGGTGTGGGCACCGCGGTCAACGAGACCCTGGTGCTGTGCGTCATCGCGCTCTTCGCGGTCAACGTCGTGCTGACGACCATCGGCGTCCGATTCGGAACGGGGAGCTGACGTGTCGACATCTGCAGTCATCCGGGCCCGGTTCCCCCGCGGAGTCGCCACCGCCGAGAAATGGGCCGGCGCGCCGGGCCGCGGACTGGAGGCGATGGGGCACATCGCGGTGTTCGCCATCACCGCGGTCGGCTCGATCGGACATGCGCTGCGCTACTACCGCCGCGAGATGCTGCGGCTGATCGCCGAGATCGGCATGGGCACCGGGGCGATGGCGGTCATCGGCGGCACGGTCGCGATCGTCGGGTTCGTCACGCTGTCGGGCTCGTCGCTGGTCGCCATCCAGGGCTTCGCCTCACTGGGCAACATCGGGGTGGAGGCGTTCACCGGCTTCTTCGCCGCGCTGATCAACGTCCGGATCGCGGCCCCGGTGGTCGCCGGCCAGGCGCTGGCCGCCACCGTCGGCGCCGGTGCCACCGCCGAGCTGGGCGCCATGCGGATCAGCGAGGAGATCGACGCGCTGGAGGTGATGGGCATCAAGTCCATCTCGTATCTGGTGTCCACCCGCATCATGGCCGGCTTCGTCGTGATCATCCCGCTCTACGCGATGGCGATCATCATGAGCTTCCTGTCCGCGCAGGTGACCACCACGGTGTTCTACGGCCAGTCGATCGGCACCTACGAGCACTACTTCCGCACGTTCCTGCGGCCCGACGACGTGTTCTGGTCCTTCGTGCAGGCGATCATCATCTCGGTCATCGTCATGCTCAACCACTGCTACTACGGCTTCTACGCCAGCGGCGGCCCGGTCGGCGTCGGTGAGGCCGTCGGCCGGTCGATGCGCGCCTCACTGGTCGCCATCGTGTGTGTGGTCCTGTTCGCCTCGTTGGCGCTCTACGGCGTCGACCCGAATTTCAACCTGACGGTGTAGCGGCGATGACGGCTCCCATCAACACCAAACGCCAGCCCCCCTACAAGGTGGCCGGGCTCGTGCTGGCCCTGCTCTCCATCGCGGCCGTGGTCGTGGTGTATCTGCAGTTCCGCGGCGACTTCCTGCCCCGCACCCAGCTGACGATGATCTCGGCGCGCTCGGGTCTGTCCATGGATCCGGGCGCCAAGGTGACCTACAACGGCGTGCAGATCGGCCGGGTGGGGCAGGTCGAACAGGTCACCGTCGACGACGAACCGCGCGCCAAGATCATCCTCGAGGTCAACCCCGAGTACCTCGACCTGATCCCGCGCAACGTCAACGCCGACATCACCGCGACCACCGTGTTCGGCAACAAGTACGTCTCCTTCACCACCCCGAAAGACCCCTCCAGCGAGCGGATCACCGCCAGCGACGTCATCGACGTGTCGTCGGTGACCACCGAGTTCAACACGCTGTTCGAGACCGTCGTCGAGGTGGCCGAACGGGTCGACCCGATCAAGCTGAACCAGACCCTGACCGCGACCGCCGAGGCGCTCGACGGGCTCGGCGAGCGGTTCGGCGAATCGATCATCGACGGCAACCAGATCCTGGCCGAGGTCAACCCGCAGATGCCGACGATCCGGCGGGACAACCAGCTGCTCGCCGACCTCGGTGAGGTGTACGCCGACGCGGCGCCCGACCTGTTCGACGGTCTGGAGAACGCCGTGACGACCGCCCGCACGTTCAACGAACAGCAGGGCGACGTCGACCAGGCGTTGATGGCCGCGGTCGGGTTCGGCAACGTCGGCGGGGATGTCCTCGAGCGCGGCGCGCCCTATTTCGTGCGCACCGCCGAGGACCTGATCCCGACCACCGCGCTGCTCGACGAGTACAGCCCGTCGATCTACTGCATGATGCGCAACTACCACGACGTCGAACCCAAGATCAGCGACGCGTTCGGCGGCAACGGTTACTCGCTGAAGACCAACTCGGAGGTGCTGGGTCTGGGCACGGCCAACGCCTACGTCTTCCCCGACAACCTGCCGCGGGTGAACGCCAAGGGCGGGCCGGGCGGACGGCCGGGCTGCTGGCAGCCCATCACCCGGGATCTGTGGCCGGCGCCGTTCCTGGTGCTGGACACCGGCGCGTCGATCGCCCCGTACAACCACATCGGCCTGGGCTCGCCGCTGCTCACCGAGTACGTGTGGGGGCGCCAAGTCGGGGAGCACACGATCAACCCATGAAAATCACCGGAACCGCGATCAAGCTCGGCGCCTTCTCCCTGGTGCTGCTCATGTTCACCGCGATCATCATCATCGTGTTCGGTCAGGTGCGCTTCGACCGCACCACCGGGTACTCCGCGGTGTTCTCCAGTGCCAGCGGCCTGCGCCCCGGCCAGTTCGTCCGCGCGTCCGGTGTCGAGGTCGGCAAGGTCGAAGACGTCACCCTCATCGAGGGCGGCTCCAAGGTCAAGGTCGACTTCAACGTCGACCGGTCGTTGCCGCTGTTCGACGAGTCCCGCGCGTCGATCCGCTATCTGAACCTCATCGGGGACCGCTACCTGGATCTGTCCCGCGGTGACAGCAACACCAAACTGGCTGCCGGAGCGACGATCCCGATCGAGCTCACCGAACCGGCGCTGGATCTCGACGCGCTGATCGGCGGCTTCCGCCCGGTGTTCCAGTCGCTGGAACCCGAGAAGGTCAACACCATCGCCCAGTCGCTGATCACCGTGTTCCAGGGCCAGGGCGGCACGATCAACGACATCCTGGATCAGACCGCGTCGCTGACCAATGCGCTGGCCGACCGGGACCGCGCCATCGGTGACGTCATCACCAACCTCAACACCGTGCTGGACACGACGGTCAAACATCAGCAGCAGTTCGACGAGACGATCCAGAACTTCCAGGTCCTCATCACCGGGTTGAAGAATCGCGCCGATCCGCTGGCCACCTCGGTCGCCGACATCAGTGACGCCGCCGGCACGATCGGGGACCTGCTGGCCGACAACCGGCCGCTGCTGCAGCAGACCATCAGCAAGCTCGAGGTGCTCAACCAGCCGCTGGTGGATCAGCGCGACGAGCTCAACCAGCTGCTGATCGACCTGCCGGACGCGCTGTCGGTCATCGGCCGTTCCGGTGGTCTCTACGGCGACTTCTTCAACTTCTATGCGTGCGACATCACGTTGAAGCTCAACGGATTGCAGCCCGGCGGACCCGTGCGCAAGGTCAAGGTGTGGAGCCAGCCGACGGGTAGGTGCACGCCGAAATGAGAGTCCTCGAAGGGTCCAACCGCGTCCGCAACGGGTTGATGGGCATCCTGATCGTGATCCTCGTGATCGGGGTGGGCCAGAGTTTCGCCAGCGTGCCGATGCTGTTCGCGACGCCCACCTACTACGCGGAGTTCTCCGACACCGGCGGGCTGAACAACGGAGACAAGGTGCGCATCGCCGGCGTCGATGTCGGCACGGTGCGATCGATGGAGATCGACGGCGACAAGGTCGTCATCGGTTATGCGCTCGGCGGCACCCAGATCGGCAAGGAGAGCCGGGCGGCCATCCGCACCGACACCATCCTGGGCCGGCGCAACATCGAGATCGAGCCCCGCGGCACCGAGGTGCTGCAACCCGGCGGCACGCTGCCGCTGGGCCAGACCACCACGCCCTATCAGATCTACGACGCGTTCTTCGACGTCAGCAGCAACACCTCCGGCTGGGACACCCAGACCGTCAAAGAGTCGCTCAACGTGCTCTCGGAGACCATCGACCAGACCTACCCGCACCTCAGCGCAGCGCTGGACGGGGTCGCGCGGTTCTCCGACACGATCGGCAAACGCGACGACCAGATCCAGAAACTGCTCGCCAACGCCAACAAGGTCGCCGGCGTGCTGGGCAACCGCGGCGGGCAGATCAACGAGCTGCTGGTCAACGCCCAGACGTTGCTGGCGGCGATCAACGAGCGCAACTACGCGGTGGGTCAACTGCTCGAGCGCGTGGGCACGTTCTCGACCCAGGTGCGCGGCGTCATCGACGACAACCCCAACCTGAACCGCGTCCTCGAGCAGCTGCGGGTGATCAGCGGCGTGCTCTCCGAGCGCCGCATGGACCTCTCCGACACGCTGACGTCGCTGTCGAAGTTCATCGTGTCGCTCGGTGAGGCGCTGGCGTCGGGGCCGTACTTCAAGGTGATGCTGGCCAACCTGGCGCCCTACTGGCTGCTGCAGCCCTACGTCGACGCCGCCTTCAAGAAGCGCGGCATCGATCCGGAGGAGTTCTGGGGCAACGCCGGACTGCCGGCCTTCCGCTTCCCGGATCCCAACGGCACCGGGTTCTCCAACGGCGCCCCGCCGCCCGCCCCGACCCCGCTGGAAGGCACCCCGGCCAATCCCGGGCCGGCCGTCGTCCCCGGATCGCCGTGCTCCTACACCCCGGGCCCCGGCGGCGACCCGACCCCGGGCAACCCGCTGCCCTGCGCGGACCTGACCGTCGGGCCGTTCGGCGACAACCCGTACGGACCGAACTACGCCGGGCAGGGTCCCAACGTGGCCACGTC
>NZ_BLTG01000105.1 GCF_017312405.1 Mycobacterium sp. PO1
TGGGCTTGACCCCGTTTGGTGGACACAGGGTCAGGCGGCTTGTGCCGTCTGAGTGATCCGGTTCTCGTAGTCGACCGGGCAGATCATGCCGATCGCCGAGTGGCGCCGGCGGCGGTTGTAGACCCGCTCGATCCAGTCGCCGACGGCGAGCTTAGCGGCCGCCTGGGTGGGCCACAAGTAGCGGTCGTAGAACTCGACTTTCAGTGTGGCCCAGAATGATTCCTGCTGGGCGTTGTCCCAGCACACCCCGGTACGGCCCACCGAGCGGGCCAGGTTGTGATCGTGGGCGAACCGAGCCAACTGCGCGCTGGTGAACTGGCAGCCGCGGTCAGCATGCAGCACCACCTGCTCGGCCAGCTCGCCGCGCATCGCCACTGCCATCGCCACGGCCGCCTCGACCAGGTCCGTGCGCATGTGCTCATCGATGGCCCAGCCGATCACCCGTCGGCTGCAGCCGTCGCGGACCGCACACAAATACAGCCAGCCCTCACCGGTACGCAAATAGGTGATGTCCGACGTCCAGACCCGGTCTAGCCGCCCGGCATCGAAGTGGCGTTTGACCAGGTCTTTGGGCACTGGGGCATCCAGATCGACGATCGTGGTCACCGGCGCGAAGGTGCGCGGACTGACCCCGGCCAGGCCCTGGCGGCGCATCGAGGCGGCCACCGTCTTACGCGACACCGTCTCACCGCCCTCGCGCAGGTCGGCCAGGATCCGCGGGGCGCCGTACACGCCGTCAGAGGCCTTGTGGAAGGCTGCGACCTTGGCATCCAACTCGGCGCGCCGGCAAGCCGCCGCCGACGGTCCGCCGGCCTGAGTCTTGCGCCACTTGTAGAACCCTGAGCGAGAGACTTCCAGCAGTTCGCACATCCGGGTGATCGCGTAGGTGGCCTTCTCCGCTTCGATCAGAACGTAGGCGTCTACGGGTTCTGTTCGGAGGCGAAGAAGGCCGCGGCTTTTTTCAAAAACTGCCGGTCTAACCGTAACTCGGCGTTCTCTTTACGCAGCCGCTCCAACTCGGCCCGCTCATCGGCATCAAGCACCGCGCCATTATCGTCGTCGTCGCGGGCCTGGCGCACCCAGCGCCCGAGCAACTGCTCACCCACGCCGATCTCCGCCGCCACATGGGCGATCGGACGACCCGTCTCGATCACCAGGCGGGCAGCCTGCTCCCGAAACTCGCGGGTGTACTTCTTCCGCTTGCCCGACATACGGACATCCTTCCCGCGGGACCAGCAGTCCCACCAGTCAGGTGTCCACCATCAGGGGTCAACCCCA
>NZ_BLTG01000106.1 GCF_017312405.1 Mycobacterium sp. PO1
ACCCCAGGCCAGCCTCCGGCTCGGCACCGCCGGTCACCGACTCCGCGGCCCCAGCCAACTGCTCGGCATCGCCAGCATCCGACTCGGCGGCGACGTCCTCAGCCAGCTCACCAGCCTCGGCCTCACCCTCCACCGCAGCCTCATGAACCTCCGACGCCTCGTCCGAAGCCGCGGCCACCTCATCACCCTCGACCGCCCCCAGGCCGGCTTCGGGTTCGGTGGGCGCAGTCTCCTCGTGGCCGGCGGACTCCGCGGTCATGGCTTCGGCGGCGTGGGCAAGTTGGGCGCCGAGCTCCGCATCGGCGGCAGCATCGAACGGGGGGAACTGGAACGACGGACTGCTGCGCTCAACGTGGTCCGCACGTGCGGCCTCGCCCTCGACCTCAACCGCGTCAGCGCCCTGCGGCGCCTCCTCGGCCGCCGCAGCGATGCCACCGGATTCGACGCTGCCGAGCTCCTCGGCGCGCCGGTCGAGCTCGGCCTGCATCGCCTCGGCAGCATGTGCGAGCTGCGCGCCGAGTTCGGCGTCCGGGTCTACGTACGCATCGGCCTCTTTCTCTGCTCCGGCCCCGGACTCGACCTCGCTCGCAGTGTCACCAGGCGGAGGTGCTCCCCCACCTTGGTCAGCGACCGGCACTTCCTCGACGTGATCCTCAGCGCGCTCGTCAGCGTCGGCTGCCTTGGCGGCTGCGACGACGCCGGCGCCGGACGCGACCGCCACATCTTTGACGACGTCCTCGACGCCGGCTTCGCCGTCGTGGGTACCCCGTAGCGCTTCCGGAGCTTCCCGGCCCTTCGGTGCGGCCATGATGTACACCACGGCGCCGATGAACACGAACGTCGACGTGAACGAGTTGACGCGGATGCCGGCCAGGAGTTGCGCTTCGTCAGCGCGCATCAGCTCGATCCAGAACCGGCCGAGGCAGTAACCCGCGACGTACATCGCGAAGAGCCTGCCGTGGCCGATGCGCCACCGGCGGTCGATGACGATGAGCGCGGCGAACACCAGCAGGTTCCACAACAACTCGTAGAGGAACGTGGGGTGCACGATCGTGACGAGCTCGCCGGTCGACACCCCGTTGAGGTTGTCCAGCACGCCGGCGGCGTTGCGTCGCTCGTAGATTTCCAAGCCCCACGGCAGCGTGGTCTCGCGGCCGTAGAGCTCCTGGTTGAAGTAGTTCCCCAGCCGGCCGATGGCCTGCGCGAGAATGATTCCCGGCGCGATTGCGTCACCGAAGGCGGGCAACGGAATGCCCAGGCGGCGGCATGCAATCCACGCACCGACGCCGCCGAGCGCGACCGCGCCCCAGATTCCCAGGCCGCCGTCCCAGATGCGCAGTGCCCCGACCAGACCGGCGCCACCCTCGCCGAAGTACTTCTGCCAGTCCGTGATGACGTGGTAGAGCCGACCGCCGATGAGGCCGAACGGCACGGCCCACAGGACGACGTCATAGATGACACCCGGCTCGCCGCCCCTGGCGACCCAGCGGCGGTCGCCGATGAGCAGGGCGGCGATGATGCCCGCGATGATGAACAGCGCGTAGGCGCGCAGCGGCACCGGACCGATCTGCCAGACACCTTGCGCAGGACTCGGGATGTAGGCGAGGACGGTCGTCGTCACGCAGTGACCCTCTGCCGCACACCCTCGGCGAGTTCCTCGGTCAACGACCGCATCGCCGGGATGCCGTCTTTGAGCGCCGACACCAGCGCCGAACCGACGATGACGCCGTCGGCGTAGGCGCCGATCTCGGCAGCCTGTGCGCCCGAACGCACACCCAGTCCGACACCGACAGGGATGTCGGCGATTTCTTTGACCCGGCGAACCAACTCGGGAGCCATGTTCGAGACCGCGTCACGGGCGCCGGTGACACCCATCGTCGACGCCGCGTAGACGAAACCTCGCGATGCCTGCACGGTTTCGGCGAGGCGCTCCGGTGTCGACGACGGCGCCACCAAGAAGATCCGGTCGAGGTCGTGCGCTTCGGATGCGGCGTGCCAGTCGTCCGCCTCTTCCGGAATCAGGTCCGGGGTGATCATCCCGAGACCACCGGCCGAGGCCAGATCACGCGCGAAGCTGTCGACACCCTTGCGCAGCACGGGGTTCCAGTAGGTCATCACGACGGCCCGTCCCCCGGCGTCGCTGATCGCCTCGACCGCAGTCAACGCGTCGCGCACTCGCACCCCGCCACGCAACGCGACCTCGGTGGCCGCGGCGATGACCGGTCCGTCCATCCCGGGGTCGGAATAGGCGATTCCGACCTCGATGACGTCACAACCCGACTCGACCAGCGCGGTCATCGCCGCGATGGAGGTCTGCACGTCAGGAAAACCCGTCGGCAGGTAGCCGATCAACGCGGATCGGCCCTCGTCGCGGCAGGAGTCGAACAACCCGGCCAGCCGACTCATTTCGCGCCATCCTCCAGCAGGCCGAACCACTTGGCGGCCGTCTCGACGTCCTTGTCGCCGCGGCCCGACAGATTCACCAGGATCAGCGAACCGGCGCCCATCTCCTGCCCGAGCTTCAGCGCCCCGGCCACCGCGTGGGCCGACTCGATGGCCGGGATGATGCCCTCGGTGCGACTGAGCAACGACAGGGCGTTCATCGCTTCGGTGTCGGTGATCGGCTCGTACTGGGCCCGTCCGATGTCCTTGAGCAGCGCGTGCTCAGGTCCGACGCCCGGATAGTCAAGACCCGCCGAGATCGAATGCGATTCGATCGTCTGGCCATCCTCGTCCTGCAACAGGTAAGAGAACGATCCCTGGAACGCGCCCGGCGACCCGCCGGTGAAGGTGGCCGCATGCCGACCCGTCTCCACGCCGTCACCGGCCGCCTCGTAACCGACCAACCGGACACCGGGGTCGTCGATGAAGGCGTGGAAGATGCCGATGGCATTCGACCCGCCACCCACGCAGGCAGTAACCGCCTCCGGCAGTCGGCCGACCTGGTCGAGCATCTGCGCGCGCGCCTCGAGACCGATCACGCGCTGGAAATCCCTCACCATCATCGGGAACGGGTGCGGCCCAGCAGCGGTGCCGAAGCAGTAGTAGGTGTTGTCGGCGTTGGTGACCCAGTCGCGGAACGTCTCGTTGATCGCGTCCTTCAACGTCTTCGAACCCGACTCGACCGCCACCACGCTGGCGCCCAGCAGCCTCATCCGGGCCACGTTGAGCGCCTGCCGGGCGGTGTCCACGGCACCCATGTAGATGACGCATTCCAGACCGAGCAGCGCACACGCCGTCGCTGTGGCCACGCCGTGCTGGCCGGCGCCGGTTTCGGCGATCACCCGGGTCTTGCCCATCTGGCGCGCCAGCAGCGCCTGGCCCAACACGTTGTTGATCTTGTGAGATCCGGTGTGGTTGAGGTCTTCTCGCTTCAGGAAGATCCGTGCTCCCCCGGCGTGCTCGCTGAGCCGCTCCGCCTCGTACAGGGGTGACGGGCGACCGCTGTAATGCCGCTGGAGCCGATCCAGTTCGTCGAGGTAAACCTGGTCACCGCGGGCCTTCTCGTAGGCGGCGGTGACCTCTTCGATGACGGCCATCAGCGCTTCCGGGACGAGCCGTCCTCCGTAGGCGCCGAAATGTCCCCGCGCATCGGGATCGTGGGAGGTGGGTTCGGCGACCGCGGCGCTTGCGCGCGGCAGATCGGGGTTCGCGACGTCAGCCACTTAACGCGCGGGTTTCGGGCACGACGGGTGGGTTCCTGCGGTGACGAGATCAGCGACGGCGCTGCGCGGATCCCCGCTGGTGACCAGGCCTTCCCCGACGAGGACGGCGTCGGCGCCGGCGCCGGCGTAGGCCAGCAGGTCGGCGGTGCCGCGGACCCCGGACTCGGCGATTCGGATGACGTTGCTGGGCAGCCCCGGCGCGATCCGGGCGAAGCAGTCCCGGTCGACCTCCAAGGTCTTCAGATCACGCGCGTTGACCCCGATGACCGAGGCGCCGGCCTGCAGCGCCCGGTCGGCCTCCTCCTCGGTGTGGACCTCCACCAGGGCGGTCATGCCCAACGACTCGGTGCGCTCCAGCAGCGAGGTCAGCACCGACTGCTCGAGCGCCGCGACGATCAGCAGCAGCATGTCGGCGCCATGGGCGCGGGCCTCGTGGATCTGGTACGGCCGGACGATGAAGTCTTTGCGCAACACCGGAATCGAGACCGATGCCCGCACGGTGTCCAGGTCGTCGAGCGAGCCGTGGAACCGGCGCTGCTCGGTCAGCACGCTGATGACGCGCGCCCCGCCGTCCTGATAGGCGCGAGCCAGTGCGGCCGGGTCGTCGATCGAGGCGAGCGCACCCCGAGACGGGCTGGCCCGCTTGACCTCCGCGATCACGGCGATGCCAGGCGCACGTAACGCGGCCATCACATCCAGCGGTGCGGGTGCGCGCTGGGCCCGCTCTTTGACCTCGGCCAGACTGACCTCGGCCTCGCGAGCGGCAACGTCGGCACGGACCCCCTCGAGAATGGAGTCGAGCACGGTCGCCGAACCCATAGGTGTCGCTTCCCTTCCCCTGCCGGGCCTTCGATTCTTAACGAAGGGTAGCCGCCACTGCGGCATCGTCCGTCACCGCCCCTTGCTGTCGGGATTGACTCGGTCTGCGGTTGGATCGGCGCCCTCGTCGAGGGCGTCCCACATCATCCGCTCCGACATCGTGTCGGACGGTTGATCAGCGGCGACAGCCGGCCCGCGCCGGTACCGGGCGGTCTCCGCGCGCCCCTTCGCCGCCGAACGCATCAGCAGCACCGCACCCAGCAGCGAGAGCAACGCGGCCGCCAGTGCCAACGACGCCCCGGCGAAGTGGCGCTCGGTGCCGATCAGCTCGGCGATCGGCACCTCGGCCAGCCGCGCGGCGCGGACCGCGACGTCCTCGACCACCCACAGGCTGATCGCCAGGTAGGCCATCGCGGCGCTGGCTGCCGCGACCAGCAAAGCCAGCACTCGCAGCGGCCATCCGCGCACCGCCAGTGCGGCGCCGGCGGCGGCCAGCACCACCAGTGCCAGCGGGAGCAGCGCCGTCGACCACGTCGCACCGTTCAGCTCGGCGGTCTGGGGATGTCCCAATCCGTCGAAGGTGGTGATCTGCACCCAGGTCATGCGCGAGGCGCCCCACAGGGCGCCCGCCGCGACCACCAGTGCCAGTTGGCCGACTCTGATCACGGTTCACCCAGCGTCTCGGCGGCCGCGATGGCGCTGAGCACCGCCCGGGCTTTGTTGGCCGCCTCGTTGTACTCATAGGGCCCGTTGGAGTCGGCGACGACGCCGCCGCCGGCCTGCACGTAGGCGGTGCCGCGACGCATCAGCGCCGTGCGGATCGCGATGGCGAAATCGGCGTTGCCGGCGAAATCCAGGTAACCCAGCACGCCGCCGTAGAGGCCCCGTCGGGTCTTCTCGACCTCTTCGATGAGTTCCATCGCCCGCACTTTGGGCGCCCCCGACAGCGTTCCCGCCGGGAAACACGCCGTCACGGCGTCCAGCGCGGTCTTCCCGTCAGCGAGCATGCCGGTCACCGTCGACACCAGATGCATCACGTGGCTGTAGCGCTCGATGTGGCTGTAGTCCTCGACCCGCACGGTGCCGGGGCGACAGACCCGACCCAGATCGTTGCGGCCCAGGTCGACGAGCATCAAGTGCTCGGCGCGTTCCTTCTCGTCGGCGAGGAGCTCCTTCTCGAGAAGCAGATCCTCCTCCTCGGTGTCTCCGCGCCACCGGGTCCCGGCGATCGGGTGCGTCGTCGCGCGGCCGTCCTTGACGGTCACCAGCGCCTCCGGGCTGGAGCCGACGATCGAGAAATCCAGTCCGCCATCGACGTCGGGGACGTTCAGCAGATACATGTACGGGCTCGGGTTGGACACCCGCAGCATCCGGTAGACGTCGAGCGGATCGGCGTCGGTGTCCATCTCGAAGCGCTGGGAGGGCACCACCTGGAACGCCTCCCCGGCCTCGATGTCGCCGACCAGCTTGTCGACGATCGCGGTGTACTCCTCGACGGTGCGCTGGGCGCGATGCGCGGGTGCCGGCCTGCTGAACGTGGCAACCGTGGACTTCAGCGGCTCGGCCAACGCCGCGGTCATCACGTCCAGGCGGGCGACCGCGTGGTCATACGCCCAGTCGACGCGCTCTTCGGTGCCGTTCCAGTTCACGGCGTTGGCGATCAGCGTGATGGTGCCTTCGTGGTGGTCGACCGCCGCGATGTCAGTGGCCAGCAGCAGCACCATGTCCGGCAGGCCGAGGTCGTCGACGGTCAGTTCGGGCAGGCGTTCGAGGCGGCGGACCATGTCGTAGGCGAAATAGCCGACCAGGCCCGACGACAGCGGCGGCAGGCCGGGCAGCGCGGCGGTCTCCAACAGCGCCAGCGTGGCGCGCAGCGCCTGCAGCGGGTCACCACCGGACGGCGCATCCTGCGGGATCGTGCCCAGCCACACCGCCGCACCGTCACGCACCGTCAGCGCGGACGGGGCACCGGCACCGATGAACGACCACCGCGACCAGGACCGGCCGTTCTCCGCGGACTCCAGGAGAAACGTTCCGGGACGGTTCGCGGCCAGCTTGCGGTACGCCGAGAGCGGCGTCTCGCTGTCGGCGAGCACCTTTCGTGTCACCGGCACCACGCGGTGCTCGGCGGCCAGCGCCCGGAAGTCCTCCCGCGACGTCGTCGCGGTATGCGATGAGCGCTCACGCGAAGAGCCGGAGGGCAGGTTGGCGGTCGTCTGCACACCGGAATTGTCCCAGACGTACCGTGAAGATCGTGAATCGTGGTGATCGGGTGGCCGACTTCGAACTACCAGACCAGACCGGGACGACGCGGACGCTGACCGGCCTGCTGGCCGACGGTCCGATCGTGCTGTTCTTCTACCCGGCGGCGATGACGCCGGGATGCACCAAGGAGGCCTGTCACTTCCGCGACCTGGCCGGTGAGTTCGCCGCCGTCGGCGCCAGCCGGGTGGGCATCAGTGCTGACGCGGTGGACAAGCAGGCCAAGTTCGCCGACCAGCAGAATTTCGACTATCCGCTGCTGTCGGACACCGACGGCACCGTGGCCACCCAGTTCGGGGTCAAACGCGGCCTGCTGGGCAAGTTCCTGCCGGTCAAGCGCACCACGTTCGTCATCGACACCGACCGCACCGTCCTCGCGGTGATCGCCAGTGAGCTGAACATGGACACCCACGCCGACAAAGCCCTCGACGTGCTGCGGCAGCGCCAGTCGACCTAGGACTGCGCCGGGCCGAGCAGCTGGTCGGCGTCGAAGCAGCTGTGATCGCCGGTGTGGCACGCCCCGCCGACCTGGTCGACCTCGAGCAGCACCGTGTCACCATCGCAGTCCAGCCGCACCGAGTGCACGTACTGGGTGTGACCTGAGGTGGCGCCCTTGATCCACTGCTCGTTGCGGGACCGGGAGAAGTACGTGGCCTCCCGGGTGGCGAGTGTGCGGGCGAGCGCGTCGTCGTCCATCCAGGCGACCATCAGCACCTTCCCGGTCCCCTGTTCCTGCACCACGGCGCTGAACAGTCCGTTGGCGTCACGCTTGAGCCGCTGCGCGATCGCAGGATCCAGCGCGCTCATCGGGACCCTCGGCTCTTCGCGCAAGCGCTCA
>NZ_BLTG01000107.1 GCF_017312405.1 Mycobacterium sp. PO1
GCGCTGTCCCCGTCTCGCGAGCGTACGGTTTCTGACGGAAAACAGCCGATTTCCATCACAATCCGTACTCCCGCGGAGTCGCACGTCCGCACTCCCCCGCGCTGCCCGGCGTTGCCCCGTCGCCCGCGCTGTCCCCGTCTCGCGAGCGTACGGTTTCTGACGAAAATCAGCCGATTTCCATCACAATCCGTACTCCCGCGGAGTCGCACGTCCGCACTCCCCCGCGCTGCCCGGCGTTGCCCCGCGTCCCCCATGTCGCCCGCGCCGAGCGCGTCGTCCCCGTGCCGCCCGCGCTGTCCCCGTCTCGCGAACGTACGGTTCCTGACGAAAATCAGCCGATTTCCATCACAATCCGTACTCCCGGGAACCGTCAGCCCCGCCGCCGCGTCCGACATGGTGTGGAGGACCTCGTCGTCGCCAGCGAGGCACTGGCTGCCGGCAGGTTGACCCGCCAGGTCCTGCGGACGTCGTACGTCAAGCTGCACCACAACGTCTACGCGCCGGTCGACATGACATTGACCGCAGCTGACCGGGCACGCGCAGCCTGGCTCTGGTCCCGCCGCGAGGCCACCGTCGCAGGGCTGTCGGCCGCAGCACTGCTGGGTGCCAAGTGGTTGCCCACGGACGAGCCTGCCGAACTCGCGCGCGTCCGCGCGGCATTCGCTCCCGGGATCGTCGTACACCGGGGCAGCATCGCCGACGACGAGCTGTGCCTGGTCGAGAGCATCGACACGACCACGCCCATCCGAACCGCCTACGACATCGGCAGGCGAACCCGCGGTGATGCCGCAGTGATCCGCATCGACAGCTTGCTCAACGCGACCCGGTGCACCCCGGCCGAAGTCAAGGCGCTGGCCGCGCGCTATCCCAGGGCGCGCGGTCACCGACTCCTGCGGTCCACCCTCGACCTCGTCGACGGCGGCGCCGAATCACCCCAGGAAACCCTTCTGCGGTTGTTGCTGATTCGCAACGGTTTTCCGCGCCCTGTCACTCAGATCGCGGTGACCGACCAGCACGGCAGAGTTGTTCGCCGCATAGACATGGGTTGGCCGCAACACCTGGTCGGAGTCGAGTACGACGGCGGCCACCACTGGACCGACCCCGACGCTCACGCCGCGGACATCACCCGGCTGGAGTTTCTGGCCGCGAGGGGCTGGCTGATCATCCGAGTCAGCTCGCGTCAACTGCGCTCCGAGCCGGAAGGTATCTGCGCCCGGGTCGACGACGCACTGAGACGGCGCCGGTTGATCCGGAAGCTCCCAGTGTCTCAGTAGGTGTAGAACCCCTTGCCGGACTTCTTGCCGAGTTGGCCGGCCTCGACCATGCGCAGCAGCAGCGGCGGCGGCGCATAGTGCGGATCCTTGTACTCGTCGTACATCGAGTCGGCGATCAGCTTCATCGTGTCCAGCCCGATCAGATCGGACAGCTTCAGCGGTCCCATCGGATGCGACAGACCGGCGACCACCGCGGTGTCGATGTCCTCGACGCTGGCCACGCCGGCCTCGGCCATCCGGATCGCCGAAAGGAGGTAGGGCACCAGCAGCGCGTTGACGATGAAACCCGAACGGTCGCCGCAGCGCACGACCTTCTTGCCCAGGGCGTCGCCGGCGAACTTCTCCACGTTGGCGACGGCTTCGGGGGCGGTGACGAGGGTGTCGATCACCTCGACGAGCGGCAGCACCGGCACCGGGTTGAAGAAGTGCAGCCCCAGCACGCGGCTCGGATTCTTGGTTGCCGCAGCAATTTTCATGATCGGGATGCTGGAGGTGTTCGACGCCAGGACCGCCTCGGGATCGGTGACGACCTCGTCGAGCTGGGCGAAGACCTTGGCCTTGACGGCTTCGTTCTCGACGATGGCCTCGATGACGAGCTGGCGGTCGGCCATGTCGGCGAGCTCGGTGGTGTAGCTCAGCCGCGCCATTGCCACCTCGAAGTCGTCGGCTGCGAGCTTGCCTTTGGCCTTGGCCCGCTCCAGCGACGCGGTGATGCGCGTGCGTCCGGCGTCGACCAATTCCTCGGAGGGTTCGTACACCAGCACCTGCGCGCCGGCCTTTGCACACACCTCGGCGATGCCGCCGCCCATCTGCCCGGCGCCCACGACACCGACTCGTTCGATACTCATCTGCCTTCTTTCCGATAGCGTCAGACCCCGCTCAAGATTTCTGAGCGGGGTCTGCGCTGTCAACTCCGGCGAGCGCGCGAATCGTGTCCGCGCTACGCGTGGCGCGGTACAGACCCGCGCGCTCGCGGTGCTGATGGATCAGCTCAGTGGCTACAGCACCGGTTCCACTTCCTTCGTCAGTGGCTACAGCACCGGTTCCACTTCCTTCGTCAGTGGCTACAGCACCGGTTCCACTTCCTTCGTCAGTGGAATTGGCCCTCTTCGGTCGAACCGGCCAGCGCGGTGGTCGACGACGTCGGGTCCACCGTGGTGGCGATGCGGTCGAAGTAGCCGGCGCCCACCTCGCGCTGGTGCTTGGTGGCGGTGTAACCGCGCTCCTCGGCAGCGAACTCGCGCTCCTGCAGGTCGACGTAGGCCTTCATCTGCTCGCGGGCGTACCCGTAGGCCAGGTCGAACATCGAGTAGTTCAGCGCGTGGAAGCCGGCCAGCGTGATGAACTGGAACTTGAAGCCCATGGCGCCGAGTTCCTTCTGGAACTTCGCGATGGTCGCGTCGTCGAGGTGCTTGCGCCAGTTGAACGACGGCGAGCAGTTGTAGGCCAGCATCTGGTCCGGGAACTCGCTCTTGACGCCCTCGGCGAACTTCTTGGCCAGCTCCAGGTCCGGGGTGCCGGTCTCCATCCAGATCAGATCGGAGTACGGCGCGTAGGCCTTGGCGCGGGCGATGCACGGCTCGAGACCGTTCTTCACCCGGTAGAAGCCCTCGGCGGTGCGCTCACCGGTGATGAACGGCTGGTCACGCTCGTCGACGTCGGAGGTGATGAGCGTGGCGGCCTCGGCGTCGGTGCGCGCGATGACCACGGTCGGGACGTCGGCGACATCGGCCGCGAGGCGGGCCGAGGTCAGGGTGCGGATGTGCTGCTGGGTCGGGATGAGCACCTTGCCACCGAGGTGGCCGCACTTCTTCTCCGAGGCCAGCTGGTCCTCCCAGTGCGAGCCGGCGACACCGGCGGCGATCATGGCCTTCTGCAGCTCGTAGACGTTGAGCGCGCCGCCGAAGCCGGCCTCACCGTCGGCGACGATCGGGGCGAGCCAGTTCTCCACCGAGCGGTCGCCCTCGACCTTGGCGATCTGGTCGGCACGCATCAGCGCGTTGTTGATGCGGCGCACCACCTGCGGCACCGAGTTGGCCGGGTAGAGGCTCTGGTCGGGGTAGGTGTGTCCGGACAGGTTGGCGTCACCGGCGACCTGCCAGCCCGACAGGTAGATGGCCTTCAGGCCGGCACGCACCTGCTGCACGGCCATGTTGCCGGTCAGCGCGCCGAGCGCGTTGACGAAGTCCATGTCGTGCAGCTGCTCCCACAGCACCTCGGCGCCGCGGCGGGCCAGGGTGTTCTCTTCGACAACATGCCCCTGCAGAGCGACGACATCAGCCGGCGAGTAGGTGCGGCTGACGCCCTTCCAGCGCGGGTTGTGGTCCCAGTCGTGCTGGATCTGTTCGGGGGACTTCGGGGTGCCCACAGTCGACATCAGGTGGCTCCTTCATGCGGTTGTTAACGCTCCAGCTTCTTCACTGGTGTGCTAACTCGAGGATGCATCAAGCCATAACCGCAGGTCCACTTGTTTTGATTGCCAACTTTCGCCAACGCGGTCGGTTAACTTGCAAAGTTTGCAAAGTCGATCTTGGACTGAACCGGTTCAGTAGTTACCGCCCGGTAACACATCTGTGCAGGTCAGTACGCCCGTACTGTTAAACGCGCCGAATCAGAGCGGGAAGATCGAGGCGATCGCTTTCGTCTCGTCGCCGACCGCATATGTGAGCGTTGTAACAGTGCGATCGGCCAGGGCGGGACCGAACTGACCGGTCGAGCCGGGCGGATAGACGTGGGTGAGGATCTCCAACTTGTCGCCGAGCGCGACCGGCGCATCGTGTTCGATGGTGACCCGGATCGGGCCGCGAAGCAGCTCCGGGGCGCCGAAGAGATGGTCCTCGATCACCGACCAGTAGACGGAATTGTTCATGTGGTCGAACAGGTCGATGTCGGCGACCCGCACCGGGTATTCGCGGATCTCGCTGGCGTCCTCCCGGCTGCCCGCCCTCAGATACGCCTTCCAGCGCAGTCGCGTCTCGGTCGTGGTCCGGCGCAGGCCCTCGATGAAATCGTCGGCGATGCGCGCCGGCCCCTGGGTGTCCCGGTTGATGTTGATCCAGAACGCCTCTGACTCCATGAGCCCGCCGCGGCGGCCGTCGATGCGCACCCGCATCTCACACCAGCGGTTCGACGTCCCGGAACACCACCGCCGCAGCCGCAACGTGTCCTGGAACTCGATCGGCCGGATGAGGTCGATCATGGTGCGCCGCACGATCCACAGCGGATGGGTCTCCTCGAAACCGAGCTGGCGCAGGTGGTCTTGGCCGACGTCCTGAATGTGCCGGGTCGCGGCGTCGAACCGCAGCCGGCCGGTGCGGTCGATGTCGGCGACCCGCAGGGGCCAGTTCTGGTCGAAGACGTCGGGGTGCGGATCCGGCACCGGCATCATCACCTTGGCCAAGCCGGCGGCCGGCTTCGACGACGGTCCGGTCGACGCAGGCGGGACAGCCGAATCCCCGGTGGTACTCACGGATCCCGATACTGCCACACCCCGACCATTTGCCAACACTGCAAATATTTCCTTTGCACCGTTGTTATGGTGGTTGACGTGCCCAAAACGTTCGTCGGCGCCAGGGTCCGGCAGCTCCGCAGCGAACGCGGATTCAGCCAGGCGGCGCTGGCGCAGATGCTCGACATCTCGCCCAGCTACCTCAACCAGATCGAGCACGACGTGCGGCCGCTGACGGTGGCCGTACTGCTGCGGATCACCGAGGTGTTCGGCGTCGATGCGACGTTCTTCGCCTCCCAGGACGACACCCGCCTGATCGCCGAGCTGCGCGAGGTGCTGCTCGACCGTGACCTCGACGCCGACGTCGAGCCTGCCGAGGTCGCCGACATGGTCGCCGCGCACCCCGCGCTGGCCAAGGCGATGGTGAACCTGCACCGGCGCTACCAGCTCACCACCACCCGGCTGGCCGCCGCGACCGAGGACCGCTTCAACGACACCGGGTCCGGCTCCGGGTCGGGCTCCATCTCGATGCCGCACGAGGAGGTGCGCGACTACTTCTACGAGCGGCAGAACTACCTGCACGATCTCGACACCGCCGCCGAGGAGCTCACCACCGGGATGCGGATCAACCGCGGCGATCTGGTCAGCGACCTGGCCGACAGGCTGCGCATCGTGCACGGGGTGACGATCATCCGTCGCATCGACCTCGGCGAGGGCGTGCTGCATCGCTATGACCCGATGTCCAAACGGCTGCAGGTCAGCGCCCACCTGTCGGCAGGGCAGACGGTGACGCGGCTGGCCGCCGAACTGGCCTATCTGGAGTACGGCGGCCTGATCGACCGGCTCGTCGAGGAAGGGAAGTTCACCGGCGAGGAGGCCCGCAAACTGGCCCGCAAGGGGCTGGCGAACTACTTCGCCGCGGCCACGGTGCTGCCGTATGCCCAGTTCCACGAGGTCGCCGAGAACTTCCGTTACGACATCGAGCGCCTGTCGGCCTTCTACTCGATCAGTTACGAGACCATCTGCCACCGGCTGTCCACGCTTCAGCGGCCGTCCATGCGCGGCGTGCCGTTCTCCTTCGTCCGCGTGGATCGGGCGGGCAACATGTCGAAACGTCAGTCCGCCACCGGCTTTCATTTTTCCTCCAGCGGCGGAACGTGCCCGCTGTGGAACGTCTACGAGACGTTCGCCAACCCGGGCAAGATCCTGGTGCAGATCGCCGAGATGCCCGACGGGCGCAGTTACATGTGGGTGGCGCGCACCGTGGAGCGGCGCGCGTCGCGCTATGGTCAGCCCGGCAAGACGTTCGCGATCGGCCTCGGCTGCGAGCTGCGCCATGCCCAGCGGCTGGTCTACTCGGAGGGCTTGAACCTGAGCGGTGAGAACGCGACCCCGATCGGTGCGGGCTGCCGGGTGTGCGAACGCGACGACTGCCCGCAACGCGCGTTCCCCGCTCTCGGCCGCGCACTCGACATCGACGAGCACCGCTCGACGGTGTCGCCGTACCTGGTGAAGCCGTCATGAGCCCGTCACCGGCCGGCATCCCGCCGGGCGGCTTCAAAGAACTCGGTCCGGTCAACTGGGTCATCGCCAAGGTCGGCGCCCGAGGCATCCGCCGACCCCGGTTCAGCCTGATGAACGTGCTGGGCCAGCACCGTCTGCTGTTCCCGGTGTGGCTGCCGCTGTCGGCCTACCTGCTCTACGCCGGCAAGCTGTCACGCCGCGACGCCGAGACCGTGATCCTGCGCGTCGGCCACCTGCGCGACTGCGAGTACGAACTGCAGCAACACCGCCGCCTGGCCCGCAGCCGCGGCCTCGACAAAGCCTTCCAGGCCAAGATCTTCGAGGGACCCGACGCCGAGGGCCTGACCGAGCGCGAGCGGGTGCTGATCACCGCGACCGACGAGTTCGTCGTCACCCGCTCGGTGTCCGCGCAGACCTGGCGGGCGCTGGCCGGCCATTACACCCGCGCCCAGCTCATCGAATTCTGCATGCTGGCCGCCCAGTACGACGGCCTGGCCGCGACGATCACGACACTGCAGGTCCCCCTCGACTTCCCGGACTGAGCACCCGCCCAGCGCTACCATCCGTACATGATCCGCGTCACGTCAGCGCCGACGAAGTGGTGACCGTCGCCAACCCGTGGCGGCACCCGCCCGGCGTTCCCCGCTGTGAGCCGCCCCGCGCCGAGGGCACGTTCTTCCTTCCCAGCGGACGCCGCCTCGGTTACGCCGAGTTCGGCGACCCGTCGGGACCGCTGGTGTTGTGGTTCCACGGCACGCCCGGCGGACGCCGACAGCTCCCGATCGTCGGCCGCCGCGCGGCCGAACGGCTCGGCCTGCGGGTGGTCCTCCTCGAACGCGCCGGCTCCGGGCTGAGCGATCCGCATCGCTACGAGCGCATCGGCGACTGGGCCGCCGACATGGCCCACGTCGCGGATGTGCTGGGTGCCGAGAAGCTCGGCGTGGTCGGCCTGTCCGGTGGCGGGCCGTATGCGCTGGCGTGTGCGGGCATGCCGGCGCTGCGCGACCGCGTCGCCGCCGTCGCCGTGCTCGGTGGCGTCACACCGTCGGTCGGACCCGATGCGACCTGCAGCGGAGCCATCGCGCTGGCCCGCCGGTTCGCGCCGTTGATGTCGGTGATGCGCAGGCCTTTCGCCACCGCCACCGCGTCCCTGCTGACGCCGGTCATCCCGCTGGCACACCTGGCCTACAAGGGGTTGGCGTCGGCGATGCCCGACGGCGACAAGCAGGTGTTCGCGAACCCGGACATCGAGGCGATGTTCATCGACGACATCGTCCACGTCGCCAACGGCCGGTTCCAGGCCCTGCTCGACGACGCCCGGTTGTTCGGCCGCGACTGGGGATTCCGGCTGGCCGACGTCGCGGTGCCCGTGCAGTGGTGGCACGGGGACGCCGACTCCATCATCGGACTGGCCGACGCCCAGGCGGCCGCGGAGCATCTGCCGAACGTCGAACTGCTACTGATGCCCGACGAGAGCCACCTCGGCGGGTTCGCCAAGGCCGACGACGTCCTCGCCTTCGTGCACCGGCACCTGAGCGGGTCAACAGAGGTCGGCGGCGATGGCGACCCGGTCCCCGCCGCGGGCCTTGGCCTGGTACATGGCCACGTCGGCGGCGGTGATCACCTCAGCAAGGTCTGACCCGGGCCGGGTGCAGGTCGCCAGGCCGATGCTGGCTGTGACGACCGGCCGCGCCGGTGCCGAGACCGCCGTCCGGATACGTTCGGCGACCCCGGCCGCCTGAGCCGCCGGGATCCGGTCGACGACGAGGAATTCCTCGCCGCCCCACCGCACCACCACGGCGTCGCTGCGCACGCTGTCGCGAATCCGGCGCGCGGTGCGGATCAGCACCTCGTCGCCGACGGCATGGCCGTGCGTGTCGTTGACGACCTTGAATCCGTCGACGTCGATCAGGAACGCGCACAGGTCCGTGTCTCCGTCCACGCGCGCATCGAGTCGTTTCATCGACACCGTCAGGCCGCGCCGGTTGGTCAGCTCGGTCAGCGGATCGGTCAGCGACTGCATGGAGCTGTCCTGCAGCAACCAGAAACCGAACTGCAGCGCAGGCAGGATGCACACGGTCACCAGCAGCGCGATGACCGCCCGCGACACCGCCACCTGCAGGCCGTGCTCCGGCATGCTGGCAGCCAGCCAGACCGCGATGGCCCCGACCGAGAGCAGGCACCAGCCGATGTGCACGAGGTGCAGCCGCGGGCCGTGGAAGAACACGACATACCCGCCGGCGCACAGCAGGATCGGGATACCCGACATCGCCAGGTTGGCGTCGCCGAACAACACCGTCGACAGCGTCATGATCATGTCGACGTAGATCACCAGCACCGCCGACTCGCGCGCCGACGGCCAGCGCAGCAGCATCCAGCGCACTGCCCAGGCCAGTGAGCCGACCGCCGTCACGGCCCAGCCGATCCGGAACAGCGCACCGTCGGCCCCGGGCGGGACCACGACGTTGATCGCCGCGAGGATGCCCATCACCGCACCGATGCCGGCGATGACATAGCGCAGCGGGGTCAGCAGCCCACGGCTGCGCAGGAAGTCGATACGCCACTGGTAGTCGTCGCGCTGCTGCCACCACTGCCGCAGCAGACCAGGATCGGCGCTCTCCCCCACCGGATCAGTCTAGGAATGTGCCAGTGAATACCGTGGGGAAACGTCGATCCACGTCATAGCTGAATTCAGCGATCGCCAGCTACGTCGCCGGCGGCGCTACAGGTAGGTCACGCCGAGCACGATGAGCGAGAACAACACCGGTGAGATCGGCAGGCCCCACAGAAACGCCGCCCAGATCTCGCCCGTGCGGGTCTTGCCGCGAAACGCCCGCCAGCCCAGCAGTCCCGACAGCACGCCGACCGCCAGCGACACCCCCGCCACCACCAGCACCCACTGAGCGACGTCGTTGGTCGCGACCGCCGCCGAGATACCCGCCAGCCACAAAATGTGACCGATGGCCAGCCCGCCGATGCCGGCTATCCAGATCGCCCTCAATTAGAAGTTGATCATGTGGCCGGCCAAGCCGTGGAAGCACTCCTGCAGCGCCTCGGACATGGTCGGGTGCGTGTGCACGTTGCGGGCCAGCTCGTTGGACGTCAGGTCCCACTTCTGCGCCAGCGTCAGCTCCGGCAGCAACTCGGACACGTCGTGACCGATCAGGTGACCGCCGATCAGTTCGCCGTACTTGGCGTCGGCGATCAGCTTGACGAAGCCGCTGGGATCGCCCATGCCGTGGGCCTTGCCGTTGGCGGTGAAGGGGAACTTGGCGACCTTGACGTCGTAGCCCTCCTCGCGGGCCTGCTCCTCGGTGAGCCCGAAACTGGCCACCTGGGGCTGGCAGAACGTGGCGCGCGGCATCATCCGGTAGTCACCCAGCGCGAGTGTCTCGGCGCCGCCGATGGTCTCGGCCGCGACGACGCCCATGGCCTCGGCGACGTGGGCGAGCTGCAGTTTGCCGGTGACGTCGCCGATGGCATAGATGTGCGGCTTGTTGGTGCGCATGTAGTCGTCGATGGCGATGCCGCCGCGCTCGGTCAGTTCGACGCCGGCCTTGTCCAGGTCGAAGCCCTCGACGTTCGGGACGAAGCCGATGGCCTGCATCACCTTGTCGGTCTTGATTTCGGTGGACTTGCCGTCCTTGCTCACGGTGACGGTGACGGAACCGTCGGCCCCCTCGTCCCTGATCGATTCCACCTTGGTGCCGGTCATGATCTTCACGCCGAGCTTCTTGAACTGCTTCTCGATCTCCTTGGAGATCTCGGCGTCCTCGTTGGGCAGTGCGCGCGGCAGGAACTCGACGATCGTGACGTCCACGCCGTAGTTCTTCATGACGTAGCCGAACTCCATGCCGATCGCGCCGGCGCCGGCGATGACGATCGAGCCGGGCAGCTCGCGCTCCATGATCTGCTCTTCGTACGTGACCACGTTCTCCGACAGCTCGGTGCCCGGCACCAGCTTGGTGTGCGCGCCCGTGGCGATGATGGCGTTGTCGAAGGTGACTTCCTCGGTCTCGCCTTCGTTGAGATCGACGACGATGGTGTGGTCGTCTTTGAACTTGCCGTAGCCCTGGATCTCGGTGATCTTGTTCTTCTTCATCAGGAAGTGCACGCCGGCCACCCGGCCGTCGGCGACCTTGCGGCTGCGGTCGAAGGCCACGCCGTAGTCGAAGCTGGCCTCCCCACTGATGCCGAAGGTCTTGGCCTCCTTGGTGAAGATGTGCGCGAGCTCGGCGTTGCGCAGCAACGCCTTGGACGGGATGCACCCGACATTCAGACACACACCGCCCCAGTACTTGGGTTCGATGATGGCGGTGTTGAGCCCGAGCTGGGCGGCGCGGATGGCCGCGACGTACCCGCCGGGACCGGCTCCGAGAACGACGACGTCATAGTGGGTCACGGTTCTCACCCTAACGGGGTCGGCAAGGCGAGCGCGCTCTCGGTGAGGGCGTCGATCAGCACAGGGTCGTGGCTGACGAGCACGACGGTCGACCCGGTGCCCGCCATGTCGCGAAGCAGAGACACCACCGAGCCCGTCGCGATGGGATCGAGCATTGCCGTCGGTTCGTCGCACAGCACCAGCAACGGCCCGCCGTCGCCCTGGGTCAGCACGCGCCCCAGGCAGGCTCGTTGCAGCTGCCCGTCACTGACCTGGCCGGGATAGCGCTCCAGCAGCGCGGTGTCGAGGCCGACACGGGCGGCGGTCTGCTCGGCCGACGAGCGGAAGCCGCGGCCCGCACGGATGGCCAGCGGTTCGTCGATGATCTGGCGCAGCGTCCAGCGCGGGTTGCAGACCAGCCGCGGGTGCTGGGCCAAAAGCGCGACGGAACCGCGGCGCGGCCCAGACGCACCGCTCGCGGACGCAGGATTCGACGCGCCGCTCGCGGACGCAGCCCCGTAGCGGATCTCTCCGGCGTGCGGCCTCTGCAGCCCGGCCAGCACGCGCAGCAGCGTGGTCTTGCCGCTGCCCGACGCACCCGTCACACCCGTGATGGCGCCGGCCGGCGCGGTCAGGTCCACGCTGTCGAGCACCGTCCGCCCACCGAATCTGACGGTGAGGCCGGTGGCGTACAGGTCACCGGTCATGCCGGCACCGCGTTCAGCAAGGCCCGCAGGTACGGGTCGGTGCTGGCCAGGGCGGCGTCGAGGGGCAGCTGGTCGAGCACGCGGCCGCGCGCCATGACCGCGACGTCGTCGCACTTCTGCGCGCGCAGCAGCGACGGCATGTCGTGGGTGATGACCAGTACCCCGGCACCCTCGGCGCAGGCCTGCCCGAGGAGGTGCCACACCAGCTCGGCGTTGCCCGGGTCGAGCGCCGAAGTCGGTTCGTCGGCCAGCAGCAGGGCCGGGCGCCCTGCCAGCGCGGCGGCGAGCGCGACGCGTTGGGCCATGCCCCCGGACAGTTCCCCGGGATAGCGGTCGACCACGGCGGCCGGCAGTGCCACGGCCGCGCACAACTGCTCGGGGTTGCGGTCGGCGCCCAGGCGAGCGCAGATCTCGGCGAGTTGAGAACCGACGGTGCGCACCGGGGTGAACGACGTCGCCGCGGACTGCGGCACCAGGCCGATGCGGTGTCCGCGCAGTGCGCGCCAGCTCTTCTCGTCCCGCGCGTCCATGTCGGTCTCGCCGACCCGCACCGTGCCGCGCACCCGCGACCCCGGAGGCATCAGACCGGCCAGGGCGGCGGCGACCATCGATTTGCCGCAACCGGATTCGCCGATCAGAGCGGTGACGCAGCCGGCGCGCACCGTGAGGTCGACGCGGTCGAGCACGGCCACCGAGTCGGTGCCGCGGCCCCGGCGCACCGCGATGTCGGCGCTGAAGCCGCGCAGACTCGCGACGACGGCCCTCACCACACCCGCCCCACAGGTGGCTGATGACGGCGCCGGGCCAGCGTGCCCACTGCCGCGAACGTCAGTGCCGTCGCGATCAGCGCCGCGGCCGGCACGGCCAGCGTCCACCAGGCGCCGGACAGAATGTCGCCGCGGGCCTCACTGAGCAGCGTGCCGAGGCTGGCCCGGTCGGGCGAGAGCCCAACGCCGAGGAAAGACAGCGTCGACTCGTGCCACACTGCGTGGGGAAGCAGCACGATCATCGCGACCAGCGCCTGACCGGTCACCGCCGGGATCAGGTGCCGGCGGGCGATGAATCCCGGCGACGCACCGGCCAACTGCGCAGTCTCGACCCAGCCCGCCTCGGCGACGGCGAGCAGCTCCGCGCGGACCACGCGGGCGACGGCCGGCCAGTGGGTCAGCGCGATGGACGCCACGATCGCCAGCGGGGCACCTCGCCACATCGCGGCGATCACGATGCCCACCACCAGATGCGGCAGCGCGTTGAAGCCGTCCACCAGACGCATCACCACCGCGTCGACCCAGCCGCCCACGAGCGCGGCGCCGACGCCGATGGCCAGCCCCAACGCCGTGGCCGCGAGGGCACACACCATCGCGATCAGCAGCGACACCCGCAGCCCCTCGGCGGTGCGCACCAGCAGGTCGTACCCGGAGTGATCCGTTCCGGCGAGGTGGCCGGCACCGGGAGGTTGCAGCGCGGCACCGAAATCGGCGACCTGCTCGCCGGCGAGCAGCGGAATGCCCACCGCCGCAATCACGATCGTGCCGAGCAACAGCCACGGCCAGCGCGGCATCCGCAGCGGGGACAGGGCGGTCGAGGCGCTCATGCGACCATCGCGATCCGCGGGTCGATGGCCACCGCGGCCGCGTCCGACAGTGCCGATCCGGCCAGCACGGCTGCCGCCGCACCCACGGTCAGCGCAGCCAGCAGCGGAAAGTCAAGAGCCGCAGCTGATTCGACGAGGACCGCGGCCATCCCGGGCCAGCCGAACACGGTTTCGACGATCGCGGCGCCGGCGATCAGTTCGGGCAGTCGGGTGCCCAGCAGTGCCAGGGTCGGCAGCACCGAGACCGGCGCGATGTGGCCGCGCAACAGCGCCCAGCCGTGCACACCGCGGGAGCGGGCGCCGCGGACCGCGTCGGAGTCGACACTTTCGATGACGGCCGCACGGGTGGTCAGCAGCAGCCACGGAACCATCGACACGCTCAGCGCAAGCCACGGCAGTATCGCGTGCTGCAGTACGCCCGCAGGGGTGTAGCCCGCGCCCGGCGCGGCCGCGCCGGACACCGGAAGCCAGCGCAGGCCCACCGACACCACCATCACCAGCATCAGCGACACCACGAACGGCGGCACGGCGGCCAGTGCCACGGACAGGCCCGTGCACACCCGGTCGAGGATTCCGCCACGGCGCATGCCGGCCACACACCCCAGCAGGAGGGCCACCACGGTGGCTGTGAGCAGCGCCGCGCCCGAGAGGCCGAGCGTGAAGGGCATCCGCTCGGCCAGCACCGTGCTCACCGGCTGCGACTGGGTCGACGACCATCCCAGGTCCCCGCGCAGCAGACCCCCGATCCACTGCCACCACGCCTGATACCAGGGCATCTCGGTGTCGTAGGCGATGCGCATCGCCGCACGCTGGGATTCGGTGGCGAACTGGTAGTTGGCCCCGAGATAGGCGGCCAGCGGGTCGAGCGGGGACAGTGACGCGACGGCGAACATCGCGGCCGAGATGGCGACAGTCAGCGGCACCGCCACGGCGGTCCGGACCGCCAGCAGGCGGACGGCGGCCCGCCCGCGGCTACGCGGAGTCCAGCCGACGGACTCGACGGCCGGACGGTCGAGCGTGGCCGGCGTGCTCAGCGCGTCCACGCGGCGAGGTTCCACCACGGCCCCCACGTCACCCCGTGCGAATGCGGTTCCATGATCGACGCACTCTGGTTCCAGCCGAGGTCGCGGTAGGCGTAGGTGTGGTCGAGGAACACCAGGAACACCTGTGAGGGCTCGGCCGCATACGTGGCTTGAATCCGTTGATAGACATCGTCTTTCTCGGGGCCGGGTGGCAACTGGGCGGCGCGCTCGAGCATGCCGTCCAGACCCGCGGCGGTGAAGTTGCCCGGATTCGAGTACGGCGAGGAGTCCGG
Source organism: Mycobacterium sp. PO1 (assembly GCF_017312405.1). Taxonomy (GTDB): domain Bacteria; phylum Actinomycetota; class Actinomycetes; order Mycobacteriales; family Mycobacteriaceae; genus Mycobacterium. Next base: position 14,244 of record NZ_BLTG01000107.1, read on the forward strand.
CACCCGGGTGTGCAGGGTGTCATAGACCTGGGAGTCGATGCTGTACGGCTTGGCTCCGCCGCCCAGCACGACTGCGGAATCGCCGAACCGCGTATCGATTTCGTCCCAGCTGGTGCCGCGGGGGCGTACGTCGATGCCCAGAGGCTTCATCGCTGCCGCAAAGGCGACCGCCAGATCGCGACGCAACGTGTCCTGGGCGTTGTACAGCAGCTCGAACGACGCTCGGGCACCGTCCTTTTCGCGTATTCCGTCCGAGCTCACGCGCCAGCCGGCAGCGTCGAGCATGCTGCTGGCCTCGTCGGCGTCGAAGGCGTACTGCGCATCGGGGTTGTATGCGGCGCCGTAGGCTTCGGCGACGGGCGTGCTGGCCTGCCTTCCGTATCCACGCAGGACATCGCGCACGATGGCGTCCCGGTCGACCCCGAGGTTCATCGCCAGCCGGGTCTGCACCTCGGCGGTGAACGGGTTACCTGCGGGCAGTGCGATGCCGCGCCAGTCCGCCGAGTTCACCGCGACCGTCGCGACGTCGTCGGCGTTGAGCGAGTCGATCAGCCGCGGTGGAAGATTGGTGCCGTCGACCGCACCCGAGGCCATGCTCTGCGCCCGGCTGTTGTCGTCGGGGGTGTAGGTGTAGACCAGCCTGTCCACCTGCGCCGGGGTACCCCAGTAGTCCTCCCTCGCCACCAGCACCGCCTGGTCGGGCCGCAGGCTGTCCAACCGGTAGGGGCCGGTACCCACCGGTTCGGTGTTGACCGCCCAGTCCCCGGCGGGCGCCGACTCGACACGCTCCGACGGCAGGATCCCCAGCAGCAGGTAGGGCCGCGGATCAGCCGCGGTCGCCAACTCGACGGTCACCGCCTCCGGGCCGTCCGGTACCACGGACACGATCGGAGCGACGGCCGTGGCGATCTCCGAGGCCACCGCCGGGTCGGCCACTGCGGCGTAGGTCGCCACCACGTCGGCGGAGTCGAACGCAGTTCCGTCGGAGAACTGCACTCCCGCGCGCAGCGGAATCCGCCACCGGTTGGGCCCGGCCGGCTCGGGCGCGCCCTGCGCCAGCGCCGGAGCCAGGTCGGGCACCACATCGTCGGCGGTGGCACTGGGACGGTAGAGGCCCTCGTAGATGGGCGACACGCCCGATTCGGCGTACCCGTTGACGGGATTGTAGCCGCCCAGTTCGTAGCCCTCCGCGAGCACGATCTGCGTGTCGTCGGCGTCGTTCGATGTCGGCGCGGCGCAGCCCGCCGCCGCCAGCACCGCGGTCGCCGCCAGAGCACCCCTCACGGTCGATTTCACATGTCTATCTGAACACATGAGGAGTTGATGTGCTGACGAGACCCCAGCCAGAGGCTGATCCCACCGGGACGGGCGGCGCGCCTGGCCGCAGTACGCCCTAGCCCTGCGGCAACGGACACACCGCGTCGAACTCGGCATCCCCCTCCGACACCACTCGGGTGCCGTGGCTCTGCGGACGCACACCGCGCTCGTAGTCCGCGCCGGTCACCGGGGGGGACTGGTCGAGGGCCCGGTTCTCGTCGTCGGTGAATGCCCGTCCCCGGGACAGGAATCGCATTCCCTCAGGGGCCTCCAGGCTGAACCCGCCGCCGCGACCCGGCACCACGTCGATCACCAGTTGTGTGTGCTTCCACGCCTCGAACTGCGGACCGGAGATCCACACCGGCACCCCGTCCCCGACATCGAGGACTCCCAGCAGCACGTCGCGGTCCCCCACCACGAAATCGCCGTTCGGGTAGCACATCGGCGACGAGCCGTCGCAGCAGCCGCCGGACTGGTGGAACATCAACGCTCCATGCCTGTCCTGCAGGGTGCGCAGCAGTTCGGCCGCGGCCTCGGTCACCAGTGCCCGGTTCGGTGCGTCCATGTCCTCCATTGTGGCCCCGCCCGCCGATGCGCGCCGCGACCTTGCCCACCTTTCGGATAGGCGCGGAACCGAACCGTGCCCCGCCGCGACCAATGACACAGGGATACCGGGAGGAAAAATGTTCACGCTCGCCGATACGCCGGTCAAGTTCGTGGCCCTGCTCGCGCTGTTCGCCTGGTGCACCGTGTGGTGTACCTACGAGCTGACCCGCCGACAGGACGCCCGGCAGCGCATCTCCAATGCCGCCCATCTCACGATGGCGGTGGTGATGCTGCTGATGGTGGCCAGACCGACCTGGGTGGCGCTCACGGCGCTCGTGCCCACCTCGGCACTGGTGGCGGCGTTCGCCGTGGGGACGGCGTGGTTCGGCTGGCTGGCGGTGGACGGCTTCCGGGCCGCCGACCGTCGCGCCGGTCTGCACTTCTGCGGGCACGCGACCATGTTCGCCGCGATGACCTGGCATCTGGCCGCGATGGCGGTGAAAGCGCAGCACTCCGCGGGGCACCAGGTCATGAGTCACCAGGGCATGGGTCACGGCGGCATGAGTCACGGCGCCACGGGCCCCGGCGCGCAACCGGGGACGGCGATGTGGGTGTTCGCGCTGATCGGTGTGCCGTTGATGACCTATCTGCTGGCCGCCGGCGTCATCGCGATCCGCGAGCTCACCCGCCCGCGCGTGGCCGAGCTCGAGCAGGCAACCACCGGCGCCGGGGTGGCTGTGCTCACGCCGGCCGGACCCGAGCGAGGTTGCCACGAGCTCCGCGCGGTCGGGAGCACGGCGCACCGGCTCGCCGCCTCGTGCGACGTCGCGATGAACTTCGGCATGTTCTGGATGAGCACCGGTCTGCTGGTGCCGATCCTGCCATTCTTCACGGTGTTCGCCTTCTAGGTCCCGGCTTCGGTCGCATCCCGCAGGGCCCGGATCGCCGGGGCTGTCGACGGCGGCAACAGCAGCCGCCGATCGGTCGGATAGCGCACGTCCAGCTCGACCGTGCCCGCGAAGCGGTAGGGCTGGGCGGCGAGCAGTCCGGCGAACTGCTTGCGCAGCCGCGACATCTCCACCCGCACGGTGACCACCCGGGAACGGTCGCCGTACAGATCGTCGGCCAGCTGGGGAGCGGTCCGGCCCTGGGGCGAATCGGCCAGCACACAGAGGATCTCGGCGTGCCGCAGCGACAGGTCGTGTCGCCAGGAGCCGAACTCGCCGGCCAGGCACAGCGACGGCCGGTCCGGGTTGCTGAGATCCACGGTCACCCGCGACAGGGCGGGACCGTCCTCGTCACCGATCCCCGAGTCACCCGCCAGCCGCACCAGCCAGCCGCCCGGCAGCGGCTCGACGGCACACATGCCCAGCGTCGCCAGCCACACCCTGCCGGGCCCGAGGTGCTCGGGCAGCAGGATCCGGTTGTGCAACGGCATCGCGTCGACGGCGGCCACCCAGCCCTCGGTGTCGACGGCCAGCGCGGGGGCGTCCAAGCGGGCGAGGATCGGTGCGGCCAGCGCGCGCAGCCGGTTCAACGTGCGGTCGTGCTCGGCGCGCAGGTGCGATTCGGCCAGCCGCGCCACGGCGTCGACCAGCGCGATGGTCGTCGGGTGCACGGTCGCGGCGGGACCGGAGACGTCGACGACACCCAGCACGTGTCCGGTACGAGGGTCGCGGATCGGTGCCCCCGCGCACGTCCACGCATGGTGGCTGCGCAGGAAGTGCTCTGCGGAGAACACCTGCACCGCACGCTGGGAGACCAGCGCCGTGCCGATCGCGTTGGTGCCGACCGCACCCTCGCCCCAGTTGGCGCCCTCGACGAAACCCAGCCGGTCGGCGTTGTGCAGCACCGACGGCGAGCCGCTGCGCCACAGCACCCGGCCCTGCGCGTCGGCGACGACGAGGATGTTCTCGCCGTCGGCGACCAGGGACTCCAGCCCGTGCGAGATCTCGCCGAGCACCTCGAGCAGCCCGGAGGACCGGCGCAACGTCTCCAGCGCGCCGGCCTCGACGACCGGCTCGGCGTGCTCGTCGGCGACCCGCTCGTGCATCCCGCGCGCCATCATCCGCTGCCAGCTCTGCCCGATGACGTCCCGCGGCCGCGCGGGGGCCCGGTGACCGGCCATCGTCGCGTCGTAGACCGCCGACATCAGCCGCGCATAACTGCGCGGATCCTCTCCGACGGCGACCGCGGGCTCAGGCACGGGCGGACTGCCTCCATAGCTGGGCATCGTCACCCAGTGTGCTCTCCATCTCAGCGGTAGACCAGACCGCCGTCGATCAGACCGGCCTGCCCGGTCATGTAGTCGGCGTCGGGTCCGGCCAGATAAGACACGAAGCCGGCGACGTCCTCGGGGGTCTCGGCGCGGCCCAGCGCGATGCCGCCGACGAACTTGTCGTAGGTCTCGCCTTCGGCGGCACCGGTCAGGTCGGCGAACCGCTTGTCGATCTCGACCCACATGTCGGTGCCCACCACGCCCGGGCAGTAGGCGTTGACGGTGATGCCGTCGGCGGCGTGCTCCTTGGCGGCGGCCTGGGTCAGCGCGCGCACCGCGAACTTCGACGCGCTGTACACCCCGAGCATGCCGAACCCGTCGTGGCCGGCGATCGACGAGGCGTTGATGATCTTGCTGATCTTTCCCTGTTGCTGGTTGTCCAGCTCTTTGAACTTGGCCACCGCGGCCTGGATGCCCCACAGCACCCCGTTGACGTTGATCGCCCAGACCCGGTTCGCCTCCTCGGGCGTCACCTCACCGACCGGCCCGACCAGTGCGATACCGGCGTTGTTGACCATGATGTCGAAACCGCCCAGGGCGGCGGCAGCGTGGTCCACCGCGGCGAACACCTGCCCGCGGTCACTGACGTCGGCAACGAACGTCGTTGCCTTGCTGCCGATCTCGGCGATCTCACCGGCGACGTGTTCGATGCCGTCGGCGCGGGTGTCCACCAGCGCCACCGCCGCACCGTCGCGAGCAAGCCGTAGCGCGATACCTCGGCCGATACCGCGTGCCGCACCGGTCACCAACGCAACCCTGCCGTCGAGAGCCATGACTATTTCCCTTCGTTCGGGTCGACCAGAACCTTCATCTTCGTGCCGGCGTGCAGCGCCTCGAACCCCTCGTCGATCACGTCGTCGAGCGGAATGCGGGTCACCCACCCGGTGGTGTCATAGGCGCCCTCGGCCATCAGCGCGATCACCGCCTCGAAGTCGGCGCCGGTGTAGCACAGCGAGCCCTGGATCCGGGACTCGTTCATGACCAGGTTCAACAGCGGTGTCTCCAAGGGTTTCTCGTAGATGGCGACGCTGACCATCGGCTTGCGGGAACCGACACAGGCCAGCGCGGTGGCCACCGCCGGGGTCACCCCGGCGGCGTCGAACACGGCGTCCGCTCCGGCGCCCCGGGTGTGCTCGGCGATGAAGGCGGGCACGTCTGCACTGCCCGGATCCAGTGTCGTGGCGCCGAGCGCCTCGATCGCGGCACGGCGCGTCGGTGACGGTTCGACGACGAAGACGTCCTCGAGACCCTTGCCGCGCAGTGCGAACCACAGGCCGATCCCGATGGGTCCGGCACCGAACACCATGGCGGTGTCGCCGGCAGAGACGTCACCTAGTGTTGCGGCGTGGTAGGCCACCGACATCGGCTCGACGAGCGCGCCGAGTTCCAGCCCGACGCTGTCGGGCAGCCGGTGCAGCATCTCGGTCGGCACGATGCTGAACTCGGCCATGCCGCCGTCGGACATCAGTCCGTGGAACCCGATCTGCGCGCACACGTTGTAGTTGCCGGCCCGGCACGGTGCGCAGGTTCCGCACCGGTACACCGGCTCGACCGCGACCCGGTCGCCCTCGCTCCACCCGGTCACGCCGTCGCCGACGGCCGTGATGGTGCCGGAGAACTCGTGGCCCATGGTCAGCGGCAGCTGCGCCCCGGTCAGCGGGTGCGGTTCGGTGGGCACGAAGATCGGCCCGGCGTAGTACTCGTGCAGGTCGGTGCCGCAGATGCCGTTGTAGCCGACCCGCAGCTTGACGGTGCCCGGCCTGGGCTCGGGCTCGGGCACGTCGTCGATCTCGAGCTTGTTCGGTCCGTAGTAGACAGCTGCTTTCATGCCCGCAGTTGTATGTGACGGGCGACACAGCGCGAAAGAGTTGCGAGGGGTTGCACCGGCAGTCTCGAGGGTTGCACGGGCAGCGTGCAACGCTTCGCAACTCTTGCCCGCCGCCGATCCAGCGGTGTGTCCTGGCTCACATGACTTCCACTCTCGATCCGCAGACCGCTCCCGATGTGACTCCCGCCCAGCGTGTCGACGCCTGGCTGGCCGACTTCGAGGCCGCCCTCGCCGTACGCGACATCGACCGGGTCGCCGGCATGTTCGCCGTCGACAGCTTCTGGCGTGACCTGGTGTCGTTCACCTGGAACCTCAAGACGATGGAGGGCCGCGAGCAGATCACCGACATGCTCACCACACGGCTTGCCGGCACCGACCCGTCCGGCTTCCGCACCCGGGAGACCCCCACCGAGGACGAGGGCGTGACCACGGCGTTCATCGAGTTCGAGACCGCCGTCGGCCGTGGGGTCGGGCACCTGCGACTCAAGGACGAGGACGGGGTGCCCCGGGCATGGACGCTGCTCACCGCGCTGCAGGAGCTCAAGGGCCACGAGGAGCCCAAGGGCCCGAGCCGGGTGCTCGGCGCGGTGCACGGCGACGATCCCGACCCTCGGTCGTGGGCGGAGAAACGCGCCGAGGAGGAGGCCGAGCTGGGCCGCAGCATCCAGCCCTACGCTCTGGTGATCGGCGGTGGCCAGGGCGGCATCGCGCTGGGGGCGCGGCTGCGCCAGCTCGGCGTGCCGGCCATCGTCGTCGACAAGCACGAGCGGCCCGGTGACCAGTGGCGCAAGCGGTACAAGTCACTGTGCCTGCATGACCCGGTGTGGTACGACCACCTGCCCTATCTGCCGTTCCCGGCCAACTGGCCGGTGTTCGCCCCGAAGGACAAGATCGGCGACTGGCTGGAGTTCTACACCCGCGTCATGGAGGTGCCGTACTGGTCGAAGACCACCTGCACATCGGCCTCGTTCGACGAAGAAGCCAACCGGTGGACGGTCGAGGTGGACCGCGACGGCGAGAAACTGACCCTGCACCCCACCCAACTGGTGCTGGCGACCGGAATGTCGGGCAAGCCGAACATCCCCACGTTGCCGGGTCAGGACGTCTTCCGCGGTGACCAGCACCATTCGTCGGCCCATCCCGGACCGGACGCCTACGTCGGCCGCAAGGCGGTGGTGATCGGTTCCAACAACTCGGCTCACGACATCTGCAAGGCCCTCTACGAGAACGGCGTCGACGTGACGATGGTGCAGCGCTCGTCGACCCACATCGTCAAATCGGACACGCTGATGGACATCGGGCTCGGCGACCTGTACTCCGAACGCGCGCTGGCGGCGGGCATGACCACCGAGAAGGCGGACCTGACGTTCGCGTCGCTGCCGTACCGGATCATGCACGAGTTCCAGATCCCGCTGTATGACCAGATGCGCGAACGCGACAAGGAGTTCTACGACCGTCTCGAGGCGGCGGGCTTCGAACTCGACTGGGGCGCAGACGGTTCGGGACTGTTCATGAAGTACCTGCGCCGCGGCTCGGGCTACTACATCGACGTCGGCGCCTGCGATCTGGTCGCCGACGGCCGGATCAAGCTCGCGCACGGACAGGTCGACCACCTGACCGAGAACGCGGTGGTGCTGGCCGACGGCACCGAACTGCCCGCCGACGTCGTGGTGTATGCGACCGGATACGGCTCGATGAACGGCTGGGCCGCCGATCTGATCGGCCAGGACGTCGCCGACCGGGTCGGCAAGGTGTGGGGCCTGGGCAGCGCCACCCCCAAGGATCCGGGGCCGTGGGAGGGCGAGCAGCGCAACATGTGGAAGCCGACCCAGCAGCCCAACCTGTGGTTCCACGGCGGCAACCTGCACCAGTCCCGGCACTATTCGCTGTACCTGGCGCTGCAGCTCAAGGCCCGCTACGAGAACATCCCCACCCCGGTCTACGGCCTGGCCGAGGTGCACCACCTGAGCTGATCCGACCCGCGCGAGACGCTGGAGCCGAGATCGACGTGAGGGTTGCGATTCGTCGGCGATGCCGCGGCGATGACAGCCCCCGTGTCGATCTCGCCTCCAGCGCGGTGGGGACGGTGACGAGGCGCTACGCGGCGGCCGTGGACTGCCGGATCTGGTTGCCGCCCGCGCGCTTCGCCTCGTACATCGCCATGTCGGCGTTGGCCACCACCCGCTCGACGAGGGCGCCGATGTCGCCGGCCGCGTCCGTCACCGTGACCCCGGCGATGCCGAGGCTCGCGGTGACCCCCCACCGGGTGGCGGCGATGGCCGAGCAGAGCCGACGCGCCAGCAGCTCGACCTCGCGGGGCTGGGTGGCCTGGGCGACGAGGAACTCTTCACCGCCGATCCGGGCCGCGATCACACCCGGACCGCTGACCTCGCGGATCCGCGCGGCGACCTCCACGATCACCTGGTCCCCGACGGCATGACCCCGGGTGTCGTTGAGACGCTTGAAAGCGTCGAGGTCGATCAACACCACGCTGAACGACACCGCGCCGCGGCGCGCCGCCTGCGAGATGAGGGCGCGCGACGACCGTCGGAACCCCCGTCGATTCGCCAGGTTCGTCATCGGGTCTGTCGACACCGCGTCGTTCCACAGCAGCCGCACCAGGATCTGCCCACCGAACGGCACCGTCATCAAGGCACCGCTGGACAACAGCAGCGTGGCCACGCCCAACGCCGGGTCGCCGGTCAACCAGGTGCGGACCGCACACGCCACCATGGTGCCGAGCGCCACGCCCACCGTGAGCACCAGCAGCCGCGAGCTGTGGAAGGACGCCACGTAGGCGGCGAGTCCGACGAACCCCCAGCAGGTCAGCAGCCCCGCGTGCGGGTCTGCCGGGGTGAGAGCCACCACGGCGATGGCCACGCTGCCGACGAGGGAGAAGACCGCCGATTGCCCACGGCTCGGCCAGCGCACCGCATAGAAGACGGCCAAACCGGCGAAGTACGCCGCCGCTGCCAGGGCAACCGCCTGCCCACCGGCCGGGCTGACCGGCATCAACGTCGCGGCGACGGCGAGCACCGCCACGACCACGGCCATCAGCGCCCGCGAGAACCCGAGCAACCGGCGGGACGCGAGGTATTCCGACAGCCAGTCATACCGGTCCGGCTGCCGCCACCACCGGCGGATGTGGATCACTCCGAGCCCCCGACGCTCACCGGTGGTGATGCTACCGGGACCTCCCGTTGGCGCGACCGGTTCGGACAGGACCGCAGCGGATGCGCAGAATGGGGGCGTGACCGACACCGCGCCGCACGACCACGACCCGACCGACCCGTACCTGTGGCTCGAGGACGTCACCGGTGACGATGCGCTGGCGTGGGTGCACAAGCACAACGAGCCGACGGTCGCCGAACTGACCGGCGACCGGTTCGAACAGCTGCGCGCCGAGGCGTTGGAGGTGCTCGACACCGACACCCGGATTCCGTACGTGCGGCGCCGCGGCGAGTACCTCTACAACTTCTGGCGGGACGCGACCAACCAGCGGGGCCTCTGGCGGCGGACCACGCTGGACAGCTACTGCACCGAGAAGCCCGACTGGGACGTCGTCATCGACGTCGACGAGTTGGCGCGCACCGACGATCGGAACTGGGTGTGGGCCGGGGCCACCGTCATCGAACCCGACCACGACCGCGCGCTGATCAGCCTGTCGCCCGGCGGATCGGATGCCGCGGTCGTGCGGGAGTTCGACATGACCACCCGCACGTTCGTCGACGGCGGCTTCGAGCTGGACGAGGCCAAGTCACAGACCACCTGGGCAGACGAGGACACTCTGCTCGTCGGCACCGACTTCGGCGAGGGGTCGCTCACCGCGTCGGGCTACCCGCGCATCGTCAAGCGGTGGCGGCGGGGCCAGCCGCTCGAGCAGGCCGAAACGGTGTTCTCGGGGTCCCCCGACGACGTCATCGTCGCGGCGTCGGTGGACCGCACGCCCGGCTTCGAGCGCACCATCATCAGCCGGGCGCTCGACTTCTTCAACGAAGAGGTCTACGAGCTTCGCGGCGGCGAACTGATCAGGATCGACACCCCCACCGACGCGAGCATCTCCATCCACCGCGGCTGGCTGCTCGTCGAGCTGCGCACCGACTGGTACTACAGCCTCGAGACCGGTGTCGAGGAGTACCGGGCCGGTTCGCTGCTCGCCGCGGACTACGACGAATTCCTCGCCGGCACAGCGCGACTGCACGTGGTGTTCGCTCCCGACGCGCACACCTGCCTGCACCACTACGCCTGGACGCAGGACCGGCTGGTGGTGGTCACCCTGGCCGACGTGGCCAGCCGGGTCGAGGTGTTCACCCCGGGCACCTGGGACTCGCACGCCGTGTCGGGTCTGCCGGAGAACACCAACACCTCCATCGTGGCCGCCGACCCGCACGGCGACGAGATCTTCCTGGACTGCAGCGGTTTCGACACGCCGTCGCGGCTGCTGCACGGGGCCGCAGGCGGCGCGCTGACCGAGGTCAAGCGGGCGCCGTCGTTCTTCGACGCCGCCGACCTGGAGGTCACGCAGCACTTCGCGACCTCCGACGACGGCACCGCCGTCCCGTATTTCGTTGTGGGCCACCGGCATCGACAGGGCCCCGGTCCCACGCTGCTGGGCGGATACGGCGGGTTCGAGGTGGCGCGCACCCCGGGATACGACGGCGTGCTGGGCAAGCTGTGGCTGTCCCGCGGCGGCACCTACGTGCTGGCCAACATCCGCGGCGGCGGCGAGTACGGCCCGACCTGGCACACCCAGGCGATGCGGGAAGGCCGTCACCTGGTGGCCGAGGACTTCGCGGCGGTGGCGCGGGATCTGGTGGCCAGGAACATCACCACCGTCGCCCAACTCGGCGCCCAGGGCGGCAGCAACGGCGGTCTGCTGATGGGCATCATGCTCACCCAGTACCCGGAGCTGTTCGGGGCGTTGGTGTGCAGCGTGCCGCTGCTCGACATGCGCCGGTTCCACCTGCTGCTCGCCGGCGCCTCCTGGGTGGCCGAGTACGGCGACCCCGACAACCCGGACGACTGGGCGTTCATCTCGAAATACTCCCCCTACCAGAACATCTCCGCCGAGCGCCGTTACCCGCCGGTGCTGATCACCACCTCCACCCGCGACGACCGCGTCCACCCCGGACACGCCCGGAAGATGACCGCGGCGCTGGAGGCCGCCGGCCATCAGGTGTCCTACTACGAGAACGTCGAAGGCGGCCACGCCGGTGCCGCCGACAACCCGCAGATCGCCTTCCGCGCGGCACTGATCTACGAGTACCTCTGGCGGACACTGGACGGGAGCTGACATGACCTTCACCTACCGGGCTCTGCTGGCGGCGGGGACCGTCACCGCGCTGCTGGTCAGCGGCTGCACCCGCGACGTCACCGGAACCGCCGTCACGGCCTCCGGCGGGGCGGACGCCTGCGCGACGGTCGACGCGCCGCTGGCCGACATCCCCACCACCGACGCGGGCGAGCCCCAGTTGCGCATCCCGGTCCCCAGCGGCTGGAAACGCAACTCGATGATGGACAGCCGGGTGATCCGGTACGCGATCGTCGCCGAGAAATTCCGAACCCGGGGGTTCGCCACGAACGCCGTGGTCACCCTCGAATCTGCGCGCGGCACCAACGAGACGCCGACCGAGATCTTCGACCAGAACCGGAACAACCTCGTCGAAATCATGGGTGCCAGTGACCTGTCGGTCGAGACGAACACCACCTGCGGGTTCCCCTCGGAGACAACGCGGTACACGGCTCCGAAAATGGGCCTGGCCCCGGAGCGACCGGTCATCATGCATGCGGTGGTCGCCGAATCCGATCCCACGTGGCTGGCGACGCTGACCATCCAGACCACCGAACCCGACGATCCACAGTTCCGCCGCGACGCCCAGCAGATCGTCGACNNGACGACCTCGACGGTGTTGCTGAGCGCGGGCGCGCTGGCGCTGCTGCTGGCGATCGTGGTACCCGGATGGGACGCCGCCACACTGCCCCGGCGTTCGGTCAAACGGCGGATCTACTGGACGGGAACAGGCGTGGGCATCGTGCTGCTGTTCCTCGGCGGCCTGCCCGACGTGCAGAGCGCGCTCGCGTTCGTCGCCGCCGCGGCGATCCTGATGACGGGCTGGGCGTACTTCCGCACCCCGAACATCAAGCTCGGCGGCCGGATCCGATCCGCGGACGCGGCGCAGCGTGAGCCCGACCCGCCGGCGGTGTAACGCCCGGCC
>NZ_BLTG01000108.1 GCF_017312405.1 Mycobacterium sp. PO1
CGCAGCATCATCGAAGACGGCCTGAGCATCGACCTCATCACCTTCAACGCCGCATAAGGTCACCGTGAGGCCGGTGCCGGATCGTCGACCCCATGGCGCTCGACCCCGCCAACTTCGACGCCGCATGAGTTCGCGGTGAGACCGGCGCGGCTAGATTGTCGGCATGGCCCCGACCTTCTCCGACATCGCCGGATCCGAGTACATCCTGCTGACGACCTTCACCAACGACGGCCGTCCGAAGCCGACACCGATCTGGGCGGCGCCCGACGGGGACGGTCTCATCGCGATCACCCAGGGCAAGTCCTGGAAGGTCAAGCGGATCCGCAACACCTCTCGTGTCACCATCGCCAAATGTGACCGCCGCGGGAAGCCACTCGGGGAAGCCGTCGAGGCGGTCGCGCAGGTCGACCCGGCCCGTGCCGGCGATGCCTACGACGCGATCGGCGAGCGCTACGGTCTGCTCGGCAAGACGTTCAACTTCTTCTCCAAGCTGCGTGGCGGCATGAAGAACAACGTCGCCATCGAGATCAAGGCGGCATGATGGCCGAACAACCCGTGGCGTCCCCGACGTTCGCCGACGTCTACCGCGAGAAGTACCTGCTGCTGACGACGTTCACCAAGGACGGCCGGCCCAAGCCGACGCCCGTGTGGGGGGTACCCGACGGGGACAAGCTGTTGATCATCACCGACGACGGCTCGTGGAAGACCAAGAGGATCAACAACACCCCCCGCGTGCTGATCCAGAAATGCGGTGTCCTCGGCAAGGTCAAGGGTGAACCGGTGGAGGCCGTCGCGCGGATGCTGCCGAAATCCGAGACGCGACGGGTGTTCAACATGGTCATCAGGCGGTACTGGAACCACGCCTGGTATTTCATCCCGCAGGCGCTGTTGCGCGGCGGAATCGACAAGGTGCACGCCGCCATCGAGGTGCAGGCGGTCACAGCCGATTCTTAGCCGCCGCTGGAACCCGGGCGCGCGGCCGCGCGTTGACACACCATGGCGATGAGGCTGTTCCTGCTCTACGCGGTCGTTGAGTTGGCCGTGCTGGTCGCGCTCGTCTCGACGATCGGTTTCGGCTGGACGGTGCTCGCCCTCGCCGGTGCGTTCGTCCTGGGATTGGCGCTGGCCGGGTCTCAGCTGCGCCGCCACCTGCGCAGACTGCGGTCCGGCCTGACCGCCGCCAACGCTGCCGGGACGGTGACCGACAGTGCGCTCGTCGCGCTGGGTACCGTGCTCGTCGTGATTCCCGGTCTGGCCAGCTCCGCGCTCGGGGCCCTGCTGTTGCTGCCCCCGACTCGCGCCGCCGCACGTCCCGTGGTGACCGCGCTGGCCGCCAAGCGGGCGCCGCTGATCGTCGGTATCAGCACCGTCGGCGGCGCTGCCGCCGGCCGCGCACCGCGGCGCACGGACTACATCGACGGTGAGGTCCTCGACGTCAGCGACGACGTCACCTACGGCGCCAGTGACGTCGATTCCACAGTCGACGAGTACCGCCCAGGCAACGAGCAGCGCCGGCTCACCGACTGACTTTCGCGCCACTGCGCCACACTCCCTTCACCCCATGACAACAACCCTGCTGCTCAACGGGCGCGTGCACAGCCCCGCCATGCCTGACGCCACGGCGATGGCGGTCCGTGACGGTCTGGTCGCCTGGCTCGGCAGCGACGACGTCGGGCAGGCGCAATTTCCGGACGCGACCGTCGTCGACCTCGATGGGTCGTTCGTCGCCCCGGCCTTCGTCGACAGCCACGTCCACGTCACCGCCACCGGGCTCACCCGCACCGGTCTGGACCTGCGGCAGGCCACCTCACTGCGGCACTGCCTCGACCTTCTCACCGACTTCGCCCGCACCCACACCGACGGCGCGATCTGGGCGCACGGCTGGGACGAGACCCGCTGGCCCGAACGTGCCGCACCGACCACCGCCGACGTGGACGCCGTGGTGGGCGGCCGGCTCGCCTACCTGTCCCGCATCGACGTCCACTCCGCGGTCGCCTCGAGCGCGCTCCGGCGCACCGCCGGCATCGCCGACGGGGAACCGCTGACCGCCGACGCCCACCACCGGGTCCGCGCCGCGGCCCGAGCGGGTCTCACCCCCGACCAGCGCGCCGCGGCGCGTCGTGCCGCGCTGGACGCGGCGGCCGCGGCGGGAATCGTCGCGGTCCACGAATGCGCCGGTCCGGACATCGCTGGTCTCGACGACTGGCACGAGCTCCGCGCGTTCGAACACGGCGTCGAGGTCGTCGGCTACTGGGGCGAGGCCGTGAACACCGCCGAGGAGGCCAGGTCGCTGATCGATACGACCGGCGCGCGCGGGTTGGCCGGTGACCTGTTCGTCGACGGCGCCATCGGGTCGCGCACCGCCTGGTTGCACGAGCCCTACGCCGACTCGGACTGCACGACCGGCAACCGGTACCTCGACACCGAGGCCATCACGGCTCACTTGGGGGCCTGCACCGATGTGGGCGTGACCGCAGGATTCCATGTCATCGGCGACGCAGCCGTCACCGCGGTGGTGGACGCGTTCGACGCCGTGGTCGCGAAACACGGGGCGGTGGCGGTGGCGCGGTGTGGGCACCGGCTCGAACATGTCGAGATGGTCACCGAGGAGCAGGCTGCCAAGCTCGGAAGCTGGGGAGTGATCGCGAGCATGCAACCGGGCTTCGATGCGCTGTGGGGCGGTGAGTCCGGCATGTATGCCCAGCGTCTCGGCGTCGAGCGAGCTCGACCGATGAATCATTTCGCGCTGTTAGCATCCCAAGGCGTGCCACTCGCGTTCGGCTCCGACAGCCCGGTGACCGAGATGAACCCGTGGGCCGCGGTCCGCGCGGCGACCCGGCATCACACCGCCGGCAGCGCGATCTCCGCGCGGGCGGCGTTCTCGGCCGCCACACGCGGCGCGTGGCGTGCCGGAGGGGTGCGCGACGGCACCACCGGGACGCTGGTCCCCGGCGCCCCGGCGTCCTACGCGATCTGGGAGGCCGACGAGTTCGACGTGGCCGCGCCCGCCGACGCGGTCCAGCGCTGGTCCACCGATCCGCGCTCGCGGGTGCCCGTCCTGCCCAGACTGGACGACCGTCTGCCGCGCTGTCGGCAGACGGTCCACCGCGGGGTGGTCATCCATGGCTGAGCCGGTGGCTGCGGAGGCAGCAGAAGCCGACGCCGACGGCCGGCGCTCCCGGTTCGCGCGTTTCGGTGCGGCCGTCGTGGACCGGATGCCCGCCCTGACCGTCACGATGGCGGCCGGGATCGCCCTGTACACAGCCTTCCCGCCGCTGGGCTGGTGGTACGCCGCGATCGCGGCGTTTGCCCTGCTGTCATGGGTGCTGACCAGACCTGGCACCACCGTGGCCGGCGGTTTCGGCTATGGGCTGCTCTTCGGATTGACCTTCTACCTGCCGTTGCTGCCCTGGATCAGCGGGCTGGTGGGGGCCGTGCCGTGGCTGGCCCTCAGCTTCGCCGAAGCGCTGTTCCCTGCGGCGTTCGGGGCGGTGGCGGTGGCTGTGCGCCGGCTGCCCGGATGGCCCGTGTGGTTCGCCGGGCTGTGGTCGGCGCAGGAGTGGCTGAAGTCGACCGTGCCGTTCGGTGGGTTTCCGTGGGGTGTCGTCGGCTACTCGCAGACCGAGAGTCCGCTGCTGTCCTTGGCCTACGTGGGCGGTGCGCCGTTGGTCTCCTTCGCGGTCGCGCTGCTGGGCTTCGGCGTGGCTGCCCTGACGCTGGAGATCATCGACTGGTGGCGGCGCGACGCCGTGTCCCGAGCCGCCGCCGCGCCGGCGGTCCTGATCCCGGGAATCTGCATCGCGCTGGTTTTCCTGTCGGCGGCACTGGCGTGGCCGACCGTAAGAAAGGCCGGCGCGGGGGCCGGCGACAACGCGCCGGTCACGGTCGCGGCGGTGCAGGGCAATGTGCCGCGGCTGGGGCTCGACTTCAACGCCCAACGCCGCGCGGTGCTCGACAACCACGTCGCCGAGACGTTGCGACTGGCCGAACAGGTGCGGGCCGGGCAGGTCCCGCAGCCGATGTTCGTCATCTGGCCGGAGAACTCCTCCGACATCGATCCGCTGGCCAACGCCGACGCTGCGCAGCTGATCTCCCGGGCGGCCGACGCCATCGACGCGCCGATCCTGGTCGGCGGCGTGGTCGCCGCCGACGGCTACAGCCCGACCAACCCGGTGTCGAACAACACGGTCCTCGTGTGGAACCCCGAGACCGGACCGGCGGACCGGCACGACAAGCAGATCGTGCAACCGTTCGGCGAATACCTGCCCTGGCGTAGCTTCTTCAGCAAGCTCTCGCCGTATGCCGACCGGGCCGGCTATTTCGTGCCCGGACACGGCGACGGAGTCGTGCAGGCCGCCGGGGTGCCCGTCGGAGTGACCACCTGCTGGGAGGTCATCTTCGACCGCGCGCCCCGCGAGGCGGTGCGCAGCGGTGCCCAGGTGCTGGCGGTCCCGACCAACAACGCGACGTTCGACCAGGCGATGAGCGAACAGCAGCTGGCCTTCGGCCGGCTGCGCGCCGTCGAGCACGACCGCTACGTCGTCGTGGCCGGAACCACCGGCATCAGCGCGGTCATCGCTCCGGACGGCCGTGAGCTCGCCCGCACCGAGTTCTTCGAGCCCGCCACCCTGGTCCAGCAGATCCGTCTCAACACCGCGCTGACGCCGGCCACCCGGTACGGCCCCTACGTCGAGGCGGTGCTGGTCGCCCTCGGCGTTTCGGGAGTTCTGGGGGCGATACTGCACAATGGTTCATCCTCGCCGGCACGTTTGCGGCGGCGGCGAGTGACGACCGACAACGACAAAGGAGCCTCATGAGTGTCCCCGGTGGCATGCCCGGTGACAGAGCCACGCAGCCGGGGGGCAGCACAGGAGGGCCGGTCGAGAAGCCCAGTGCGCGGACTCTGGTGATCGTTCCGACCTACAACGAGCGGCTGAATCTTCCGCTGATCGTCGAGCGGCTGCATGCCGCGCAGCCCGATGTGCACCTGTTGATCGTCGATGACGGCAGCCCGGACGGGACCGGCGCGCTGGCCGACGAACTCGCGATGGCCGACCCGGACCGCGTCCACGTCATGCACCGAACCGCCAAGGAGGGCCTCGGCGCGGCCTATCTGGCGGGTTTCGCGTGGGGGCTGGCTCGGCAGTACACCGTGCTGGTGGAGATGGATGCCGACGGCAGTCACCCGCCCGAGCAGCTGCACCGCCTGCTGGACGCCGTCGATGACGGCGCCGACGTGGTGATCGGGTCGCGCTATGTTCCCGGCGGCGAAGTGGTGAACTGGCCCCGCCGGCGGCTGGTGCTGTCCCGGACCGCCAACGGATACTCACGCATCCTGCTCGGGGTGGACATCCACGACATCACCGCCGGATACCGCGCCTACCGCCGCGAAGTGCTGGAGAAGATCGACCTCGCTGCCATCGACACCAAGGGTTACGGCTTCCAGGTCGATCTGACGTGGCGCAGCATCAACGCCGGGTTCACCGTCACCGAGGTTCCGATCACGTTCACCGAACGCGAGCACGGCGTGTCCAAGATGGACGGGTCGACGATCCGCGAGGCGATCGTCAAGGTCGCCGAGTGGGGCCTGCGCGCCCGGATCGACCGGGCGCGCGGCACCGCACGATGAGGTTCAGCTGCCGCGGCGGCGGGTCTTGATCAGGTCCATCCGCTCCTTGAGCAGCTCTTCGAGCTCCTCGATCGAGCGGCGCTCCAGCAGCATGTCCCAGTGCGTCCTGGGCGGCTTGACCTTCTTCGGCTCGGGAACGTCACCCTCGATCAGGGTGCCTTCCATGCCGTTGCGGCACAGCCAGGTGCCGGGGATCTCGGCGTCGTCGGCGAACGGGACGTCGAATTCTTCTCCGTTGTCGGTGCGGTAACGGGCCACCTGACGCGGCGCCAGGTCGTGGTTGCGGTCGGTCTCGTAGCTCACGGCTCCGAGGCGACTGCCTCTCAAAACGCGATCAGCCATCGTCAACTCCTCAATGAACGCTAGTGGTCCAAGCTTCGCAGGCGAAGCGAGAACCCAGTGTCAACGCGTAGACGTCCCCTGGAGTTCCCGACTCGGCCGTCGATGATACGCGCCGCGGCGAATGACCCGGTTTAGAGTCGTGCGGTGACCTCGGTGACCCCGGCTGCCGCCCGTGACGCGACGCGCGCCCGTCCGCAGAGTTGCCGCTGGTGCGGCAGGGAGGTGGCCGACACCGGGATGGGTCGGCGGCGACAGTACTGCCGCCAGTCGTGCCGGCAGCGTGCCTACGAGCAGCGCGCGATGGTCAAAGGGACGTCGGTGCCCGCCGACGCGGTGGTGCTCTCGGCCGACGAGGCGTCGCTGCTGTCCGACCGGGTGTATCAGGTCAGGTGCGCCGCCGAGGACATGGCGGTGGCGATCGAGGAGGGTGCGGGCCCGGCCGAGCTACGTCAATTGTGCGATGCAGTGATGCGGGCGGCCCAAGCCGCTGACGGCTGGCGCTGACCCCGGCGGGTTCGGCGCGCCCGACAATCGGGCGCCACCAGCGGTACTGTAACCGCGTGTCCAGCGCTGAGTCGCCGGCGCCACGGGTGTGGCGCTTCGACGACTACACCCTCGACACGGCTCGCTACGAACTCAAGTGTGGCGAGGACGTCGTGCGCGTGGAACCACAGGTGTTCGACGTCCTGGCTCAGTTACTCAGCAACCACG
Source organism: Mycobacterium sp. PO1 (assembly GCF_017312405.1). Taxonomy (GTDB): domain Bacteria; phylum Actinomycetota; class Actinomycetes; order Mycobacteriales; family Mycobacteriaceae; genus Mycobacterium. The sequence goes on from NZ_BLTG01000108.1 coordinate 6,683, forward strand.
ACCGCTGCGTGACCAAAGAGGAATTGTTCGACGCGGTGTGGGGTGGCCGGTTCGTCGGTGAGGCCGCGCTGACCAGCCGAATCAAAGCGGTGCGCCGTGCGTTGGGCGACGACGGCGAATCCCAGCGCTACATCCGCACCGTCCGGGGGCGGGGCTACCAGTTCGTCGGCGCGTTGCGCGCACACCGCGACTCGGACGGCGAGCCCGAGCAGGAACCCGAACCGGGTGTTCCCCGCCAGCACATCGCGTTCTGCCGGGCCGGTGACGGAATCCGGCTGGCGTACGCGGTGACCGGGGACGGGCCACCGTTGGTGCGGGCAGCGAACTGGATGACGCATCTCGGCTACGACGTCGAGAGCCCGGTCTGGCGGCACTGGGTGCGGGACATGTCGGCGCACCACACGTTCATCCGCTACGACGAGCGAGGTTGCGGCCTGTCCGATTGGGACGCGGAGGATTTCACTTTCGACGACTGGGTCGCGGACCTGGAGTTTGTGGTCGATGCGGTGGGCCTGGAGCGTTTTCCGCTGCTCGGGGTGTCTCAGGGCGGCGCGGTTGCGGTGGCCTACGCGGCCCGGCACCCGGAGCAGGTCACCAGGCTGGTGTTGTGCGGAGCCTATGCCAGGGGCCGTGCGGTGCGAGCCCAGAGCGAGGACGAAAAGCGTGCCGCCGCACTGGATCTGGATCTGGCCCGGGTGGGCTGGGGTCGCGACGACCCAGCGTTTCGCCAGGTGTTCGCCGCGCAGTTCCTGCCCGACGGCACCCGGTCGGACTGGGATGCTTTCGATCAACTGCAACGGCGCACCACCTCGCCGGAGAACGCGGTTCGGTTCCTGCAGGAGTTCGCCCACATCGATGTTCGCGAGCAGGCCGGGCACATACGGTGCCCGACGTTGATTCTGCATTCCCGCAACGATCACCGCGTTCCGATGCGTTACGGCGAGGAGCTGGCCGCGCTGATCCCGGATTCCCGGCTGGTGGCCGTGGCGAGCAACAATCACCTGTTGACCGCCACTGAACCGGGCTGGCGGGTGTTCTGCGACGAGGTGGGCGCTTTCCTCGCGACTGAGCGGTGAGCGCAGGACTTCTCCACGCAATCTCCACCTAATCTTCATGCGGCGCCAGAGAAGGGCGTTCATGCTGCTCACATGAGAAAACACGCCCATACCCTGGTGGCAGGAGTCAGCGCGCTCGCGGCGTTCGGCATGCTGACCGCGTGCTCCGGCAACTCCTCGGCGCCATCGTCGACCGAGGCGCAGCCGGGCTCGCAGACCTCGGCCGTCTCGGAGGTACCCGAGTCCGCCCGCTACATGGCCGACGTGGCGGCGGCCGACGGCAAGACGATGACGATCGGGCTCAGTATCGACGGCGATTCGGTTGCGGCGTACGCCTGTAACGGCGTCGACGACGAGGCCTGGTTCTTCGGCACCCAGACCGCGGGTGACACCGAGATCACGTCGAAGTTCCGGGACACCCTCGCTGCGAGCTTCGACGGCGCGGTGGCCACCGGTGAGCTCACGATGAACGGCGTCGCCTACGACTTCACCGCCGACCAGGTGTCGGGTCTGGCCGGCATGTACACCGCCGAGGTCGACGGTGTCCGGGACTCCTGGGTGGTGCGTCCGGACGGCTCGGCCACCGGTGTGCGGTTCAGTGGGTTCGCCGAGGACCGGCGCAACTTCGATCCGTTCAACCTCGACGAGTTCAGCGATTTCGACGTGCGCAACGACATCAGGCCCAGCCGCACTCTGCGGCCGGCGGACCCGATCGAGTTCGAGGACGGCGCGCCGAAGGCCACCATCAACGGGGTGTCGGTGACCCCGGAACTGGTCACCGGAACATTCCGGCTGGGCTGATCAAACGACGCATTCGCCTGGCCTGAGCGCTCCGCGACAGGTATTGGTGGGGCGTGGACGAATGGTTCGAGCGCAGCCCCTTCGTCGGGTTCGTCCCGTGGATCATCTACTGGCTCGTCGCCGACGGCCCCAGCACCTGGATGTTCGGCGCTGTCTGCGCGGTGCTCGCCACCGTGCTGCTCGGGTGTCGGCGGGATTCGCCGGTGTGCGGTTGCTCGACGTCGTGACCGTTGTGTTCTTCTCCGGCGTCACCATCGTCGGCCTGATCCTCGGGTCGGCCGACCGGGACTGGATGGACACCTACGCCACCACCCTGTCCAGCGGTGTGCTGGCCGCGATGGCACTTGTGTCGCTGGCCTTCGAACCGTTCACCGCGCAGTACGCCCCACCCGAGGCCGGGCGCCAGGAGTGGGAAGAGACCGCGTTCCGGCGAACCAACCAGGTGCTCACCCTGATGTGGGCGCTGGTCTTCGCGTTGATCGCGGTGTTGGGCTATGTGGCGGCCACGTCGCCGTCGACGGTGCACTGGACCAAGGCGGTGATCCCGGTGGTGGTGATCGTCGGCGCGATCGGTATGACGCAGATCTACCCGGGTCGGGCCCGGGCGAAGGCCCGCGACACCCGCGGATAGGCCCTCAGCAGCTGAACATCTTCCCGACGCCGGGGGGTGCGGCGGCCGGCTGCAGGCAGCCGTAGGGCACCACGCCCGCCGCGCTGATCCACGCGGCCGAACGGTGCGCGTAGTTCACACAGGCCAATCCGGTGCCATCGCTGCGGCAGCGGAAGTCGCCGAACGCGAGTGTGCGACCGGCCGGCAATTCGGGGCCGATGCCGTTGATGAACGGGCCGGGATCGCCGTGCAGCGCCCCGACCTGCATCGCGGTGCCGGTGTACTCGATCCAGCCCGGTTTCCACATGCCCTCGGCGCCGTCCGGTCGAGGGGTGGGGGAGTCGAGGTCGGCCAAACAGATCAACGCGTCGGCGTCGTACTGGACATCGGTGATGCACTGCGTCGAGTCGTGCGGCGATCCGGACGGCGCGGTGAACGCGATGTCGTCACCGAGTTGCGTGGTCACGCCGTCGCGGAAGGCGACGTGGTGTCCGGCCGGGTCGACGGGGTCGGCCTCTTCGATCCATTCGATGACGTCGCCGACCGGGGCGCCCGGCGGGGGCGCAGCGGCCGGCGGGCGCGTCGTCGACGGTGCTGCCCCGGTCGGCGAGGCCTGCGACGACGACGCTGCGGGCGGGGCGCCCGACGGCTCGGCCTCGCCACCCACCGACTGCGAGCAACCGGCCACCAACACGCCGATCGCGATCAGTCCTGCTATGCGCATTGCGCCAGGCTAGCGGTCCGACACGGCGCTGAAGGCGAGGCGGGGCGGGCCGCAGTTCGCTACCGTCGAATGAATGCATGAGCACATCGTCACGGTGAGAACCGCCTCGGGCGCCGTGGAAGGCTTCACCCGAGACGGCGTCCACCGCTGGAGATCGATCCCGTACGCGCGCCCGCCGGTGGGCGATCTGCGCTACCGGGCGCCCCAACCGGTGCAGCCGTGGTCGGGGGTACGGCACTGCCACGGTTTCGGGCATTGCTCGCCGCAGCAGCGGATGTACACCATTCTGGCGCCCGGCAAATACCAGCCGATGAGCGAGGACTGCCTGACCCTCAACGTCACCACCCCCGCGGACCAGGCCGGCGGCCCGCTGCCCGTCAAAGTCTTCGTCCACGGGGGCGGCTACATGCTCGGCAGTTCGGCGACACCCATCTACGACGGTGCCTCGCTGGCGCGCAAGGGCTGCGTGTACGTGTCGGTGAATTACCGACTCGGCGCCCTGGGGTGCCTGGAGCTGTCGTCGCTGTCAACCGACGACATCACGATCGACGACAACTTGTTCCTGCGTGATCTGGTGGCTGCGCTGCGCTGGGTGCAGGACAACATCGAGGCGTTCGGTGGCGACCCCGACAACGTCACGATCTTCGGCGAGAGCGCCGGCGCGCACGCGGTGGCGACCTTGCTGGCCACCCCCGCCGCCGAGGGTCTGTTCACCCAGGCGATCTCGCAGAGTCCCACCACGGGCATGACCCGCGACGCCGACGTGGCCGCGGAATTCGCCGGCCGCTTCGCCGCGCAGCTCGGAGTCGGCGAGCGCGACGCCGCTGCGGCGCTGCGCGCCGCCCGTCCGGCCGAACTCGTCGACGCGCTACAGCGGCTGATCCTCGAAGGGCAGCGGGACATGCTGGGCGCCTTCGCGATCGGACCGGCCTACGGCACCGACTTCTTGCCGAAGGAGCCGGTCATGGCGATGGCCGACGGAGACGCCCACCGGGTGCCGTTGATCGTCGGGACCAACGCCGACGAGGGCCGGCTGTTCACCAAATTCCTGAAGCTGCTGCCCACCAACGAAGTCGCCATCGAGCGGCTGCTGGCGCAGGCCGATCCGGTCGAGCGCGAACGCATCCTCGCCGCCTACCCCGGTTACCCGGACCCGTCGGTCTGCGTGCAGCTCGGCGGCGACCTGATCTTCGGAGCGGCGGTGTGGCAGATAGCCCATGCCCACAGCCGGCACGCCCCGACCTTCGTGTACCGCTACGACTACGCCACGCGGGCGCTGCGCTGGTCCGGTTTCGGTGCCACCCACGCCACCGAGCTGCTGGCGGTGTTCGACGTGTACCGCTCCCGGTTCGGCAGGTGGCTGGCCGCCGGGGTCGACTCGCGCGCCGCCCGTCGGGTCAGCGACGACATCCAGCGGCGTTGGTTGGCGTTCGCCCGGCACGGAGTTCCGGGCGACGACTGGCCGCTCTACGACCGTCACGAGCGCGCCGTACTGGTACTCGATCACAAGCGCCGCATCGAGTTCGATCCGCATGCCGAACGGCGACGGGCCTGGCAGGGGTTTTCGCTGGCCAACCGGTGAGTCCAGCTGGCGAGCGGGGTGAATCGGCGCCGGACGTACCCCGCTGACTCCCCGCAACCGCGCATGTCCCCGCACGACACGCGCAACGGATCGGGCATTTGTGGCGCGCTCGCGACAGGGTGGAGCGGTGGTGATCAGATCGGTCCTGTTGTTCGTCCTTGCCGCCATCCTCGAGATCGGCGGAGCGTGGTTGGTGTGGCAGGGCGTGCGCGAACAGCGCGGGCTGCTGTGGGTCGGTGCCGGTGTGCTTGCACTCGGTGCCTACGGCTTCGTGGCCGCGTTCCAGCCTGATCCGCATTTCGGCCGCGTGCTGGCCGCCTACGGCGGGGTGTTCGTCGCCGGCTCCCTGCTGTGGGGCGTCGTCGCCGACGGATTCCGGCCCGACCGATGGGACCTCATCGGCGCCGTGGTGGCACTCGTCGGGGTGGGCCTGATCATGTACGCGCCCCGCTGACGTGGCTCAGCCCAGGTGGGCGCTGTCGTCGTCGAGGTCGGCGCGGCTCAGCCCCATCGGCGTCGCAGCGGGGATGTCCCCGGCGGCCACCACCTTCCTCGTGATCGGTGTCAGGGTGCGGAACAGCTCCTCGACCTCGCTGTCGTCCAAAGCTGCCAAGGCCGGCAGCGCCAGCGCGTCGGTGGTGTCTTCGAGGTGCTGCTTGAGTTCACGGCCGGCCTCGGTGAGCACGCCGGCGGTGTCGAGCAGTCCTCGCTTCCGCAGCGCCTCACGATGCAGCTCCCACTGCGCGTCGTCGTAGTCGCGGCTGCGCTTGATCATCTCCTCCGGCACGCGTTCCGCCGCCGCGTGCAGCACGTTGCATTCGCGGCCCGACACACCCAGCGAGGTCAGCACGGCGACGTGGCCGTCACCGCGGTGCTCGCGCAGCAGCGTCGTGGCCTGCCACAGCCGCGCGACCGGATCCTGCGGCCACTCGAGTGCCCGGTTGGCGGCGTACAACGTGCGTCCGCCGACCTCGGCCCCGGTCGCCGCTTTCATCGCCAGTTCGGCCGCGACACCAGCCTCGTCGTCGTCCACGCCGCACCGGCGCAACGCCGCGGCCGCCGACTGTTCCCGGGCCCGCAGCGCATCGGAGGGTGAGATCACCGACCACGCTCCCGACAGCGACTTGGCGACCCGCTCCGGGGTGAAGTTGTAGAAGGCGGCGGTCACGATCTCGGCGGGCACCCTGCCCAGTGGTGCCGAACGGGCCGCGAAGTAGCCCATCCAGAAGCCTCGCATCCCCAACCGGTCGAAGGTGGTGCGCGCTTCGGGGGCGAAGTAGGTGACGGCGTGGACGGGTTCGACTCGGTCGAACAGGCGGCGGGCCAGCGAGGGTTCTCTCGTCACCAGAGCAGTCAACCACTGCCCGGCGGACAGGTCTGCTAGGGTCCCCGGTGCAAACTTCCTAGTCGTGACGGGGCAGCTGATGAGGACGCTGATCGCCACGTTGACGGCGCTGACAGCAAGCGCGGTGGTCGCCGCGGGGTGCAGTGTGCAGGACGCCTCCCGCGCCCCGACCGTGACCAGCGCAGACCTGCAGAACGACATCGCCGCGCAGCTGGCGAGCGCAGGCGAGCAGCCGCAGGAGGTGACCTGCCGCGCGGATCTGGTCGGCGAGGTGGGCCAGACCTCACGCTGCGACGTCGTGATGAGTCCGACGAACAGTTTCCAGCCGATCGTGACCGTCACCGCCGTCGATGGCGCCACCATCGATTACGAGATGACGCCCGCGTTGTCACGCGAGCAGTTGGAACGCGCGGTGGTCCGTCTGCTCGACGACGCCGGAGCAGCAGCGCCGACGTCGGTGGTGTGCCTGGCGGATCTGCACGGCCAGATCGGTGCCATCTCCCGATGCGACATCACCACCGCAGGGCTGACCCTGCCGCGCACGGCCGAGGTCACCAGCGTCGACGGGTTGATGATGAACTTCGACCTGGTCCCGATCCTGACGCGCACCGAGCTGGAGAACTCACTGCTGGACGACCTGGCCGCACACGTCGGGGCGCGGCCGAACTCGGCCACCTGCGCCGGCCACCTCGAAGGCCGGCCCGGCAACACCGTCGACTGCACCGTCGCGGACGCCTCGACCACGGCGACGTTGCGGCTGACGGTCACCGCCGTCGACGGCGAGGCGATCGACTACAGCTACGCGCCGATGGGGTGAGACTTCTCAGCTCTTGACGACCTGCGTGCCGCCGGCCAGTTCGTCGTGCTTGCCCTGCTTGGTCGGGCTGCCGTTGATCGTCACCGCGATGACGATGATCGCGACGATTCCGAGCAGGCCGCCGACGAAGGGAATGATCGGCAGCAGCGTCCATGAGTTCCGGATGGCCGACTGAGCTACGGTCGGCTTCGGCGCGCCAGACGGTCCGTGCACGCTCAGACCGAGCAATTTCTTGCCCAAGGTCCACCCCTGCGTCACTTCCAGAGCCACGTAGTAGATGAACGTCAACAGGCCGGTGAACAGGCCGGTGATCCAGACGTTGGAGGTGGCGTCGACGGCGAACGCGAGGACGAATCCGATGATCCCCACGATGATGCCGTCGATGAAGCGCGCGGCGAAGCGCACTCCCAACCCGCCGGGCTTGGTGTTGCCGCCCGGCGGGGGATAAGACCCGGGGTATCCGTACTGGCCGGGCTGAGGCGGGTAGTCGCTCGTCATGGATCCGCTCTTTCTCCAGAGGTCAGCGATGCGACCTCACGGTACCGAGCGAATGTGACGTAGGGAAACGTTTTCAGAGCTTGCGGCGCTGTTTCCTGGCTTCCTTGCGAGCGGCCTTCGCGTGCTTCTCGGCGACCTTGGCCTGCTTCTCGGCGGCCTTGGTGAGTTTGGCGGCACGCCCGCGGGCCTGTCCGGCCAGCTCGTGTCCGCGTCCCCGTGCGGTGTCGGCGAGGTCCGGAGCCCGGTCGAGCGCCGTTCCGGCCAGCTCGGTCCCGCGGTGGCGGGCCAGTTCGGCCCACCCTTCGCCGCGTTCGCGGGCGACGTCGGCGAATTCGCCGCCGCGCTTCTGCGCGATCTCGGCCCACTCGCCGCCGCGCTTCTGGGCGACCTCGGCCCACTCCTCACCGCGCTTCTGGGCGACCTCTGCCCACTCCTCACCGCGTTCGCGGGCGAGATGGGCCAGTTCACGTCCCCGCTCGGCGCCGACGTGCAGTCCATGACCGAGCTTGTCGGCGAACTCACTGTCCGACAGCGACGAACCGGCGGCCGCCCCGACCGGCAACGCCGCCGAGACCGCTTCCGAAACCTTGTGCGCCGCACGGCGGCCGCGCCACCCCAGTGACGGTTTGCCTTCGGTGTCGACCGCGGCGATGATCAGCCCGCCCAGCAAGCTGATGTCAGTGATGAACGCTTTGCGCTCCTCGCTCTTGCGCTGAGGATCGGACTGGTTCCAAAAGGCGTTTCCACCAAGGGAACCGGGCACCACACTGGCAGCGAGAGCGATCGACGCGATGCGGGGGAACTTCCCGGTCGCCAACAGCAGGCCGCCGCCGATCTGCACTGCGGCATTGACCTTGGCCACCGTCTCGGCATCGGAGGGCACGTTGGTGCCTACCGGGTCGGGCAGCTTGGACAAGCCGTCGAGGGTCTGCCGGGTGGCGTCCGCTGCGGGTTTGGGGCTCCGCAGGGATTCCACCCCGCGGGAGATGAACACGGCGGAGAGCATGGGGCGCGCGACACGTCGGATCAACATGGCGGCTGTGTTCCCCGGCGCACCGGCGGACAAACCCGGTGTTCCGAGTAACTTCTGCAGTATGGGCGAGGCAGCGCTGAACTGGACATGGGAGCAGGTCAGCACCCATGCGCGCCGTTGCCGGCTGCCGTTCTGCGATGTCACGGTGGGGCTGGTCGCCACTCCCGCGGCAGTGGTGCTGATCGACACCGGCACCACGCTGCGCGAGGCGCGGGCGGTCGCTGACGACGTCCGCCTGCTCACCGGGCGAGACGTCGGCCACCTGGTACTGACCCATCATCACTTCGACCACATCCTCGGTCATTCGGTGTTCGCCGCTGCCCAGACGTATTGCGCACCGGCGGTCATTGCGGCGCTGGACACCGGCAGCGCGCAGGTGCGCGCGGAGGCGCTGAGCCACGGTGCCGACGCTGCTGAGGTGGATCGCGCTCTGGCAGCGTCCGTGCCGATCGGTCCGGCCGTCGCCCATGCGGTGCTCGACCTCGGCGACGTGACCGTGAGGATCAGCCATCCGGGGCGTGGCCACACCGACCACGACCTGATCGTGCTGGTCTCCGACATCGACCGGCCGGTGGTGTTCTGCGGCGACCTGGTCGAGGAGTCCGGGGAACCCTGCGTCGACCACGATTCCGACCTGCAGGCGTGGCCGGCGACGCTGGACCGTGTGCTCGCCGCGGGTGGCCCGTCGGCGGCGTACGTGCCCGGCCACGGGGCGGTCGTCGACGCCGAATTCGTGCGGCGCCAAGCAAACTGGCTGGCGCGGCGGTGATCGTGCGATGAGCACAGGCGCCGCCCGGTAAGTTCACCGCATGACCGATCTCGCCGTCGCGATCCGGGCCGGAGTGGCGGTGCTGACGCTGAACCGGCCCGAACGCCGCAACACCTACACCCCCCAGATGGGGGCACTCCTCGGCGAGGCGTACCGGCGCTGTGACGACGACGACCAGGTCCGGGCAATCGTGCTCACCGGGGCGGGAGAGGCATTTTGCGCCGGTGCGGACTTCGCGGAACCGACCGGTCCTTTCGATTCGCCCGACGAACAGTTCAGTGCGTCGCCGATTTCGCCGGCGGCGTTCGAATTGCGCACCCCGGTGATCGCTGCCGTCAACGGCCACGCCATCGGGATCGGTCTCACGATGGCGCTGCAGGCGGATCTGCGCATCATGGCCCGCGACGCGAAATACGCGGTGGCACAGGTGCGGCGAGGTGTGATTCCGGACTGTGCCTCGCACTGGACGCTGCCGGCGCTGGCCGGCGGCGCCGTCGCCGCCGAACTGCTGCTGACCGGCCGGACCTTCGACGGTGCCGAGGCCGCCGCGCTGGGAATCGCCTCCCGTGTCGCGGCCGCGGGGGATGTGCTCGACGTCGCGATGACGATGGCCGCCGACATCGCGGCCAACACCGCCCCGATGTCGGTGGCGCTGAGCAAGCGACTGCTCTGGGACACGATGGCGAAGGGTTACGGGCCCGGCGAGGTTGCGGCGATGGAGACGGCCCTGCACCACCGGGTGATGGGCAGCGCCGATGCCCGCGAGGGCGTGGCGGCCTTCCTGCAGCGTCGCCCGCCGCGGTGGACCGGTTCGGTGTCGCGCGACTGGGAACCCCTGCCGGACCCGTCCGGCTGAGTGTTGGGGTCGGACCTGTCCGGCTGAGTGGCAGGGCCGGACCTGTCCGGCTGAGTGGCAGGGTCGGACCTGTCCGGCTGAGTGGCAGGGTCGGACCTGTCCGGC
>NZ_BLTG01000109.1 GCF_017312405.1 Mycobacterium sp. PO1
ACACAGGGCTACTCATCGGCCGCACTCCATGGCCTCCAGTGCCGCGTCCGCCGCCGTGAACACCGCACCTTCGGCGGCTGACGCAGCGGCGGCGAGGCTGGCAGCGTGCCGGACGTCCTTCTGCAACAACGCCCCCGCGATCGGTGCCAGCCCTTCCAACGTGCCACCGAACATGGAGATGCTGCCCACGGCCTTGCTCGTCGCCGACCCGCGGTTGAGCACCTCGACGAGCTTGTCCCGCGCGATTCCGAGCGATTCGCCCAGCTCCAGCGTGCTCACCGCACTGCCCAGATTCGCGCTGAACAGCAGATTGTTCAAGATCTTGGTGCTCTGCCCAGCGCCGAGCGGTCCGAGATGCACAATCGGATCGGCATAGGTGGCGAACACCGGCCTGCAGCGTTCGACCACCTCCTCGTCACCACCGATCATGACCAGGAGAGTGCCCTCCTCGACGGCCGGGCCACCGCCGCTGACCGGTGCATCGATGACCGAGACACCCTGAGCGCCAGCTCTTTCGGCGATCTCGCGGCAGGTGTCGGGGTGAATGGTGCTGTGGATTGCGATGACGCCGCCCTCGTTCATGCCGGCGAGCACACCGGTGTCGCCGTACAGCACCTCGCGGACATCGTCGTCACCGACCACACACAGGCAGACGAGGTCGCTGGCAGCCGCCATCTCGGCGGGCGTGGCGGCCGACTTGGCAGGCGTGTCCGAATACGGTTCCAAACTCGCTGCCCGGCGAGCCCACAGCGTCGTCTCGAAGCCACCCTCGGCAATCCGCCGCGCCATGGGCCCGCCCTGGCTGCCCAGTCCGATGAAACCGACTCGTATCAACTCGCCTCCACTTGCTCTCGGTCGCGGCCGCTGCCCGCGATGCATTCCTCGAGGAACGACAGCACGTTCCGGTGATATCTGTCAGCGGTTCTGCCGACACTCAGGTTGTGTCCGCTGTCGGCCATGTGATTGAGCCGCACAGCGCCCGCGAACAGACCCGTGATCGCACTCAGCGCTTGCGGCGTCGTTTCCCATACTCTTTCGTGGTCGGCGACGCTGAACTGCACCGGGACGGTCACTGTCGCGGCGATCGCCGGAAAGTCCCGACGCGCCCAGTGAGCGGTCGCCTCGGATTCGTAGGCCACCCCGGGTGCCGAGAGTGCACCGGTGAGGACTTCGGCGGGGTACAGATCGGTCGGCTGCCAGAGCAGATCGCGTAACCCCGCCGGTCGGGAGGTGACCGTGGCGTCACTGATGATCGCTTTGGCCTCGTCGGTGTAACGCAGACCGGTCCCGGACAACTCCACGCCGACCACGTCGTCCGCGGCGATCGCCATCCGCAGCGCCAACTCGCAACCGGCCGAGTGGCCGAGCAGGAAGTGCCCCGCACCGCGGCTTCCCGTACCGAGCATCTTCACCACCGCGCCCAGCGCGGCACCCACCCGGCGGTCCGGGTTGGCGAACTCGTCTGCGTAGACCGCGGAAGATCCGTAGCCCGGCCGGTCCAGTGCGATAGCCGTGAAACCCGCTGGCGCCGCCGCGCGCAGCAGTGACAGATTCGGGTTGCCTGGGCAGTCGAAGTACGCCGAGGACGTCGCGCCGCCGTGCACGGCGACGATGACCGCCCGCGGGTCCGGCGCGGCCGAGACGAGCCCCGACATCGGAATGCCGTCGACCACGACGACGCGGCGGCGCGGAGCAGGTCCAGTCACGTGGGCTCAGGCCTCTGTCCGTAGCAGCATCACACCGCTGGGAGTCAGGCCGCCGCTGCTGACCACGGCCACGCGGGCGTCGTCCACCTGGCGCTCACCGGCCTCGCCGCGCAACTGGCTGACGGCCTCGTGGATCAGCCCCATGCCGTGGGTTCGTCCGTGAGATAGCTGGCCGCCGTGGGTGTTCAGCGGAATGACGCCGTCGCGCGCGATTGCGGCACCGCCGTGGAGGAAATCCTTGGCCTCACCGATCCCGCAGAACCCGAGGGCTTCCAGCCAGGACAGGCAGTTGAACGTGAAGCCGTCGTAGAGCTCGGCCACGTCGACATCATTCGGCCGCAACGACGTCCGCGTCCACAGATGAGCCGCCTGGCCCAGCACCTGCGGCTCATGGGTCAGAGTGGTCTGATCCCAGTCGGTGCGTTCGATGATCTGCGTGCCGATCGCCTCGAAGTAGACCGGAGCCTTCGGGGCGTCGGCAGCGGCATCGACAGCCGAGACGACCACCGCAACCGCGCCGTCGCAGGGGACGTCGCAGTCGTAGAGGCCGAACGGGGTGGTGATCGGCCTCGCGTTGAGATAGTCGTCCATGGACATCGGATCGCGATAGATGGCTGTGGGGTTGAGGGCCGCGTTGGCGCGCTGGTTGAGCGCGATCCAGCCCAGCGTTTCCTTCGTGGTGCCGTAGCGATGGAAATGGCGCTGCGCGTTGAGCGCCAGGGTGTGGGCCGCTGACGTGGCGCCGAACGGCGCCTGCCAGCTGTTGACCCTGGCGCCTCCCGGCGGGGAGAGTTTGCCTTCCTTCATCAGCTGGTTGAAGGTTGCCTCCCACAAGGTGCGGAAGCACAGCACATGACGCGCCATACCGGTCGCGACAGCCATCACCGCGGCGATGACGGATCCACCGGGACCAAACGTGTCCATACCGCCGTTGATCCACGTCGGTCGGATGCCCAACGCGCCCTCCAGCGCAGTGATCCCGCCCTCACCCATACCCATCGCGTCGATGGCCGGATACGTCGACAGCCCGTCGATGTCGGCCAGGGTCAACCCGGCGTCGGCGATCGCCGCCTCACTGGCTTCGATCGTCAGCGACAGGGGCGACACCATCAGCCGCCGGCCGAGTTTCGACGCGCCGATACCCGTGATGGCTGCGGTGTCCTCGAATTTCTCGGTGGTCAGCATCGGCCGCACGAACTTGGGAAAGTCCGTCGGCGCGATCTCGTCGTCCGGCAGGGGAGCGGTCTCGGATTTCGATGTCGGCCTGAACAGCGGCAGCCACACGTCGTCGTTCTGTTCGAACACGACCTCGACGACCCGGCCGAGTTCGAGCTCCTCGGGATCACAGTCGATGATGTTGGTCGTCAACCGGACCCGCGGATCTTCTTCGATTGCCACCTGTGCGACGACGTACGGCGCGGAAAGACCGGGAATCGAGAATCGGTGGTTGACCGTGAAGGCCGAGAGCACCGCGCGGCCGGACACCTCGCGAGGTGCGACATTGTGGCTGTAGCAGTACCGGCAGATCGGCTGCGGCGGGTGGATGAGTGCCTTGCAGTCGCCGCATCCCTGGATCCGGAGCACCCCGTCGGCTCCTGAGGTCCAGAAGAACTCGTTGTCGAAGGTCAACTGGGGCAGGGGAAGCCGGCTCATCGGGTGAAACCCCATTCCGCTTCGTTGTCCTCCGTCTTCAGCTGGTCGAGATCAGGCTCTCGCAGGGGCTGGATCGGGGTTTCGTCCGGCCGACGTTCGCCGATCTCGAGGATGGCGTGCACCGGGCAGTCCAGCAGAGCGCGACGGACCGCGTCGCGATCCTGTTCGGGGATGGTGCCGTCGCCGACCAGGACGGCGTATCCCCAGTCGTCGAGCGAAAAGTACTCCGGGGCGTGCTTCGCGCAGATGCCGAAGCCGTCGCACAGTGTCCGGTCGAGCTTGATCCGCAGTGGGTTGCTCACAGTGCCTCCACCTCGAAGGGGCGCAGCGCGGTGTACGGCCCGCGGGGCTGGACTCCGACCCGATTCTCGAGGAGGCGGGCGACGTCGTCGGGAAACATCGCGAGCATGCTGGCGGCGATGTTGCAGGCGGCGTCGAGCGTTGCGCACGCGCCGCGGCCCCGCAAGACGACTGACCACCGCCGCAGGCGAGCGACGTCGTCGGCGGTGGCCACCCCGTCCCGCAGCGCACAGGCGGCCGCTGCCATGGCTGCGGTGCCGTTGAAACAGGATCCGCACTGATCGGCGTTCTCTCGGTCGTAGTAGGCAAGGACCGACGCGCCGACGGCCACCGGGCACTCGTCGGTGATGACCGACACCGAGCCACAGCCGAGTCCACTGCCCACTGCATGCAACGACGCGTGGTCCATCGTGACCTGCAGGATGCGTTGGTCGAGCAGCCCGGCGAAGTAACCGCCCATCAACGCACCCCGAACCTGGTCAACGGAGATGCCGTGCAGCGCAACCAATTCTGCCGCCGAAATGCCGAACGGTATCTCGTAGAGGCCAGGTTGCCGGGTGCCACCGGTGAGCGTGGCGAGAAAGGTGCCGGGCGAGCTCGAGGTGCCTTCGCTCCGATAGGTGTCGGCGCCGTGCTGATGAACGAAAGGAAGGTTGGCCAGCGTCTCGACGTTGCTGACCATGGTGGGCAGCCCGCCGACGCCCTCTTCGAAGGGCCGAGGTGGTTTGTCGGTCGGCTTGGCTGGGCCGCCGTTGATCGCCCGCACAGCGGCGGTCTCCTCACCCGCGACGTAGCCGGGAGCGACGGTGAATACGCTGACCGTGACACCACCGAGCGCTTCGATCGTCACTTCGTCGAGTGCAGACCGTACCGCCGCGGCGGCTCGCTCGTCGGAAACGTAGACATGGGCGTGACGTGCCCGGATGATGTGCGCCGCCAGGCGCAACCCGTCGAGCACGAGATGCGGGCGGTGGCGAAGCAGCCAGCGGTCCTTCACCGAAGCCGGCTCACCTTCCTCGCCGTTTGCGACCAACACCGTGTCCACGCCGCGCAGAGACGCGGTCCGTACCGTAGCCAGCTTGGTCGCCATGGGGAATGCAGCGCCTCCGCGGCCGAGCACCCCCGCCCGGGCGATGTCGTCCAGCAGTGTCGCATCGTCGGCCAGCGGAGCGTAACCACCCGTGCGCCGATACTCGTCGAAGGATTCCACGGTCTGCTCGGCCCGTAACAACCGAGGTGTCAACCCCGGCCATGCGGCGACGGTCAATTCGGTGTTCATCGCCGTACTCATCTCCGACTACCCTTCCCAGCATGCGAACAGCGGTAGTGCGAATCGGCGTCGATCCCGCGGGTGAGCTGACGGCCGACCAGTTGCGGGCCGGGATGGCCGAGTTGACCGCGCTGGCCGCCGAGAGAGGCGCGCGGGTCATCGACAACGACCTGGCCGGCCTGCCGCCCAGCCGTCGCGAGGTCGAGATCCTCATGGACGGCAACGATTCGGAAGCTTTGCAGGATGTCGCGATACGACTGTGCAGCAGGGCCTTTCCCGCCCAGCCGGTGCTGGGCGTGCTGACGTTCGTCAGTCACGGCACCGATGACGACGCCCGCGGCGTGCTTGCCGGGTTCGGAGTGTCCGGCATCATCGAGCGCACCCCGGGCGACGACGGCTGGGACATCCTGACGGTCACCCTGCAGAAGGCCGACCTCGCCCGCATCCCCGAGAGCCGCATCCACACCGCGCTGGAAGCCTCGACGAACTGTGAGGTGCGCATCGTGACGGTGGATCGTAAGCACGTCATCGCCCCAGAAAATCGAGAATGGCAGGCGCTGCCTGCACCCAGGTGTCGAACATGTTGAACCGTTTGACTTTCCCCGAAGCTCGAGCTTCGCCGGCGCGTTCCCACGCGTCCTCCGGCCAAGGCGGGTCGATCACGGTAGAGCCCCTGATCAGGCAGCTGACCTCCAGCGAGGTTCGCTTGGGGTGATCCAGGTCGTTCTCGCCGCCGCGGATGATCAGGGTGGGAACGGTGATGTTGTCGAACATCTCATCCTCGACGCCCGGGATGGTCTGCCCAGGCTTGGGTACGAACGCGTTGAGCCAGCGCAGCATGAGCTTGAGGAATTCGTCCGGGTCCTGAGACAGGATGCGGGCCTCGTTGTCTGGGTTCTCGGCAATGCGCTCCTGCCACTCGGCGATCTGCGCGACTGCCTTCATACCCGCCCCGCGCACGGCCAGGATATTGGGCACGATGTAGTACGAGCCGAGGACGAACGAGCCGTAGACCCCGCCGACGATATTCCACACCACCAGCTTTCGGACGAGCTCGGGGTAGAGCATCGTCGTCAGCATCGAGTCGCGGGCTCCTCCTGAGCCGCCTGCGATGATGCACGGGCCGATCTCGAGCTTGGTGATCAACTGTTGCAGGGTCTGCGCCCGCATGTGCGATTCACTCTGGCCGTAGAACTGCACGTCGGACCTGCCGCAGTTCGGCCGGTCCCACAGCAGCACCCGGTAGCCGCCTTCGACCAGCTTCTTGGCCAGCGGCTTCAGCCCCGGAATGTCCTTGCTGAACCGTCCGCCCGGCGTCAGGACGATGAACTCGCCCTCTTTGCCGAGGATCTCGTAGACGACGTTACCGCCGTTGATCTCGATCTTTTTGTTGGGCAACTTCTCTCCGATTGTCCGGGGTGGAAGCGGTCAGGCCTGTACGAGGACGTCGTTGCCGACGATTCGCACGGGATAGGTGCGGATGCTCCACTCGGGCTTGACCGCGGTGGTGCCGGTGGCGAGCTCGAAACCCCACTGGTGCCATGGGCAGAAGATGTACTCCAGGTCGCGGACCATCACCGCATCCCCGGGGACGCTTTCGTCGACGATGTTGCGACCCCTGGCTCGCCCCGAGCACAGCGGTCCTCCCTCGTGCGGACAGTAGTTCGCTATCGCATAGAACGTGCCGTTGACGTTGTACACGCCCACCCCGTGTCGGCCGATGGGCACGAGTTTGTGTGTGCCTGGAGGGATCTCGTCGACGGTGGCGACCACGTGTTCACGTCCCTGTGCCAACCGGGGCTCACGCCCAGCTGCCAATCGGGGCTCCCGCCCAGCTGCCACCGCGGGCGCGTTGTCGTCTTCCATGTGTCAGAAGACCCGGACCTGGCCCTCGAGCGCCGGCACGGTGTCCGGCAGCTTGTAGGTCTGGATGCCGTTGCGGAACATCACCGCTTCGCGGGCGTGCTCGGGTAGGTGCTTGACCAGCCAGCGCGGGTCGTCGAAGGTCCAGTGCGGGTAATCGCTGGAGAACAGCAGGATCTTCTCGCACTCCATCAATTCGAACGCCCTGGACAATTCCGTCTTGTCCTCGGGATAGTCCAGCGGCTGTGTGGTGAATTTGATGTGGTCCTTGACGTACTCGCTGGGCTTGCGCTTGATGTCGAGCCACGACTTGCGCGCTTCGTAGAGTTTGTCCATCCGCCACATCAACGGCAGGATCCAGGTGAAGGCGTGCTCGACGAAGACGATCCGCAGATTCGGGTGCCGGTCGAAGGTGCCGTCGAAGATCAGGCTCATCACCTGATTCGCCGCCAACAACGAATAGGTGACCATGAAGTCGTGGTTGTAGCTGGGCATGCCGACCGGTGGCATGGGCAGTTCGTCGTAGTGGCTACGCGACAGGTGACAGCTCACGGGGATGTCGTGCTTGGTCGCTGCGGCCCAGATCGGGTCGTACTTCGGATTGCCCCATGACGGCCTCGGCTCGGCCTTGATCAAGATCTGGCTCATGTAGGGATGGCCGGCCCACCGCTCGATCTCGGCGACACCCTCCTCGGGCTGCTGGATGGCCACACAGATCGAGCCGCGCCAACGTTCGTGCCAGTTGTTGTGGCTGTCCAGCCAATGGTTGGCCTGCCAGGCGTTCAGCGCGACCGCCATCGCGTGCTCGGCTTCCGGGATGCGGGCCGGATAGGCGGCCGGCTCGAGAATCGCGATGTCGGCGCCGGCCTCCATGATCAGCTGTTTGAAGGCGAGTTCGGGGTCGCTGCAGGCGAATTCCCCATCGGGCGGGAACGTGTCGACCCGCATTGCGTAGGAGTGCGCATAATCCGGTGCGTCGTAGTAGATCTGGTCGCCGACCTTGCGGGTCAGGAAGTACTTGCTGCGCCACGGTTCGGGGATGTATTGCGTCAGCTCGCCGCGCCGGGGCGTCGGGTGGACGTCGGAGTCGACGCACCGGACCGCGATTCGTTCGGTGGCAGGTACTCGTGGGTTGGCGGTGACGGTCATGGTGATGCCTCCTCGTCCCTCTACTGTGCCGCAGCCGAGGCGGAAATCGCCGGACTTTGGATCCCGTACAACTGCGCGGCGTTGCGCCAACACAGCTTGTCGCGTTGCTCGGCGGTGTAGGAGCTCGGCACCGACAGTTCGTTGAGCTGCCAGTGTGGATAGCTCGAGCCGTACATCACCATGTCGTCTTTGTTGGTGAACCCGGCCCATTCGCCTGCGAAGTCGACGTCACCGGGGCCGTCCAGACTTCCTTGAACGAAGTAGACGTGCCCGGGCAGATAATCGCTGGGCATCCTCGGTGCCCACGGTGTCTGCTCCAGGTGTGGGCGCCCGAAACAGTCCATGCGCCAGATGAACGGCGTGAGCAGGTCGGCCGCGCCGTCGGCCCAGACGAACTTCAAGTCGGGCATCCGCTCGAAGACGCCCTCGGCGATCATGTTCATCAGGTGGTAGAGGTAATTCAGCGCCGTGAAGCCGACGAACTGTTCATAGGTGCGGGTGAGGCCGGAGGGTGTCGGCGGCATCTGGATGCCCGAGCCGACCTCGAAGTGCACGGCCACCGGCCAGCCGGCGTCGACGGCCGCCTCCCACAGCGCCCAGTACTGCGGCTTGCCGTAAAGCTCGCGGGACTGCAAGGGGATGCCCAGCTGCACGACCCGCGGGTGATCCTTGTATTTGTCGATCTCTCGAAGCGCGCCGGCGATGTCGTCGGGATTGACCCGCAACGTGCCTCGAAACTTCTGCCCGAGTTCAGGATGCTCGAGCCAGCGGGTCACCATCATCTCGTTGTGGGCCGCGGCCAGCGCGGTGCCGAGGTGACGGTCGGGCATGATGCCGCGGGTCATCGGATGCAGGATCGCGACGTCGACGCCACGATCGGTGAACAGGTGCTTGGCGACCACATCGGGGTCCGAACCCGGGTACTGATCGTCGGGACCCGTCGTCCGGTCGGCGTACTCACCGCCGGGGGCTCCGTACCAGTCCATCTCGTAGTCCGGGAACCCGCGGCTGCGAAAGGGCTCACGCAGGAAGTTCGTCCTCAGGTCCTTGTTGGACTGGCAGAAGATGTGCACGCTGGCGTCGATGACGGGGACCCGGACGGCAGCGTCGTCCCCGCTGCTGGTCCCGTCACTGAACTCTTTCAACAGATGCAGTCCTTCACTCTCGCGCGGCCGAGGGCGCGACCGCGGGTATCCCCCAGTGTAGATCGTTGTTCTTCGATATCAAGAATTCTGTTCTCCAGCAGACTGCTTAGCGTCTGCGCTGGTGGAGCTGGCTGCTGGTCGGTCGCTCAGCGATTCCGCGACGGAAACCGGTATGCCCTTCAGGAGAATGAAGACACCATTGACGAGAATGATATTCTCGCCAGAACGTGACGATCCCGGAGGCGCTGGATGCTGTTGGAATTCGATGCTGATCAGCGGCTGTGGCAGGAGACCGTGCGTGACGCGGTGTCCAAGCAATGCCCGGCTTCGCTGATCCGCGACATCGCGGAGAACGGTGTCGACCCGGCGCCGCTGTGGACCAGCTACCTCGAGGCGGGATGGACCGAACTGGCTGATCCGGAAAACGCCGTCGAGCTCGCGATCGTGCTCGAGGAACTGGGGCGCGCCACCGATCCGACTCCGTTCCTCGCGACGCTGACGCAGTACGCGCCCCTGGCGGGTGATCGGTTCGACCCGCAGGTCGCCGGTGCCGCGGTGCTCTCGGGTGTGACGGCCGTGCGCGACGCGCAGGGATGGGTGCTCTCCGGAACCGGCCGGTTCGTGCTCGACGGCGACCGTGCCGAGCGACTGGCCGTCGTGACGCCCGCGGGGGTGTTCTGTGTCGACCCGCAGACCGACGGCGCTACCGTCACGTCGCGCCGGGTCGAGGTGTTCGACCCGATCCTGCACGTCGCCGAGGTGTCCTTCGCCGGGGTCAAGGTCGCTGACAGCGAGCGTCTGAGCGCCGACACCGAACGGGCGCGGCACGTCGCGCTGATGGGGATGGCGATCACGATGGTCGGCGCGTGTCAGCGCATCCTCGATCTGGTTATCGAGCATGCCAAGAGCCGCCAGCAGTTCGGCGTGCTGATCGGCACGTTCCAGGCCGTCCAGCACAAGGCGACCGACATGTACGTCGCCATCGAGCGCGCCCGCGCGCTGGCCTACTTCGCTGCCCTGACCATCGCCGCCGACGATCCGCGCCGGCGCCTGGCCGCCGCGATGGCGAAAGCGTCGGCGGGAGAGTGCCAGTCCCTGGTCTTCAAACACGGCATCCAGTTGTTCGGAGCCATGGGTTTCACCTGGGAGAACGACGTGCAGTTCGCGCTGAAACGGGCGAAGGCGGGGGAGTTGCTGCTGGGCGGCGCAGCCGAGCACCGGGCGATGATCGCCGAGGAATACGGGAAGGACCTGTAGTGCAACTGGCATTCGACTCCGACGTCGAGGAGTTCCGCGCGGAGTTCTCGGCGTTCCTCGACGAGCACACCCCGAGCGCTGCGGACACACTCGAGCGGCCCCGATCTGTCTCGCACATGCCCCAGTGGGCACGTGACTTCCAACGCCTGTTGTTCGAGAACGGCTGGTTGTTGCCGGCGCAGCCGCCCGAGTTCGGTGGCCGCAACGCGACGGTGTTGCAGACCTTCGTCCACGCTGAGGAACTGTGCCGGCGCCGCATCTATCACAGCTTCAATCCGCAGGGCGTCAACATCGTCGCGGCGTCGCTGCTGACGTTCGGCACCGACGAGCAGAAGCACCAGTGGGCGGTACCGGTCCTGCGCGGGGAACGCACCGCGTCGCTGGGCATGAGTGAGCCGAGCGCCGGGTCCGACCTGGCGTCACTGCGCACCAAAGCCGTCCTGGACGGCGATCACTTCGTCGTCAACGGCCAGAAGGTGTGGACCTCGGGCGCCCACGACGCCGACTTCCTGCTGACGTTCGTGCGGACCGATCCCGATGCGCCCAAGCACAAGGGCATCAGCGTGTTGTTGATCCCGACCGACCTCGACGGAGTGGTGTGCCGCCCGTTCGCCGACATGTGCGGCATCGACAATCTCGACTTCAACGAGGTGTTCTTCACCGACGTGCGCGTGCCAGTCGAGAATCTCGTCGGCCCCCTGAACGCCGGATGGAGCGTCGCCAACGGCTCCCTCGGGCACGAACGCACGATGATGTGGCTCGGTTTCGCCGACCGAATCGCCAACGCCATCGCCGACTTCGAGGCGACCGGTCCCCTGGAGCGCGATGCCCTGGCCACCAGCATCATGGACTACGAGGCGCTGCGCCTGCTCGGATCGGTCGGTATCGCCAAGGCGGCGCGCGGCGAGGTCGACGTCGCGTCGGTGTCCATCCCCAAGCTGCTCGGCGCCGAGGCTGAGCAGCGTATCGAGGGGCTCGCGCTGGAGGCCAGTGGTCCCGACGGGTTGATTCACCCCACGACGTCGGGCCCTTATGCCCACATGAACCTCGATCACTACTTCGCGAGCTGGTTCGAGCGGTACGCACGCAGCTTCGGCGGCACCATCGCCGGCGGCACCTCGGAGATCCAGCGCAACATCATCGCCCAGCAGGTTCTGGGCCTGCCGCGTCGATAGGCAAGCCACGAAGGGAGATCGGGTGAAGGTGCAGCCGGCGGCATTCCTGCGAACCACGCTGCCGCTGGACCTCGCCGCGTTGGAGCGGCTCGACGCGGGCCGCTATCACTCCATCTGGCTGCCCGACCACATGGTGAGCTTCTGGCCGGATTCGATCTGGACACCGGAATTCACCGACCTCGCGACAGCGTCGCCGTCACCGCACCGCCACCTCGACGGCATGGCCGTCGCAGCGGCGGCCGCGGTCCTGACCGAGAACGTGCCGATCGCCACCAGCGTCGTCGACACCGTGCGGCGTCACCCCGCATCGCTGGCGCAGAGCGCGTTGACGATCGACCACCTGGCCAAGGGGCGCTTCATCCTCGGCGTGGGCAGCGGTGAGAGCGAGAACATCGAGCCCTATGGTTTCGATTTCGACCGACCGGTGAGCCGGTTCGAAGAGGCGTTGCAGGTGATCCGGCTGCTCTGGGAGAGCGACGGGCCCGTCGATTTCGACGGACGCTTCCACCGACTTCGGCATGCGCGCCTGGACACCGAGCCGTACGACGGCCGGTTCCCGCCGATCTGGATCGGCGCCGGCGGACCCCGTTCCCTGGACATCACCGGCCGATACGCCGACGGGTGGTGGCCGGCCGGGGCCTGGACACCCCAGGATTACGCCCAGAAGCTGGCGCGGGTGCGCGAATCCGCCGAGCGCGCCGGCCGCGACCCGATGGCCATCACGCCCTGCTTCATCCAGGTCTGTGTGATGGGCCGCGACGACACCGCGCTCGCCGAGATTATGAATGCGCCGCTGGTGAAGTCGTTCCTGCTGCAGGTCTCCGCGGAACTGTTGGGCTCCTACGGGTTCGATCATCCGATGGGTCACGACTGGCGCGGCTTCCACGACATCGACCCTTCGGCGCTGACCCGGGAACGGATCGTCGACTTCCTGGACCGGGTCGAGCCCGAGATGATTCTGGCCGTCGTGCCGCACGGAACGCCGAAACAGGTGGCGCGCATGGTCAAGGAATATGTCGAGGCCGGCCTTCGGGTCCCCAAGATCCTTGACTACGGGGCCATGGCCGGCCTGGACTACGCCGCTGCCTCGGCCGAGAACGTCCGAGCCGCCGAGGACGAACTGATCGCGCTGTGCGGGGGAGTCACGTGAGTGGCGGCTTGCGTGCCGACCAGATGCTCGTGCGCGCAGAAACCGAGACCGGATTGTCCGACTTCGGGGATCCGACGCTGCCGCAGCGTTTCGGCCTCGTCGTCGACCACCTCAACAGCCTCGGCTTGGACGAGGACGGGCGCCGTCGGGCCGAGGATGTCTGCCACGGTCTGCTCACCATCCGCCTGCAGTTCTTCGAGGACCGCAATCGCTACCCCGTTGCCCGCGAGGTGATCCAAGCGCCGATGTTCGTCACCGGAGAGCCTCGCTCAGGAACCACGTTGATGCACGCGCTGATGTCCGTCGACCGGGACGCGCGCGCCCTGCGATTCTGGGAGGTGATGTATCCCTCGCCCCCACCCGGCATCGCGGACCCGGACGACCCACGTCGCGCGCGGGCCGATGCGGACTGGCGCGAGATCAACGCGCAGATGCCCAAGTGGCTGCACAGCCACCCTTACAACGACATGCTCGGCGACGGGCTGCCGGAGGACGAGCGCACGTGGGCGTTCGACTTCCGGGTGCTGACCCCGACCGCGTGGTGGCGGGTACCGATGCAGACAGTTGTCGGCGGGCTGCCCACCGACGCGGCCGCGCAATACCGCATCCACAAGGCAATGTTGCAGCAGTTCCAGTACCGAAGACCGCCGAAGTACTGGGTGCTCAAGGGTTTCCATGGTTTCAGGCTGGCCGAGATGTTCGCCGCCTATCCCGACGCCAGGCTGCTCTGGCTACACCGAGATCCCGTTCAGGTTGCCGCGTCGCGCACGATGATGATGGCCGACATCCTCGAAGGCATCGTCGGGCCGGTCGACCTGAAGACCGCAGCGAAGACGCATCTCGAGCTGACCCGGACCAGTATCGCCAACACGATGGCCGACCCGCTGGTCGACGATCCGCGCATCCTGCACGTGCGCTACACCGACTTCATCGCCGACCCGGTCGGCACCGTCCGCCGCTACTACCGGTTCTGCGGTCGCGATCTCACCGGCCCCGCCGAGGCGGCGATGCGTGACTATCTGGTCCACAACAAGGGCGACCGGCACGGAAAGTTTCGCTATTCAACCACGCTGCTCACCGACATCGGCGAAGACCTCGGAGCGCTGCACGAGGAATTCCGCCCGTTCCGCGAGCGGTTCGGCGTAGAGGTCGAGACGCGTGACTGACCCGCGTCTCTCGGTGCACAGCGTCACGTTCCTGGGCGCGTCGATAGACGAAATGCATGGCCACTGGCGCGATCTCGGTGTCAGCCGGCTCAGCCTGATCGCCGCGCAGCTCGACGATCCGGAGTTGACGGACGTGATCACCGCAGAAGGCTACTCGGTCGAGACGGTGTTTCACCTGTTCACGACCACCGACGAATTGCACCGGCGCATCGACGACGCGGCCCGGGTCGGAGCACGTGCGGTCTACATGCTCACCGGCGGCCGCGGGGAGGCGTCGTGGGCCGAGGCGGCCGAGCGGTTCTGCTCCGCCGTGGCGCCGTGTCGCGAACACGCCGACCGAGCAGGCGTTGCACTCGCCATCGAGAACGCGTCCGGGTTGTACGCCGACCTGCACATCGCCCACACGCTCGCCGACACCGTCGAGCTGGCCGAGATGGCGGGTCTCGGCATCTGCGTGGACTTGTTCCACTGCTGGGCAGAAGCCCATCTGGACCAGCTGGTCGAACGAGCGATGCCGCGGCTGGAAATGGTTCAGCTGAGTGACTACGTCCTCGGTGACCGCGCGTTGCCGGCCCGGGCGGTACCCGGCGACGGCGCCGTGCCAGTCGAGGCATTCCTGGCGCACGCGATCGCGGCAGGCTACCGCCACGGCGTCGACCTCGAGCTGATCGGGCCACGCATCGATCAGGAGGGTGGTCTCGCCGCCGCCCGCCGGGGTTGCGAGGTGGTGTCGGAGATGCTGTCCCGCATCCAGCTGGGGCAGTGATCGTGGGGTTCGGTGAAGGTCCCGACGATGCGGCGCTCCGGCATGCGTGGACCGGCTTCTGCGCCCGCCTCGACGCGGCCGGGGAGCTGATCTTCAAAGACCACAATCCGGGTTCGGGTGTACACCGGGTCGATGCGCTGCGATTCCTCACCCAGAACCTCGGGCAGGCGTTCGACCTGGCCCTCGAGACGCGCGATACCCGGTATCCCGCCCTGCACACGTTCTGCGGGCCCAACCGCAAACTCGGCGGGGACTGCGCCGATTTCACCTATCAGCAAGCGTGGATCGACGGCAGCTCGACCTACCGGATCGTGGGTGAGCGAGGTGGCGCCCGATTCGTCAACATCACCGTGCAGGGTGCACGTCCGGACGGTCCGGGGGTGCTGCACGAACCCTTCGGCGACGTGCCGGAAGCGAACCTGTCCGCGGACCGGCTCCAGGTCACCGACGAGGGTACGCTCGAGGTGTTCCTGGGTGGTCCCGAGCGGCACGGGAACTGGCTGCCCACCACCTCGGGGTCCCGCAAGGTGTTCATCCGCCAGGGTTTCGACTCCTGGGACGAGCAGCCGGCCCGGCTGCGCATCGAGCGAGTCGACATGGAGTCGCCGCGGCCATTGCCGTCGACCGCTCAGATGCTCGAATCGCTCAGCTGGGCAGGAGATTTCGTCATGGGGTTGCTGCAGGACTGGCCGGACTTCCCGTTCACCTACGGCGGTGTCGACGCCGAGCATCCGAATCGGTTCCCGGTGATGGATACCACCGACGCCGATGTCAAGCGCGGCCGCGCCGCGACGAACATGCACTGGCAGCTGGCCGGCGACGAGGCGCTGATCGTCGAGTTCGATATGCACGACGGGCTGTGGATGCTGACCAACATGGGCGTGTTCTTCAACAGCATGGATTATCTGTATCGACCGGTCAGCTATACCCCCAGCCGCACCGCCGTCGACAGCGACGGCAAGGTGCGGCTCGTTCTGGCGCACGACGATCCGGGCTGCCACAACTGGATCGATACGCAAGGTTTCGAGCGGGGCAACCTCACCTACCGGCACATGCTCGACGGGCGTCCGGCGACGTTGGCCACGCGCGTGGTGAAGCGCGCGGACCTGGCGGCCGAGCTGCCGGGAGACACCGCGACAGTCACTCCGCAGCAGCGGATCACACAGATGTGGTCGCGATTCGACGGGATCCGCCGGAGGTATGCGTCGCTCTGAGTGGCGACGAGTGTGCGTGAAATGTCTTCACTGCGCGCCGTGTCGCGCGCAGCCGCGCACTCTCGCGGAGCAAAGAGGTTCAGAGTCGGACGAGTTTGAAGGTCCAGAACTGGGTGCCGGGCGGGCCGTTGAAGCAGCCGACGTCATACTTCGAGTCGATCGTGCCGACCAAGGTGACCGCATCCCAGGAGTACGTTTCGCGGGTCGGCAGGTTGTACCCGGGGCACCGCAGGCCGTCGGGCACGTCGACGGTGAAGGTGTAGCGGCCGTCGACCAACCACGCCTTGCTCTCGTAGTAGGCGTAGAACTTCAGGCGCGGCCGCGCGGCGACATTGATGCAGTCCGGAGACTTCTCAGGGATGCAGGTCGAGATGAACCAGAACCAGGAGGCGCGGTCGTACCTGTTGGTCCACAGGTCGTAGTTGCCCAGCTGCATGCCCGCCGCGGACGAGGGCGGCGCAACAAACGTCGCTGTCGCGACAAGTGCCGACAACGCGGCCGCCAGCTTGCTGCGCATCATCGCCCACCTCCCACTGTTACACCGCCTGTCATCGAACCATCTCGCGCCTAGCCACGGGCCGGAATGCGTCATCGCTCAATCGATGACGGCACGTTCCTTACGTTCTGTGATCGGCCGGGCCAGCTCCTGCTCGGTGCAGATGCGCTGCAGCTTCTCGATCGTCTCGTCGAGCCCCGGTCCCAGCGGCTTGCCCGGGGTGAACGTGGCGGGTAGGTGGCGCATGCCCTGGATGACCCCGATGGTGTCGTAGTGCACGGTCCCTTCGGGATCGCACACGTAGTCGGGCATCCGGTCGAGCACCGCGGTGAGCATCGACTTGAAGACCGTGCGGGCTACGTTAGAGCCCACACACCGGTGCACACCGATACCGAAGCTGAAGTGCCGGTTGCCTTTCCGGTCAAGAATGATTTCGTTGGGCTTTTCGAACACCGCAGGGTCACGGTTGGCCATCGCCCACGACAGCCACAGCCGTTCGTATTGCTTGAACCGGTGCCCGTCGACCTCGACGTCCTCGGCAAACGTCCGGCCGTCGCCGGGGGCCGGAGTGAAGAACCGCAGGAACTCCTCGGTGGCTTGGTGCAGCAGCGTGTCGCGCTCTCGACTCAGCCGCTCTCGATCGTCGGGATGTTCACCGAGCCACTCCAGGGCGTGCGCGGTGAGCGCCGTCGTGGTGTCGAACCCACCGCCGATGATCAGACCCAGGTTGCCCAGGATCTCCATGTCCGGCGCGGGTTCACCGTCGATGCGCAACTGGAGCAGGGCGTTCACCAGACCGGGCCGAGGACACTCCCGGATCGCCATCATGTTGTTGATGATGTCGATGCCCATCTCGCGGTGCTGCTCGTTGATCTTCTCGCGGTCCGGTGAGTGCTCCGGGGTGTATACCGACGCATGGGTGGGTTCGCTGTAGACGTTCCACTTCTTGAGCTCGATACCCATCATCGCCAGCGTGAACACCGCGGGCACCACGTTGGCCAGGTGATCGACGAAATCGATCCGCCCGGACTCGATGTGTTCGTCTATTGCGGCACGGGTGATCTCGTCGATGAAAGGCTCCCACCGCTTGATCGCTGCGGGGGACAGGTAGGGGTTCAAGGCGCCACGGTAGGTGCTGTGCTCGGGTTCGTCCATCTCCAGAATGCCGCCGCGAACGACCGTGGCGCGGCTGGCCTTCGGGATCGTGATGCCCTGGTAGGGCGTCTCCCCGGAGATGTCGTGATGGTTGGACACCGCCGGGCAGCGCGCCAACTCGAACACCTCTTTGCTGCCCGCGGCCA
This sequence comes from Mycobacterium sp. PO1, assembly GCF_017312405.1. Taxonomy (GTDB): domain Bacteria; phylum Actinomycetota; class Actinomycetes; order Mycobacteriales; family Mycobacteriaceae; genus Mycobacterium. Next base: position 17,612 of record NZ_BLTG01000109.1, read on the forward strand.
CCCAGTGCCCGTCGTAGACGTCTGTCCATGCCATCGGGCACTTGCTGTGCATCTCTTCGGTGATCTTCTCGAACTGCAGCCGATACTCAGGCGTATGCCGGTCGAAGTGATACTTCGGCTGCTTACGGCTGTCGTCGGCGGTGCCGTCTACGACGTCGTCGACACTCAAGACTTCTGTCTCCCTTGTCATTCCTCGATCGAGATGGCTTGTTCGGGGCAGGAGTGTGCAGCCTCGCGCACTGCGTCCTCCTGGTCGGCCGGCACGACCTCGTTGACCGGCGAGGCGGTGCCGTCGATGTCGCTCAGCTCGAACGAGTCCGGCGCGATCATCGAGCACAAGGTATGCCCCTGGCACCGTCCCGAATCCACGAAAACCTTCACGCGCCGTCCTCCTAGACGTGCCAGTCGTACCACTTGAGGTAGCCGCCGGCGTCCACGCGCAGCTGCATGCCGGTGACATAGCGGGCCTCGTCGGACACCAGCCACAGAATGGCATTACTGATGTCCTCGGGCTCGATGAAGTTCACCTTCATCGCCTGCTGCACACCGAACACCGGTTCGGCATCGGCGCGGGTCGGGTTGTCGAGATCGGGTCTGAACGACTTGTACATCGGCGGGCTCTGCAGCATGTCGGTGTTGCAGTTGGTCGGGTGCACGACGTTGGCGCGGATACCGCGGACAGCCAGGTTCGTCGACAGATCGTGCACGTACTGGGAGAGCAGACGTTTGGACGTCATGTAAGCCATCCCACCGGGGTCATTGCCCGGATTCGGCTTGTTGTGGGCGTCCATGAGCGCAGCGGTGGAGCCGGTGGCGACGATCGACGCGCCCTCCTTGAGATGGGGTAACGCCACCTGGATGGCGTTGATGGTGCCGACCAGATTCGTGTTGATCACATCGGTCCATGCCTGCATCGGCGGATCGCCTTTCATGCCGGCTATACCGGCCTGGGCGACAACGATGTCCAACCCGCCCAGCTGCGCAATGCCATCCTCGAGAGCCTTCTTCAGCTGCGCCGCGTCTCGGACGTCGGCCTTGGCGGTGACGATGCGCTGGCCGGTCTTCTCGACGAAGGCGGCGGTCTCGTCGAGATCGTCGGCGGTGGCCATCGGATAGCCGATGGTGTCGATGTTCTCGCACAGGTCGACCGCGATGATGTCCGCGCCTTCCTCGGCGAGCCGGACAGCATGACTGCGACCCTGGCCGCGCGCCGCGCCGGTGATGAAGGCGACCTTGCCTTGAACGCGTCCCATGTTCCTCCCGCTCCCTTTCGATGTCTCTCAGGTGTTCCGGCCGCCGTTGACGCCCAGAATCTGACCGGTGATGTAGCTGGCGTCATCGGAGATGAAGAACGAGCAGGCGGCCGCGATGTCCTCGGGTCGGCCCATCCGGCGGACCGGCGTGGCCTCGATCTGCTTGTCGGTGTCGCCCAGGAAGCCGCGCTGCTCTGCCTTGCGCAGCATGGGGGTGTCGATGAAACCCGGTGGAACCGCGTTGACCGTGATGCCCTGCGGGCCGTACTCGAGGGCCAGCGACTTGGTCAATCCGTTGACCGCCGACTTGGCCGCGACGTAAGGGGCCATGAAGGGCTGGCCCGAATGCGTGCTCGACGACGAGATGTTGACGATACGTCCCCACCCGGCCTCGACCATGTCGGGCAGCACGGCCTGGATGCAGTGGAACGTGCCGTTCAGATTGACGTCGATGACTTTCTGCCACTCGTTGAAAGTGAGGTCGCTGAACCGTTTGAAACGATCGAGACCGGCGGCGTTGACGAGGACCGTCACGGGGCCCAGCTCGGCGCGGATGTCTTCGAGAGCAGCGTCGACGGCGGCGCGATCGGTGACGTCGGCGGCGTAGGAGAACTTCGCCTCGCCGGGGTTCAGGTCGAGGGTCGCCACCTGCAGACCGTCGTTTCGGAGACGATCGGCGATCGCCGCGCCGATGCCCGAAGCGCCCCCGGTCACCACAGCGTTCTTCACAAGCAGCCCTCACCCATCAAGAATCGTCCTTCCGAATATGAGAACCGTACTCTCGCATGACGCGGTATCGCAAGACAACGCGGGTTGGATGTTCGCACTGGTGAGACGTTTACTACTCAACTGTCGCACGGTTTCGTGCAGGCAGCCGCCGTATGGTTCATTTCCTTGAGTTCTCCCCTCGCGAATGTATGATTCGCCGAAGATGAGAATGCAGTTTCCATCACAGTGAGGCTGCACGACGACTTCAATCACACATCCCGGGTCATTCCGGAGGAGGACGATGCAGGACACAGCCGCGATCTCGAATGATCGTCACAAGGCGAACGGTGACCGCCGCGAGGTGGCTCGGCGTCTGCTGATCGGCGGGCAGCTGCTCGAGGCCGAGCACACGTTCGCGTCGCTGAACCCTGCCACCGGCGACGTTCTCGGTTACGCGCCCGACGCGTCCGTCGCTGACGCCGAGGCGGCCATCACGGCGGCCCGGCATGCCTTCGACGAGGGAACGTGGGCGACCGACACCGCGTTGCGGATCCGCTGTCTCGAGCAGCTGCATCAGGCGCTGGTCGACCACCGGGATGAGTTCGCGGCACTGACCGTCGCCGAGGTCGGCGCCACCGAGTCGCTGTGCCAAGGCGCCCAGCTGGACGGGCCGATCGAGATCGTGCGGTACTACGCCGAGCTGGTGAAGACCTACCCGATGACCGAAGACCTCGGAAACATCGAGAGCCGCGGCATGCAGCACCACCGCTGGGTGGAGAAGGAAGCGGCCGGAGTCGTCGCAGCGATCATCGCGTACAACTATCCCAACCAGCTCGCGCTGGCCAAGTTGGCGCCGGCGTTGGCGGCCGGTTGCACCGTCGTCCTCAAGTCCGCCCCCGACACCCCGCTGGTGACCCTCGCGCTGGGCGAGTTGATCGCCAACCACACCGACATCCCGGCCGGCGTCGTCAACGTGCTCTCCGGCGCGGACCCCGCCGTCGGCGTCGCGTTGACCACGAGCCCGGACGTCGACATGGTCACCTTCACCGGGTCGACACCGACCGGCCGGGCGATCATGGCCGCGGCGAGCGACACCCTGAAGAAGGTGTTCCTCGAACTGGGCGGCAAGTCCGCCGCCATCGTCCTCGACGACGCCGATTTCAACACCGCAGCGCTGTTCTCGGCGTTCAGCATGGTCACCCATGCCGGTCAGGGGTGCGCGCTGACATCGCGACTGTTGGTGCCGGAGAAGCACAAGGACCAGATCGTCGAGTTGATCAAGAACAACTTCGGGCTGGTCCGCTACGGCGACCCCGCCGACCCGAAGACCTACATGGGCCCGCTCATCAGTGAGAAGCAGCGCGACAAGGTCGACGCGATGGTGCGTCGCGCCGTCGCGGCCGGCGCGACACTGGTCACCGGCGGCGAGAAAGTCGACCCCGGCTTCTTCTACACGCCCACTCTGCTCGCCGATGTCGAACCGGACAGCGAGATCGCCCAGGAGGAGGTCTTCGGACCCGTGCTGGTCGTCATCTCCTACACCGATGACGACGACGCGGTGCGCATCGCGAACAATTCGATCTACGGGCTGTCGGGCGCGGTGTTCGGTAGCGCCGAACGCGCCAAGGCGCTCGCTCGCCGCATCCGCACCGGCACCTTCTCGATCAACGGCGGCAACTACTTCAGCCCGGACAGCCCGTTCGGCGGCTACAAGCAGTCCGGCATCGGCCGCGAGATGGGCCGGGCCGGACTCGAAGAGTTCCTGGAGTCCAAGACGCTCGCAGAGGTGGTGGGCTGATGAGCGCCTGCGCGAAGAAGAGAGCACGCTTGATGAGCGCTTGCGCGAAGAAGGAAATCGTATGAGCAGCAAGCCGCTGGACGGAATTCGCGTTCTCGAAGTCGCCATGTACGGCTTCGTGCCGTCGGCAGGCGCCGTGCTCGCCGAATGGGGCGCCGACGTGGTGAAGGTCGAGCACGCCGTCACCGGAGATCCGCAGCGCGGACTGCGTCAGACCGGTCTGCTGCGCGTCGAGGGCGACCCCAACCCGAACATCGAGCATGCCAACCGGCTCAAGCGCAGCATCGGTCTGGACATGTCGGTGCCAGAGGGCAGGGAAATGCTGCTGGAGCTGGCCCGGCGCTCCGACGTTTTCCTCACCAGTTTCCTTCCCGGTCATCGCCAGAAGTTCGGCATCGACGTCGACGACATCCGTGCGGTCAACCCGGACATCATCTACGCCCGTGGCAGCGCTCTGGGACCGCGCGGCGAAGAATCGGTCAAGGGCGGCTACGACATGACCGCGTTCTGGTGCCGGGCCGGCACGGCGCGCACCATCACCCCGCCGGACATGCCCGGCATGATCGGCCCGCCCGGTCCGGCGTACGGGGACACCATCTCGGGCACGAACCTGGCCGGCGGCATAGCCGCGGCGCTGCTCAAACGCGAACGCACCGGAGAGACTTCGGTCGTCGACGTGTCGCTGCTGGGCAGCGGTCTCTGGTCGATGGGACACACGGTGGCGCTGACGAAACACCTCGACCAACGCATGGAGGCGTTCCCACCGGGTGTGCACGGCTCGCCGATCAATCCGCTGGTCGGCCTCTATCCGACGGCCGACGACCGCTACATCTCCTTTGTGATGATGCAGCCGACCAAGTTCTGGGCCGACGTGTGCCGGCACATGGACCTGGAGGAGTTGATCGACGACCCGAGGTTCGCCACAGGTGAGTCGATCGCCGAGAACACCGAGGCGGCCACCGAGATTCTCACCGAAGCCATGAAGAAGCGCCCACTCGTGGAGTGGAGCGAACGATTCGCAACTCTGGCCGGCCCGTGGGCCCCGGTTCAAGACACACTTCAGGCCGCCGAGGACGCACAGGTCCGCGCCAACGAATACCTGGTGCAGGCGGGCGAACTCGAGTTGGTGGCCAATCCGGTGCAGTTCGACGTCGCCGCACCGACGTCGGGGCCGGCGCCTGGATTCGCCGAACAGACCGACGAGATCCTGCTGGAGATGGGGCTGGACTGGGACCGCATCATCGAGCTCAAGACGGCCGGCGCCGTCACCTGATTCCTGTTCTGCACCACTGGAGAGATCGCATGCCATTCGTCGCGCCCGTCGGGACCCACCGTCGTTGCGGGGGACCATCCCAGCGGGTGCCCGGCTGCCCGAGAGGTTCGGAGTCACACGTTCGCCCATATCTCCACGAATCTCCGGCAACTGAAGAACACTTAGCCATGGCGGCGGTCAAGATCCACCGTCACGCAATGATCGGCCCCGAAGCGCGGCTGCGCTTCGAGATCACGATGGAGCACGCCCTGAACGCACCGACGGCGGTGACGACATTTCGGCAGCACGACTGCGCGCCTCAGATGGACGGCGCCGCAGCGCGCGTCATCGCTGCAGAGGACGCGCTCGACCGTTCGACCGATCGGCCGGGGTGGTTTCGTGGGGTCGGACTCGGGCTGGATTCGGTGATGCACCAGCACAAACCAGACATGACGTTGCTGTGCGCCAGCACAAAAGCAGCCGAGCAGGGCTTTTCGCCGGCCGGTACGTCGCCTGGTGGCGTCGATGTCGCCGGGGTGCACGACTTCGAGCCCACGAGACATGAGGATCTCGGCTTCGCCGAACGGCCGGGTGGCTACCCACCGCTCGAGGCCGAGGTGACCAGCCTCGGAGCGGCGCAACCGGTCAACCTCAGCGGCGGGTTCACGGCCCACGAGGAACCTGGAGGAGCTCCCTGATGGCGGTCAAAGGTCCGGAGCGGTGGTCGACCGGGATCAGTCTGCCCAATGGGTTGTCGGGGGCGATGCAGGCTGTTGGTGGGTTTTTTGCGATGGCTCTGGATGCGGTGCGGTTTGTGTTTGTGCGGCCGTTTCAGTGGCGGGAGTTTTTGGAGCAGTGTTGGTTT
>NZ_BLTG01000110.1 GCF_017312405.1 Mycobacterium sp. PO1
CTGATCGTCCACCAGTGAGGTCAGCCCACCGCCGTCGGCGCGTCGGCGACGTCGACCAGCTGCACCTCGGGGCGCACCGGCACCGCATCGGCGAGGAACCAGCGAAACGCCAGGTTCCCGCGCGGATAGTCCAGCGTGGTCAGCGAATTGGGATGCGGCGTGCTGGCCCGGGAGACCACGATCGTCACCGAACCGTCGCTGTTGGGTGCCGCGGTGAAGCCGTTGACCGAACTGCGGGCGTCGGTCACCCCGGGCACCGCCATGAACTGGTTCCAGATCACCATGTTCCAGAACCTGCAGTTCGGCGGCCGGTGGGTGATGACCAACGCCTCGTCCTCGGCGAGATCGAAACTGCCGTAGGAGTAGCAGGCGTCGCGCGCCGACCAGCCGAAATTGGCATCGGGAACCTGATATGGCTCGGCGAAATCGTTGACAGTCAACGATGTCTCGTGTCCGAGTTGGTGCGAGTCGGAGTTTCGAACGCCCACCGCGAGCGGCACGATCGCGAACATCGTGCGCAACCAGGCCGCACTGGCCCGCAGCGCCGCCGCGGTCTCGTCCGAGCCGTGCCGGAACGGCGCGGGTGGATCCAGCGCCTCGATCGACCACGAAACTGCGCGACCGGTGAGCGGGTCGGCCTGATAGTCGCGGGTCATCAGGACCGCGGCGTCGGGCTGTGGGCCGAACTCGAAGGTGAAGTTGCCGTCGGAGTCGACATCGAGGTCGTCGTCACGCAGGATCGTGACGATGCGGTCCGACCATGCGCCGGGAGAGGGTTCGTTGTAGGCGGTCATCGAGAAGTACACGCTGTCACCGCGATTGCCCGAGATCCGGTAGCGCCGGGTGGGGTCGATCGGGCACATGTAATAGATGGCGTCGGTGTTGTCTCCGCCCCAGCGGCGGTCCGGCCGGAACGGCGAGTTGAGCTCCAGCCACCTCGGCCGAGTGGGATCGGCGAACAGGTAGGTGTCGAATGCGACGCCGAGAGTGGTGGCGATCATGCGATAGCCGTCCGCCACATGGCGGTCGTCGCGCACCGCTTTGGGTCCGGTCATGAACGAGTCGTCGAGTCTGCGAAGGGTGTCGAGCAGTTCTCGCCAGGCGACAGTGACCTCACCGGTAGAGCCGGCATCGGCATCGGTGCTCATGGACTGATTCCTTTCGTGATCAGGCGGGCCGTGCGCTGCGTCCACATCTCGTCGAGAAGCGCGCCGCGGGTCAGCAGGGCCAGGAAGGTCATCCCCGCGACCGCCTCGGCCAGGTCCGCGGCGGTGATGCCCGGACGGATGTCGCCGCGCTGCGCGGCCGCATCGATGTAGTCGGTGAGGGCGCCGACGAGGACGTCGCCGAACCGTTCGAGCAGGGCGGTGTGCAACGTCGGGTCCGAGGCCATCTCACCGACCAGGCCCGGCAGCGCCGCCAGTGCCGCCGGTGTGCTGAGCACGGTCAGCGTCCGACGCAGCATTTCCCGGACGTCACCTTCGAGCGATCCGGTGTCAGGCAGTTCGGTGGTCTCGGTGCGCGGAAACACCGCTTCGTGCACCAGATGCGCCTTGCCGCGCCAGCGCCGGTAGATCGCCGGCTTGCTGGTACCCGCACGAGCAGCGATGGCGTCCACGGACAGGTCGGCGTAGGAGGATTCGGTGAGCAGCTCGACGGTGGCCCTCAGCACCGCGTCGTCGATGCCGCGATTCCGGGGACGCCCGATCTCTGTCGTCATTACGAAACTGACAGTAACATAAATCGCTGTGACCGATGCCACAGACACCGTCGTCTCGCTTGATGACCTCGCCGCACCGCGCTACACACCGCAGGCGCAACAGCTCCGAGAGATGATGGCCACGTTGGCGCCCGACTGCCCCCTCGACACCGAGGTGATGCATCGACGGGCACGCGAGGCCACCGGACTGACCGACTTCGGCCCCGACGACTACCGCGAGCGGCTGGAGCGATATGTCGCCGAACTCACCGAGATCGACATGCACCCCGTGGGGATCGTGAACTTCCACATGCAGCTACTGCAGTGCCTCAAGAACCGGCTGCTGCTGACGGATCTCGTTCGCCGCCATCCGCAGATCCACGACATCGAACTGCAGCCGCCGGTCGTCATTGCCGGCCTGCCCCGGTCAGGGACCACCCACCTGCACAACATGCTCGCCGCGGCGCCCACGTTTCGCAGCCTCCCCTACTGGGAGAGCGTCGAACCGTTTCCGCTGCCAGCCGAAACCGACCTCGACCCGGATCCGAGGATCGCGCGAATGGACGTCGCGGTGCAGACGATGGACACACTGATGCCGAATTTCGCGCTGATGCACGAGATGACCACCGACCATGCGCACGAGGAAATTCAGCTGCTGGCCAACGATTTCTCGACGATGTTGATGGAGACGCTGGCCCATGTTCCCCGGTGGACCGAGTACTACTGGAGCCACGACCAGACCACGTCCTACGAATACCTGGTCGTTCAGCTCAAGGCGTTGCAGTTCCTCCGCGGCGGACGTCGGTGGGTACTGAAGTCGCCCCAGCATCTCGGCCAGCTGCCGGTCATCGACCACGTCATGCCCGGGTCCGTGGTCGCCTTCACCCACCGCGATCCCGTGCCGGTGGCGCTGTCGATGATCGCGATGATCACCTACTCGGCGCGCATGTACACCGACGTCGTGAACGTCGAGGAGATCGCCGCGGCGTGGGTGGATCGGCTCGAACGGCTCCTCGACATGTGCGTCCGCGATCGCGACGCCATCCCCGCGCACCGCTCGCTGGACGTGCGGTTCGACGACTTCATGGCCGACGAGATGGGCACCGCGGAAAGGCTGTACGACGTTGCCGCCGAGCCGCTGACCGATGCGGCCCGCTCGGCGATCTCGGCCTATCTGGCCGGTCACCGCAGGGGCAGACATGGCCGGGTCGACACGTCAGCGCAGATGTTCGGACTCGACGCCGACGAGTTGCGCCGGCGCTTCTCGTCCTACACCGAACGCTTCCTCACCTGAGCGGGGTGTAGCTCTTGTCGATGACGCCGTTCTTGTCGATGACGCCGTTTTTGTCGATGACGCCGTTTTTGTCGATGACGCCGTTTTTGTCGATGACGTAGCTCTTGTTGATTAGGTAAGCCTGCACTAACCTCCCCGGTGGCCTGAACTGGCTATCGTCGAAGTTCGTGATCAACAGGAGAAATCGTGCAATTGGCCCTACGTGCCGACTCAGACCCGGGCATCTGGTCTGCGCCCACCCCGCCGGCTCGCCGCGACAAGAAGCTGCTCATGGCCGGTGTCGCCCTCGTGGGGGCATCCGCCATCGCGATCAACCCGGCGGCGCCTGCCATGCCCGCTGCGGTGCAGGACCGGGCGGTGGAACTGTCCGCCTGGATCGATCCGATCGGGGTGTGGGGCGACACGATCTCGTCCACGTTCGACAACGTCGTGGCGCGCAGCTCCGATCTGGGCATGGTGACCTTGCCGGCGCTGTGGCAGATCGCCACCAGTCCGGTGCTGTACGACGAAGTCGCCAGCATCGTCTTCAACCCGGTGCCGGGCCTGACTCAGTTCTTCACCGACCTGCCCGGGTACGCCGAGACGATCGGCAGCGGTCTGTCGGGGTCCGCGGCCGGCGTGACCGAACACTTCAACGAGCTGCCCGCGGTGCTGGAGTCGGCGTGGAACAACCTGCTCAACGGCCAGTTCACCATGGCGTTCCGCGATGTGGTGAGCTGGAGCGTCTTCGGACTGGGCGAGGCCGGCTGGCCGCTGTTCCCGGCGTTCGAGATCCCCGGTGACATCGCGCGCGGCTTCGGCGCCGAGAAGATCGGCGAGGTGCTCGACGCCGTCTTCGTCGGCGGAGGCAACGCCGCCACCGGCTACGCCTATTCGCTTCTGAGCCCGCCGATCACCGCGATGTACCAGTTCACCGACATCCTGAACGTGATCTCCGGGTCGCTCTACGAGGGCGACTGGGAAACCGCGATCAGCGAGGTGGTCAACGCTCCGGCCAAGGTGCTCAACGCGTTCCTCAACGGTTACCAGCCCAGCGTCGCCGCCGAGTGGGAGACCTTCCCGGGCCTGTTCAGCGAGGACGGACCCATCGACGCGTTCTTCGTCAAACTGCCCAAGGCGATTGCCGAGATCTTCGCCCCGGCGCAGGACGAGGAAGGCGCCGAGACCGGTGAAACCACCGCGGACGTCACGCTGACCTCCGCGTCGTCCACCGAGTTGCCGAACGGCGAGCTGATCCCGGTCGACGTCGACAGCGCCACCGAGACAGCCACGGACGAACAGGGCACCGAGGGGGCCGCTGAAGAAGCTGCCGCCCCTGAGACCACCGAGGAGACGGTGCCCGAGCAGGACCAGGCTCCGGCCGTCGACGAAGACACCGTTGAGGGCACCACCGAGGTCGACGGCACCACCGAGGGTGACGCCACGGGCGAAGACGCGACCGAGGACGAGGCCGTCGACGAGGACGCCACGGACGACGATGTCTCTGACGCAGACGTCGTCGACGAGGACGCCGCGGACGACGACGCGGTACAGGATGGCGCCGACGAAGCCGGTGAGGATGCCGGCGACGATTCCACCGATGAGGCGGCCGGCGACGATTCCGGCAGCGCCTCCGACGATTCCGGCAGCGCCTCCAGCGGCTCGGATTCCGGCAGCACCTCCAGCGGCTCGGATTCGGGCAGCGATTCCGGCAGCGACGACTGAGTCGCCCGCTGACTGACCGGACGGCCCCCTCGGCGACGAGGGGGCCGTTCGCGGTCAGGGGCTATCCCACAACGCCGAACACCAACCCCGCCGCCACGCCCATCGCCAAGCTGAACCCCGCCGTGACCACTGCAATCCACGCTGACACATGCTGCGGCACAGAGCGTTCCATCTCAGCAGACGTTTGCAGGCACGGCACGATCCAGCGCAGATAGTAGAAGAGGCTGAGCAGAGTGTTGACGAACACCGCGAGGGCGAGCCACGCCGCGCCGGCTTCCCACGCTGCGCTGGCGGTCGTCAACTTGCCGACGAACAGCGCGAGCGGCGGAGTGCCGAGCAGACCGAGCAGCGCCACGATCAGCGCTCCCGTCAACCACGGCTGCGTTCGGCCGATTCCGCGGTAGGCCGACAGCTCCCGTGCGTCCGGCACCGCCGTGGTCACCGCGAAGGCGGCGATGTTGGTCACGGTGTACCCGACGAGGTAGAACAGCATCGCCGGAAGTGCCAGATCGCTGCGGCCCGCCGCGGCCACCGGCACCAGCAGGAAACCGACCTGGCTGACCGTCGACCAGCCGAGCAGCCGCCGTGGATCATCCTGCCAGAAGGCAGCCAGGTTACCCAAAGTCATGCTGGCGACGGCGATCCCGCCGATCAGACCGGGCCAGGCCAGCCCGGCGGGAAGGATCTCGACCAACCGGTAGAGCGCGATCACCGCACCGATCTTCGGCACCGTCGTCACGAACATCGCCACGAAGCCCTGGGCGCTCTGCGCCGCGTCCGGCACCCAGAAGTGCAGCGGCACTCCCCCGGCCTTGAACAGCAGACCGGCCACGACGCCCACCGACCCGGCCACCACGATCGGCGCCGGGATCTCCGCAAGCAGGCCGCGGAGTTCGCCGTACGCGGTGGTCCCCGTCCCACCGAAGAGCAGCGTGATACCGAGCAGCAGCAGAATGCCCGACAACGCCCCCAGCAGATACGTCTTCATGGCCGCCTCCGCGGCAGCCGGTGAACGACCCATACCGATGAGCGCGTACAGCGGGATGCTGGCCAGCAGGAAGCCGACCGCGAGCACCAGCAGGTCCTGCGTACCCGCCAACACCAGAACTCCCGCCGTCGCACTGAGCAACAGCGCGTAACTCTCGCTCTCCCGGGCGCTTCCGCTGATCTCCTCACTGGCCACCAGGATCACCAGCACGGTCGCCAACGGGGCGATCACTCTGGCGACGCCGGTGACCGAGTCGACGACGAACGTTTCGGCGAACGCCGCGGAGTCCGACCCCGCCATCTGGACGGCTCCGGCGAGCAGCGCACCGATCAGGGCCGCGACCGCGATGACCCGGGTCCACCACAGCCGCCGTCGGGGAAGATACGAGCCGACGATCAAGACCATCAGCGCCCCGGCGAACACCAGCGCCTCGGGCAGCATCGCCAGCACGTGCATGGCCGTCACCGCCCGAGCAGGCCGATGACAGTGTCCACGGCCGGCTCGATGAGCGCCAACAGCGGCCCCGGCAGCACACCGATCACCACCGACAGCACGAGAAGCATTGCCGTAGGCGCGGTCTCATGCGGGCGCAGATCCACGAAACCGTCGCTGCGACCGTCGGCCGGACCGGTGAACACCTGCTGGAACGCGCGCAGGAACAGCGCCGCGGTGATCACGATGCCGGGCAGAGCCACGGCCGTGACCGGCGCTGCGGCGATGCTGCCGGTGAACATCTGGAACTCGGCGATGAAACCGGAGAACCCCGGCAACCCGAGTGACGCGAACGCACCGACAGCGAACAGGGTGGCGAGTCTGGGCGCGGCGCCGGCCAGGCCACCGTAAGCGTCGAGCTCGTAGGTGCCCGCGCGGTCGTACAGCACACCCGCGAGCAGGAACAGGGCCCCGGTGATCAACCCATGGCTGACCATCTGCGTCACCGCACCGGTGACGGCGATGGAACGGGCCTCGGCGGTGCTGCCGGCGATCAGCCCGGCCGCACCGAGGGCCATCACGATGTAGCCCATGTGGTTGACCGAGGTGTAGGCGATCATTCGTTTGAGGTTCTTCTGCGCCAACGCCACCAGCGCCCCGTAGAGCACCGAGACGATGCCGACGGCCACGATCACCCACGCCCAGCTGCGCCACGACTGCGGCAGCATCGGCATGGCGATCCGCACGAAGCCGTAGGTCCCCATCTTCAACAGCACACCGGCCAGCACCGCCGACCCGATCGCCGGTGCGTCGGTGTGCGCGGGCGGCAACCAGGTGTGGAACGGAAAGGTCGGCGTCTTGACCGCCAGCCCGAGCAGGATCGCGCCGAGAACCAGCCCGCCGGTCACCGGGCTGCCCGCCAACGGGGTGGCCGCGATCAGATCCACCATGTCGAACGTGTGGGGTTGCGCCGCGATGTAGAGGCCGATGAAGCCGACCAGCAGCGCGAGCGAGCCGAGGAAGGTGTAGAGGAAGAACTTGATCGCCGAGCGGCCCGCCTGGCCGTGGCCCCACCCCGTGATGACGAAGTACATCGCGACGATCGACAGGTCGAAGAACACGAAGAACAGGATCAGATCGGCGGCCACGAACAGGCCGATGCTCACGCATTGCAGGAACAGGAACAGCGCCGCCTGGGCGCGACTGCGTTCGGAGCCACGCAGGCTGTAGACCGCGCAGGCGAGGAAGAGCACCGCCGTCATGATCACCAGCGGTAAGGACAGTCCGTCGACCCCGACGTGGTAGCTGCTGTTGACGCCCGGAATCCACGGCACCTGCTCGTCGAAGGCCAGCCGGCCGGGTTCCGGAGCCGTATAGGTGACCCAGATACCCACCGTCAGAATCACTTCCACCGCGGCGACGGCCACCCACAGCCACCGCGCCGCGGCGTCGGTGATCCGCGGCGCGGCGACGAGCACCGCGGCGGCGGCAAGGGGAAGGAAGACCAGCAGGCTCAGCACGTCATGTCACCACCAGCAGAAGTAGGGCACCGCACATCACCAGAACCACGGCGAGCGCGTAATAGTGATAAAGTTGACCGCTCTGCGGCCGGCGGGCCAGTGCACCGAGTCGGGCGATCCACGCGGCCAGCGTCTCGACCGCACCGTCGATGCCCCGCAGTTCGAACCGGCCGGTTCGCCGGGACAGCCCCATGGTGCCGGTCGAGGCCGCCGCGACGCTTCCGTCGAGGACCAGACCGTCGACGCGGGCCGACCAGCCGGCCATCCGCATCACCGCCGTGCCCACCGCGTCGGTACCGCGGTCCAGGACCCGGTCGTCGAATCTGGCCAACGCCGCAGCCACCACCGTCGTCGGCCGCACGACGACGGCGTCTGCGATGCGCTCGAGTCCCAACCACCCCGCCGCCCAACGCGGTTCGGGCACCCCGAAACGCAGCACCACCGCGACGACGACCAGGGCGAGTGCGGCCGACACGATCAACTCGGTGACCGACGAATGCGGCGCTTCACCGGCGCCGACCACCCGGCCGAACGCCGCGCGCAACGGTGGCAGAGCCAGCACTCCCGCCACCGCGGCACCGACGGCGAGCACGAGCAGCACGGCACGTTCGCGCAGCGTCAGTCGTGCTGAGGCGTCGTCCGGCGCGGCATCACCGGAGCGTCGTCCGGCCTGCCAGATCACCCGCACGATCTTCGCGGCGTAGGCGGCCGACAGCACCGCCGCGAGCAGTCCCGCGCCGTAGAGCCACGGTGAGCGCGCCAGGGCGGCAGCCAACACCGCGTCCTTGGTGGCCCACAACGACAGCGGCGCAACCCCGGCGAGCGCCAGCGCGGCGACGGTCGCGGTGGTGCCGAGCAGGGGCCAGCGTCGCCCCGCCCCGGCGAGGTCGGACAGCTGCTTGCTGCCCACCAGCGTCAACCACGCACCGGCGGCGAGGAACAGCCCCGCCTTGGTGAAGGCATGGGCGATCAGCTGAGCCGTTCCCCCGCTGACTGCTGCCAGACCCGCGGCCATCACCACGAACCCCAGCTGAGCCGATGTCGAGGCGGCGAGCAGCTGTTTGAGGTCACGCTGGGCGAGCGCGACCACTCCCAGCAACACCGCGGTGGCGGCGCCGGCGACCACCGCGACGATGTCGGCCCAACCGGTCGCCGCCAACAACGGAGCCACCCGCAGTAGCAGATAGGCGCCCATCGCCACCATCGCCGCGGAATGCAGCAGCGCGCTGACCGGGCTGGGCCCGTGCATCGCCCGCGACAGCCAGAACGAGAACGGCAGCTGTGCCGCTTTCCCGAGGGCGGCCACAAGCACACCGGCGGCGATCGCGTGCCGCCATCCGGCCTCGGCATCGGCGAGGTCGGCCAGCGCGAGACCGGCCCCACCCGCCAGGGCGGCCCCGGCCGCCAGATAGAGGCCGAGGTCCGCCGAGCGAGTGGTGACAAACGCGGCGAGCCCGGCCGACACCCGGCTCTGCTCACGCCACCGGAATCCGATCAGGACATACGACGCCGCGCCCATCACCTCCCAGGCCAGCAGCAGCGCCGGCATCGTCGACGCGGTGGCCGTCAGCATCGCCGCCGCGGCGAACACGAGCATCGCGCCGTGAAACCGTCCGCGCGCCAATGCGCTTTCCGCGCCGGCGAACACCAACACCAGCACGGTCACCGCAGCGATCGCGGGTGTCACGACCGCGGCCAGACCGTCGACGCGCAGGCCGAAGTCGGCTCCCGCGACAAACGGCACCGACACCGCGGGGCGGGCCACCGCACACCCCAGCGAGAGTCCCAGCACCAGCGCGGAGACACCGACGGAGACCGCACCCCACGCCTGGCCGGGTCGCGCACCCCACAACGGGCCCGACAGCAGCGCGGCACCCGCGGCAGCGGGCAGCAGGACCAGCGCCCACAGCATGGCTTCGCCGGCGGTCATGGCGGCATCACCCGGACAGGTCCGTCGCCATGTCGGTCATGTCGGCCTGCCGGTCCCGGTGCAGCATCGTCGCGACCGCGAATCCCATGGCCATCTCGACGGTCATCGCCGCGATGACCACCAGCAGGAGCACCTGCCCGGTCGGATCGGGTGCCAGGAACCACCAGAAGGCGGCGCCGGCCAGGATGACAGCGTTGATCATCAGTTCCAGTCCCATCATCACCATGACGACGACCTGCTGCGACAGCGCACCATAGAGGCCGACGGAGAAGATGGCCGCCGCGACGATCAGCACGGTCTGCAGCGTCATCGCCCCACCCCGCCCGGTTGGGGGTCGCGGGCCGGGCGCCGATCGAGATCGTCACCCAACCGGTCGTAGCGGGTGCGCCGGTTGGCCAGCACCACCCCGGCGATGATGGTGGCCACCATCACCGGGCTGACGACGATCATCACCAGCATCTTCGCGTCCATCAGCGCCTCCCCCAGCGCGGCCGTGACGTCCGGGGCCGGCACCCCCCGCCGGGCCGGCCAGTCCACCAGCAGCGCACCTGCCGACAGCACCGCGAAGACCGCGATCGCGATCGCCAGCGACAGACGTTTGCCGTGCACCATGCTCATCGGCATCAGTGCCGGGTTCATCCCCATGAACATGACCATGTAGACCGCCATGACGGCCATCTCCATGACCATCATCAAGATGACGATGACGCCGATGTAGTTCTGCTGCATCAGCAGCACGGCGACGCCCACCGCAACGAACGACGCCGCCAGCGCATAGGTGGCCCGCGCCATCGAGTTCACCCAGAACACCGCGGCACCGGCCGCGACGGCAATCGCCGCCGCCACCCAGAAGACGATGTGTGTGATCATGATCAGCCCCTCCACACGGCGACGACAGCGACGACGAGGTCTTGCAGAACCACCGCGGGCAGCAGCACCAGCCACCCGAACTCCAGGAACTTGTCCGGCCGCACCGCCGGTATCCGCTGCTTGGCCCATACCAGGACAGTCAGGACGGCCACCGTCTTGACGATGGTCCACAACCAGTCCGGCAGCAGCGGGCCGGCACCACCGCCGAGGAACATCGGCACGGCGAAAGCGGCGCCCGCCGCCAGCAACGCATAGCGGCCCGCTTCGAAGAGCAGCCGGTCCGCCCCCGACAACTCCGCGGTCACCCCGCCGGCGATGTCGTCACCACGCGCGGCACGGAACGGTCCCGACACCGAGAAAGCCACCACACCAATGCAATACACCACAAACGCGACCGGCATCCACACGACGAACCACAGGTCCTGCTGCGCTGCGGCGACGGTGCCGACCCGCAGGCTCTGCGCGGCGATGGCCGGTGCCACCAACGCGAACATCAGCGGCAGCTCGTAGCCGAGAGCATGGGCCAGGAACCGGTACCCACCGATCAACGGGTGAACCGAATTCGGGCCCCACCCCGCCATCCACACCAGGGCCCACACCATGACGTCGACGGCGTTGAACCACACGACACCGACGTCGAGATCCAGCAGGGTCCACCCGCCCAGCGGAATGACGGTGACCATCAGCAGAGCCGCGGCGAGCATGCCCGTGACACCGATGCGTCCCAGCAGGCGGTCGGCGGCCACGGTGCCGCGGCGGGCCTGGCGCATCAATCGCGCCGCCTCCGACCACGGCGCGATCAGCGCAGTCCGGACGGGCGCGGACGCGTTCAGCCCGGCGGTGAGCCCGGCGGCGTACCACGCGAGTGCGGCCAGCAGCACCGCTGCGAGAGGCGTCCAGACGGCGGACACCGCAATGCTCGATGGTTCGGTCATCGTGTCCCGTGTTCCGCCGTGTCGATGCCCAAACCGGCGATCACCACACGCGCAGCTGCGACGTCGAGCCCGGCCACGATGTCGGGCAGCGAGCCCAGGATGTCCGCGTCGATGACTTCCGGGGCAGTGTTCTCGCGGGCTTGGCTGATCTGCCGCAGCAGCCGGTCGTGGGCGTCGCCGGCCCAGGTCGCAGGCAGGCCGCGGCGGCGCAGATCGTCGGGATTGAGGGTCGCCAACCCGTTCAGCGACCAGCGCAGCACGTGGGATCGGCACACTGCCAGCTCCAGGTCGTCCAGCAGCGCCGTCGTCTCGGCCGGCTCGGCGCCGACGAGCAGCGCGTCGCGTGCCCGGCGGGCTCGTTGCGCCGCACCCGGCCAGCCGGCGAGGTCCAGCACGTCGAGGATGTGGTCACACTGTCTGGCCGCCGGCGCTCTGTCTCCGGTCGCGAGCGGATACTGCCCGGCGTCCAGGCTCACGGCGTCAGCGCCGGCGATGACGTCACCGTGCAACTCACAACGCAACACGAAGCCACCGGGCCAGTGCGGCAGAATAGGGCCCAATCTGACGTGCAGCACGTCCATCTCGAGTCCGTCGCGGTCCTCGGCCCCCTCGGCGAGCGGGATCCCGGCGGGCGCCATGTCCGAGTGGGACTCCATGTGCGCGTGGGAATCCATGTCCGATTCCCCCGAATCCCCGCCGCCGTGAGGAGGTCCGGGCTCACGCGGATCGTCTCGGTGGGTGTCGCGCAGCGCGGCGAGGGCCCCGTCGAGCGCGGACCCGATGCCGTCTCCGTCGGTCACCGGCGTTCGGACCCGGGGGCCGGGCATCTGATCCCACACCACGTCGACTGCCGAGGACAGCTCCGGCCCTGGCTGACCGCACACGGCCAAGATGTCGGCGTCGGCCGGCGAGGAGGCGACCGGCCAGTCCCTCAGTGCCAGTTCGTGGTCCAGCAGCGCCCGTAACCGCCACTGCCCCGGCACCTCGACGGGAAGGACGTGCGGCCGCCGCACCGCCCAGCGCGCCACGAGATCCCTCACGCCCAACGCAGCGCCCCCTCCCGCCATGCCCACACGACGGCGACGAACAGAGCCGCGAGGAACGCGAACATCTCGACGATGGCCGAGACGCCGAGCTCCGCGACGACCACCGCCCAGGGGTACATGAACAGCATCTCCACGTCGAAGGCCAGAAAGACCAATGTGGCCGCATACCAGCGCACGTGATACCGCGACAACGCATGCTCGTGCGGTAACCACCCGGACTGGAACGGCAACCGGGTCAGGGCGGGTGATCCGGAGACCACGCGGTTGGCGGCGTAGACGACGGCAACCGTCATCGCCCAGATCGCCAGCACCCACGCCACGGTCTCGAACACGAACGCTTTCCCCTGCCTCGACGCTTCGGCCACCCTACGTCGCATCCGGCGTGCGGCGGCGGTGCGACGCGGGCAGTCGTGAGCCGTATTGCCGCCGGAGCCGGCTCTAAACCCGCCTCAGACCGTGGCGGGTAGCGGTGAGCCGGTGGCCAGTTCCGCGTATTGGCGCATCAGGCGCAGCGCGGTGGCCCGGTTCACCTGAGGGTCGCGCGCGACGATGCGGTAACCGAGGTAGTCCTCCATCGACATCAGCGTCATCGCGATATCTGCTGCGGGACTCTGTAATTCGAATACCCCGGCGGCCGCCCCACGCTCCAGCAAATCGGTGTAGAGACCGACCTGCCGGTGGTAGATGCCCTGCACGTCGTGCCGCCGATCGAGCTCGAAGCCCGCAGCGAGGACTGCCCGCCAGATGGCACGCCATTCCGCGTCCTCCGGTCCGGTGGGGAGGCCGGCGGCGATCGTCATGGCGAGTTGCGTCGCGGGGTCATGGGTCTCGTCGCCGAGCCGCAAGCGGTCCTCGAAGAATCGGACGTCGGAGCGCAGCGCGAGCTCGGACAGCAGCTGCGTCATGTCCTTGAAGTAGTACCGCACCGCGTTGGTGGTCAGGCCGAGTTCGGCCGCGACATCGGCGAGCTTCAGGGTGGCCAGGTCATGGCGCTCGATCAGGGCGATTGCGGCGTCCATGATGTCGCGGCGTCGCTCTGCCTGCCGGTTCGGTCGCCCCATCCCGCATCACCTCCCTTGCCCACTGCGGTCCACCCAATTTTGCCCGTTCTGTTGCGCGCCGGGTCACACGGGCGCATAGTTATTTTCCAACCGTGAAAAAAACTAGCGGAGAACGAACGGTAACGATGCGGGCCAGAGACCTCGGCGTGGTCATCGGGGAACATCCCCCGGGACCGGACAACGCCATCACCGACGTCGCCGGCGTGCGCGTCGGACACACCACGCTGCAAGCGGACGGAGCCAGCGCCGTGCGCACCGGCGTGACGGTGATCGTGCCGCACGACGACATCTGGACCGAGCCGGTGTTCGCGGGCTCGCACCGCCTCAACGGAAGCGGCGAGATGACGGGTCTGGACTGGATCCGGGAGTCGGGCGAGCTGACGACCGCCATCGGGCTGACGAACACCCACAGCGTGGGGGTGGTCCGCGACGAGCTGGTGGCCGCCCAGGTCCGCGCGCGTGGCGAAGGACTGTACTGGTCGCTGCCCGTCGTCGGCGAGACCTACGACGGATTGCTCAACGACATCAACGGTTTTCACGTGCGTCCCGACCATGTGCGGGCCGCGCTCGACCACGCCAGCGGTGCGCCGCCGGCAGAGGGCAACGTCGGCGGCGGCACCGGGATGATCTGCCACGGGTTCAAGGGCGGCATCGGCACCGCTTCCCGCGTGACGGGCACCGCCACCGGCCAGTACACCGTGGGCGTGCTGGTGCAGGCCAATCACGGCCGGCGCGAACGTCTTCGGATCAACGGCGTTCCCGTCGGCGAGCTGATCACCGGGGACGACGTCCCGCTGCCCGCGCTGCCCGACCGCTACGAACCCGGGTCCGGCTCGATCATCGTCGTCGTCGCCACCGACGCCCCGCTGCTCCCCCACCAGTGCACACGGCTGGCCCAGCGGGCCGCACTGGCGGTGGGCCGACTCGGCGGCACCGGCGAACAGTACAGCGGCGACCTGATGCTCGCGTTCGCCACCGGCAACCGCGGCATCCCGCCGTATGCGTGGGACGAGGACACCGCGGTCGCCCGCCACGAGGTACCGCTACGCATGGTCGCCCCGCAGCTGATGACCCGGCTGTTCGACCTCACGATCGAAGCCACCGAGGAGGCCATCGTCAACGCGCTGGTCGCCGCCACCACCATGACCGGCCGCAACGGTTTCACCGTCCACGCGCTCGACCACGACCTGCTGCGCCGAGCCCTGTCCGTCC
>NZ_BLTG01000111.1 GCF_017312405.1 Mycobacterium sp. PO1
GGGCCGCGAACCCGTCCAGACCTACGGTGTCCCTCAACTGGCCGAGAACGTCGAGTTCCTGCGTGCCTCCGGCGAACAACTCCGCCAGATGCGCCGCGTGGTGGCACCGCTGGCCCGCACCTTGGCCACCCGGCTGGCCGCCCGGCGGCGCCGCTCCCGGGCCGGGGAGATCGATCTGCGCAAGACGCTGCGCAAGTCGATGTCCACCGGCGGGGTGCCGATCGACGTCGTGCTGAAGAAACCCCACCCGGCCCGCCCGGAACTGGTCGTGCTGTGCGACGTGTCCGGCTCGGTCGCCGGGTTCAGCCATTTCACCCTGTTGCTGGTGCATGCGCTGCGCCAGCAGTTCTCCCGGGTGCGGATCTTCGCCTTCATCGACACCACCGACGAGGTCACCGAGCTGTTCGGCCCCGACGCCGACCTCGCGGTCGCGGTGCAGCGCATCACTCGGGAGGCAGGGGTCTACACCCGCGACGGCCACTCCGACTACGGGCACGCGTTCGTGTCGTTTCTCAACGACTTCCCGAACGTGCTCTCGCCGCGCAGCTCGCTGCTGGTACTCGGGGACGGCCGCAACAACTACCGCAACCCCGAAACAGAGTTGCTTTCACACATGGTCAACGCCAGCAGGCATGCGCATTGGCTCAATCCCGAACCGCGCCACCTGTGGGGCAGCGGCGACTCGGCGGTCCCGCGCTACGAAGACGTCATCACGATGCACGAATGCCGGTCGGCCAAACAGCTGGCATCGGTCATCGACGCTCTGCTGCCCGTCTGAACCCACAGCTGTTTTTCAGCTGACGCTGCCGTTTATTCGTCGGTCACGCGGCTACGCTGCAGAGATGCCCGCAGGCACACCGTTGTATCTGCTGCTCGCAGCCGAGGTGCGGGACCGGATCGCGACCGAGCAGCTCGCTCCGCACACCGCGGTGCCGTCCGAACGTGAACTCGCCGAACTGCACGGCGTCAGCCGGATGACCGCACGACAAGCCCTCGCCCTGCTGGAGAGCGAAGGGCTGGTGTACCGCAATCCGCCGCGCGGCACGTTCGTCGCCGAACCCCGCGTCCGGTTCCACATCGGCAGCTTCTCCGAAGAGGTCGCCCGGATGGGGCGGCGACCTGCCGCCCAACAGCTGGGTGCCGACCTTCAGCAGGTCACTCCCGCGGTCGGCCACGCAATGGGACTGACCGACGACGCGTGGGTGCACGTGTTCCACCGACTGAGAACCGTCGACGACGTCCCGTTCGCGCTGGAGACCACCTATCTGCCCGCCGAGCTGACTCCGGGCATCCTCGACGAGTCCGAACAGGGATCGCTGTGGGAGGCGCTGCGGTCGCGGTACGGCGTGCAACTCGCCCGCTCGACAGCGGTGCTCGAGTCGATCGTGCTGGACGACGCCACCAGCATGCGGCTCGGTGTGCGCGCCGGGGCGGCCGGGACTCTGCTGATCCGGCGCACCGAGGACGTCACCGGCCGGTGCGTGGAGTACGGCCGCGACATCTACCGCGCCGACCGGGTCGCATTCGAGGTCTGCGAGTCGATCGGCTCGCTGTTCTCGGTCTGAGCTGTCCGGCTCCGCCCTTTTCGGTCCCGTAAGCTCGCTAGTCGTGCAGGCAGGTGGCCGACGGCAGAGAAGGCTGGGCGTGATGGGTGGGACGTTCGATCCCATCCACAACGGCCACCTCGTCGCGGCCAGTGAGGTCGCTGACCTGTTCGACCTCGACGAGGTGCTGTTCGTACCGACCGGGCAACCGTGGCAGAAGCGCAGCCGACCGGTCACCGCCGCCGAGGACCGCTATCTGATGACCGTCATCGCCACCGCGTCCAACCCCCGGTTCTCCGTCAGCCGGGTCGACATCGACCGCGGCGGACCGACCTACACCAAGGACACGCTGCGTGACCTGCGCCGGGCCAACCCCGACGCCGACCTGTACTTCATCACCGGCGCCGACGCGCTCGCCTCGATCCTGTCCTGGCAGAACTGGGAGGAGCTGTTCGCCCTGGCCAGTTTCATCGGTGTCAGCCGGCCCGGCTATGAACTGGACGGCAAGCACATCTCGGCCGCGATGGCCGAACTGCCGGACGACGCCCTGCACCTCGTCGAGGTCCCCGCGCTGGCCATCTCGTCGACGGACTGCCGGGTCCGCGCCGAGCGGGCCAGGCCCATCTGGTATCTCGTCCCCGACGGGGTGGTGCAGTACGTCGCCAAACGCAACCTCTACGTCAAAACCGAAGGAGATCGCCCCTGACCGCCTCAGCTGAAGCCCTCGACATGGCCACCGTCGCCGCCCGCGCGGCCGCCGCCAAGCTCGCCGACGACGTCGTCGTCATCGACGTCTCCGACGAGCTCGTCATCACCGACTGTTTCGTCATCGCCTCGGCGTCCAACGAACGCCAGGTCAACGCCATCGTCGACGAGGTCGAAGAGAAGATGCGCCTGGCCGGGCACAAACCCGCGCGCCGCGAAGGCACCCGGGAAGGACGCTGGACCCTGCTCGACTACGTCGACATCGTCGTCCACATCCAGCACCAGGACGAGCGCAACTTCTATGCGCTCGACCGGCTGTGGCGGGACTGCCCGACGGTGCCGGTGGACCTCGACGAGGCCGCCGGCGCTGCGGACACCACGGAGGACCGGGGATGAGGGTCCGTCGACTCGTCATGCTCCGCCACGGGCAGACCGAGTGGAACGCCGGCAGCCGCATGCAGGGCCAGATCGACACCGACCTGACCGACCTCGGTCGCCAGCAGGCCGACGCGGCCGCCGAACTGCTCGCCAAGCGACAACCGTTGCTGATCGTCTCCTCGGATCTGCGCCGCGCACTCGACACCGCCGTCGCCCTCGGCGACCGCAGCGGCCAGCCCGTCAGCATCGACACCCGGCTGCGGGAAACCCATCTGGGCGACTGGCAGGGCATGACCCACGTGGAGGTCGACGACGTCTCGCCCGGGGCGAGGCTGGCCTGGCGTGACGATGCGCGATGGGCCCCGCACGGCGGCGAGAGCCGCGTCGACGTGGCCGACCGCAGCGTGCCGCTGGTGCGTGAGCTGGTCGCGCAGCAAGTGGGCTGGGGGGTCGAGGACCCCGACCGGCCGGTGGTACTGGTGGCGCACGGCGGGCTGATCGCCGCGCTGACCGGTGCGCTGCTGGGCCTGCCGGTGGACAACTGGCCGGTGCTCGGCGGCATGGGGAATGCGAGCTGGGTACAGCTGGCCGGGCACACCCGCGCCGACGGGGACCCGGCGTCCTACGACGACATCCGATGGCGTCTGGACGTGTGGAACGCCTCGGCGCAGGTCGCCAGCGATGTGCTCTGAGCGCGCCAGGACGCTGCTGGTCTTCTGTGACTCGCTGTCGTACTACGGCCCCACCGGTGGGCTGCCCTCCGACGACCCGCGCATCTGGCCCAACATCGTGGCCGACCAGCTGGGTTGGCGGCTGGAGCTCATCGGCCGGATCGGCTGGACCAGCCGTGACGTCTGGTGGGCCGCCACCCAGGACCCGCGCTCGTGGGCGGCGCTGCCCAGCGCCGGCGCGGTGGTCTTCGCGACCTCGGGAATGGATTCGCTGCCGTCGCCCCTGCCGACCGCACTGCGTGAGATGATCCGCTATGTACGGCCGCCGCGGCTGCGCCGCTGGGTGCGCGACGGCTACGGCTGGGCACAGCCCCGGCTGTCTCCGGTCGCCCGGGCCGCCCTGCCGCCGCACCTGACCGTCGAGTACCTCGAAATGACGAGGGCGGCAATCGACTTCAACCGACCCGGAATACCGATGGTCGCCTCGTTGCCGTCGGTGCACATCGCCGACACCTACGGCCGGGCCCACCACGGCCGCCCCGGCACCGTCGCGGCCCTCACCCGGTGGGCCGCCGAGCGCCGAGTGCCGCTGGTCGATCTCAAGGCCGCCGTTGCCGAGCACGTGCTCGGCGGCCGCGGCAACCCCGACGGCATCCATTGGAACTTCGAAGCGCATCAGGCAGTGGCCGAGCTGATGGTCAAAGGACTCGCCGAAGCCGGTGTCCACGTGGCGGATTCGCGCGGCTGACCATGTCGGTAGTGGTGGTCAGCGACTCGTCCTCGCGGTTGGGGGCCGACGAACGCAAACAGTGGAACATCCGCGAAGTCCCATTGCACGTGCTGGTCGAGGACCAGGACCTGCGCGACGGTGTCGACGAGATTCCCTACGACATCCACGACCGGGCCAAGGTCACCACCGCAGGGGCGACTCCGGCCGAGCTGACCGAGACCTACCGTCAGGCGCTGGCCGACAGCGGCGGCGACGGGGTGGTCGCCGTGCATCTGTCGTCGGCACTGTCGAGCACCTACAGCGCCGCGGTCAGCGCGTCGCGGGAATTCGGTGCCGCGGTGCGGGTCGTCAACTCCCGGTCGGCGGCGATGGGGGTGGGGTTCGTCGCGAAGGCGGCCGCCCGCAGCGCTGCCGCCGGTGCGGACTTGGATACCGTCGAGGATGCCGCGCGGGCGGCGTTGACCCGCACCCATGTCTTCCTGGTCGTGCACCGGCTGGACAACCTGCGCCGCAGCGGGCGGATCAAGACCGCGGCCTCCTGGCTCGGCACCGCATTGTCGCTCAAACCGCTGTTGCGTCTGGACGTCGACGGGCGGCTGGTGCTGGACCAGCGCATCCGTACCGTCACCAAGGCCCATGCCGCGATGGTCGAGCGGGTCGCCGAGGTGGTGGGGGACCACGGCGCCGACGTCGTCGTCCACCACGTCGACAACCACGACGCCGCCGACGAACTCGGTGCGGCGCTGACCCGCCGACTGCCGCAGCTGTCCTCGCTCACGGTCGCCGACATGGGTCCGCTGCTGTCGGTGCATGTGGGAGCCGGGGCGGTGGGCGTCGCGGTGCACGTGGCGGCCCAGCACTGAGCACTCGCCGCGATTGTCACGGTGTCGAACGTTCAAGACGCCGAATTTCCGGTTACCCGGACGGTAGCGTCAGCGCCACCCCGGGTGACAGGAGACGACCATGAGGCACTGCATCGTCGCAGCACTGAGCGTGATGCTGATGGCCGTCGCGGGTCTGTTCACCGCAGCACCACACGCTCGGGCGGGCTGCTTCCCCGGAGGCGCACCCGGGGTCATCAACAAGTGCGACGGGCCGGTGCAGGCGGACGGGACGTGGCAGCGCTGCGTCGCAGTGGCCAAATACGTGCCGCGGGGGTTCAGCTCCTACCTGGTGCCGGAGCGGCACTGCGATGTGATGAGCGCCGGGCGCCTCCACCCCAACCCAGAATTCGCCAACCCGCCCACGCACATCCCCGGCTGAGCGGGCCGGTCACACCGCCGAGCGTCCGGTGATGGGCGGCAGGTCGGCCAGCGTGACGATCCCCGGCAGGGCGGCGACCACAGCGGGCACCGCATTGGTCACCGGCATGGCCGTGTAGATCATGCCCAACCCCATGAAGCCGGGCTCGGTCCAGTCCTTGGGTGGTAGGCAGTGCAGCACCGTGCGCATGTTGGGCAGCCCGAACACCTGGATGACGTGTCCGTGCTCGAGCGGCTTGGGCGGGGTCACGTGGTAGCCCATGATCCAGTTGAACCCGACACTGACGATGTTGTGGTCGCCCACCCAGCCGCGGTGGTAGCCGTGCACTCCGGCGACCGTGCCCTTCGGGATCTGCATGAACCCCAGATCGCTGTCGTCGGTGGCCTCGGTGAAGGTGACGTCGAAGGTGATCCGGTCCAGGGTTGCGCCGATGGCATCGGCCATCATCGCCGCCGACTCGGCGAACACCTCGCTTTCGCGGCGCACGCTCTCGGCCAGCCCGGGGGTGCCGGGGTCCTGGGAGAACCCCATCGCGGTCTGGGTTCCCGCCGACTCGTAGGTGGAGCAGTCCACCGATTCGGTGATCCGGATCTCGTCGACCCGCTCGCACGCACCGGAGACCACCATGCCGACCAGGTTGCTCATGCCGGGGTGCGCGCCGCTGCCGAAGATCGTCGAACCACCCTTCTCACACGCTTTCCGGATCCGCCCGAGGTCTTCGGGTGACTGCTTGCCGCCGGTGATCCAGGCCGCCGAGGAACACACGTTGACACCGGACTCCAGCAGCGCGACCAGTTCGTCGATGCTGGGCCACAACGGGTTGTAACAGCACGCGTCGGGACGCAACGAGATCAGTGCGTCGATGTCGTCGGTCGCCGTGATCCCGGTCGGCTCCGGCCACCCCGCCAGCTCGGCGGCGTCCACGCCCACCTTGTCCGCGCCGTGGGCATAGACGCCGACGAGCTCCATGTCGTCGCGTCCGATGATCGCGTGCAGCGAGCGTCGCCCGATGTTGCCTGTCGTCCACTGGATCACGCGTAACTGTCGGTCTGTCGGCATGGAATCAAGCTACCGCCTCTATGGTGGCCTGATGGGTGACACCGCACCGGTTGCCGTCGTGACCGGAGCCAGCCGCGGCGCCGGACGGGGCATCGCGACCGCACTCGCCGACCGCGGGTGGCAGGTGTACGGCACGGGTCGAACCGTCGTCGACGACCAGGGCTGGGGGACCGGAGTTCAGCTCGACCACCGGGACGACGACGCCGTCGGCAGGCTGTTCGACCGCGTCGCCGCCGAGCGCGGACGGCTGGATCTACTGGTGAACAACGCCGCCGCCATCTCTGACGACCTGGTGTCGGCCAAGCCGTTCTGGCAGAAACCGCGCGAGCTGGCCGACGTTCTCGATGTGGGTTTGCGGTCGTCCTACGTCGCGGCCTGGCACGCCGCACCGCTGCTGCTCGAGCGGCCCCGCGGCCTGATCGTGTTCACCTCGTCGCCGGGCTCGGTGTGCTACATGCACGGCCCCGCCTACGGCGCGCAGAAAGCAGGCGCCGACAAGATGGCTGCCGACATGGCAGTGGACTTCCGTGACACCACGGTGGCGACGGTGTCGATCTGGATGGGCATCCTGTTGACCGACAAGCTCCGGTCGGCGTTCGACGGCAACCCCGACGCGCTCGAACGCTTCGCCGAGCAGGCCGAGACGCCGGAGTTCACCGGCCGGGTCATCGACGCGCTGTTCAGCGATCCGGCATTGGTCGAGCTGAGCGGGCAGACGCTGATCGGCGCCGAACTGGCCGACCGCTACGGAATCACCGACAGCGGTGGACGCACGCCGCCGTCGCACCGGCAGATGCTCGGCGCGCCACGGGTGCCGAGCACCGTCGTCGTGCGTTGAGGCAGCCCTGCGTTGAGGGGGTCCCGCGTTGACGTGGTCGTGCGTTGAGGTGGTGGCGCGCCGAGCTCAGGGGCAGATCAGGCTCCAGAGTCCGCCGGCGCCGGCGCGTACCGCCATGTCGGTGACCTGGTCGTCCCAGTACCGCACCGATCCGAACTCTGCGCGCCAGGACAGCGCGGCGCGGGTGTACTCGTGCAGCCGATGCTCGCGGGTGGTGCCGATCGCGCCGAGGACCTGATGGGCGTTGCGCACCACCACCGACGCGGCATGGCCGGTGCACGAGCGCGCGGACGCCACCAGGAATTCGACGTGCCCGCCGGCCCAGTCCGCACCGACAGCGGCCGCCAGCGCCGCCTCGGTCGCCGAACGCGCCAGTGCCGCCTCCCCGGCGACGTCGGAGATGAGGTGTTGCACCGCTTGGAATTTCGCCAGCGGGCGGCCGAACTGCTCGCGGGATGTCGCATGCTCGATGCACAAGGCCAACGCCTGGTCCAGGGCCGCGCAGACCTGGATGGAGCGGACCATCGCGGACTTCAGTCGCATGTGCGACACCAGATCCTCGGAGATCGGCGCACCCTCGAGTGCGGCGACGTCGACGGCGACGGTGTCGCGCGGTTCGCCGATCATGTTGGCGCCGGCGGTGAGCGTCATCTGGTCGGCACTGACATCGCAGACAGCGTGCCCGTCGCCGGTGGGGTGCACCACGACCATCCGCTGGGCCTGCGACGCCCACGGCACACCCGTCGCCGTGCCCCGCTCGTCGACCACCGCCACGGTGCGCACTGCGGCGTCGGTGGGCAACCCCGCCGCCTGCAACAGCCAACAGGCCAGAAGGTCATGCTCTGCCAACGGGATTCGGACCCCGTGGCGTACGGCGGCGGACAGCAGCTCGGCGGCCTCGTGCCAACCGGCCCCGCTCCCACCGGACTCCTCGGAACCGGTGAGCCGGACCAGGCCGAGGTCGTCGAGCCGGCGCCACAGGTCGGCGTCGAGCGCCACCTCGGCCGGCCGTTCCGACGCGGCGTACTCGGCGAACACCGCATCCATCATGTCCGTCAGGGCCGGATCGACGTCGGTCATCGTCATCGCAGTCCCAATCCCCGTGCGATCACACCGTGCAGCACTTCGTTCGTGCCCCCGCGCAACGTGAAGCCGGGGCGTTGATCGACCGCCGCGGCGGCGAGCTCGGAGAAGGACGCGCCGGCGGTGCCGTCGTCGTTGAGGTGGGCGAACTCGGCGATGTCGCCTTCGGTGGTGGTGCCGAGCACCTTGACGACCGCGGCGGGGACATCGGCGGGTTCGTGTCGTTCGAGGGCGCCGGCGACCGCGGAAGACATCTGGTGCAGGCCCGCGACCCGGGCCACCAACCGGCCGAGGTCGGGATCGCGCGGAATCTGCCCAGCCGCTACGTGTGCGGCGCAGGCGTCGAGCACGGCGAACGTCGACAGCACCCGCTCGGGGCCGCTGCGTTCGTAGGCCAGCTCCGACGTGACCTGCTGCCAGCCTGCGCCGATCTCCCCGAACACCATCTCGTCGGGGACGAACGCACCGTCGAGGATCACCTCGTTGAAGTGGTGGGCACCGGTCATCGAGATGATCGGCCGGATCTCGACGCCCGCTCCGCGCAGATCGACGATGAACTGGCTCAGCCCGGCGTGACGGTGTGCCGGGTCGACCGCGGCGGTGCGGGCCAGCGCGATGAACGCGTGCGCATGATGGGCCCCTGAGGTCCACACCTTGGTCCCGGTCAGCGACCAGCCACCGTCGACACGCTCGGCGCGGGTGCGCACGCTGGCCAGGTCCGAGCCCGAATCGGGTTCGCTCATCCCGATCGCGAAGAAACACTCGCCGGCGACGATCTTGGGCAGGAACTCCCTGCGCTGGTTCTCGGTGCCGTACTTCAGCAGTGACGGGACCACCTGGCGGTCGGCGAACCAGTGCGCGGCCATCGGGGCGCCGGCGGCCAGCAGCTCCTCGGTGACGACGAATCGGTCCAGAAACGACCGGCCGTGCCCGCCGTATTCGACCGGCACCGTCATGCCGAGCCAGCCCTGTGCGGCCAGCGCCGCGGTGAACTTCTCGTCCCATCCGCACAACCACCCGTCGATCGACGGGGTGAACGCGCCGGCGGCCAGCTGGTCGGCGACGAACCGACGTACCTCGTGCCGCAGGTCGGTCCCGGCTGTCGGGTCGGTTGTCGAGCGGGGTACCAATCGAGGCAGGGTCATCGCTCTCCTACGGGTTCGGTGGCGGCTTCCGGTTCGGCGGCGGCGTCGGCGGGTTCGGGTTCAGCACGCCCGTCGGCGGTGCCGGGTTCTGCCGACGTGGCGGGCTCGATGGACCGGTCGCCCTGTTGGGACAGGGCGATCCCGAGCCCCAGGAAGAACGCGGCCGTCAATGTGCCGCCCAGATAGTGGTTCATCGGGCCGCCGGGGGAGATGAAGCTGCCGGGCGGTCCGATGATCGTGATGGTTTCGATGAGCTGCTCGACCGTGAATATCGCGGCGCCGGTGCCGAGCCAGCGCGGGAGGCGGTCTTCGTTGGCCCACAACAGGATCGGGACTGCGACGCAGATGGCGGCGATGGTGGCGGTCGGGAGCCAGAAGAACCTGACGTCCTCGATGGCCAGGGCGGTCTCGGCGGGCACCTGGTTCGGGCGGAGCGACGCCCCGCCGGTGAACCAGATCGCCACGCACATCTGTGCCACCAGCAGCGTCGACCCGATCGTGAACAGGTGCGCGGGCGGGCCGCCGAGCTGGTCGCGGGCGAAGGCGAGCAGAACTGCCAGCGCCAGGGCGGCGAAGATCAGCAGCAGCGCCTGCACGCGCAGCACACCGGGGTCGGATCCGGGCAGCGCATGCAGCACCACCACCGCCGCCGCGTAGAGCACCGCGAACGCGATACCGGCGATCATCGGGGCTCGACGGTTCATATGCGGCAATGCTAGCCACCGCCGTCCCCAAAGCCGAGTTCATCCCCAGGTTGAGCAGTGCGACGAGGTATCGCGGCGTAGGGGTCGCACGCCGGACCTAGCGTCAGCGGCATGCCGACCGAACTGCCCGCCGATCGCTTGCGCCGGCGCTTGGGCGCCGACGATTCCGACGCCACCGTGGGTGACGACGGCGAGGACGACCCCGATGCGTCCCTGACGCGGTGGCTGCCGGACTCGCCGCCCGCCGCGGGTTCCGCGGCATGGCTGGCCCGTATCCGGGCGGATCCGGGCCGCGCCGGCATCGTGGCGCTCGGCGCGGTCGGCGCGGTCGCCGTCCTGGTGACGGTGCTGACGCTGGTGGGGGACCGTTCGCCGGCGGTCGTGTCGGCCAAGCTGCCGCCCGTGGAGCCGGCGTCGTCGGCGGCCGCGA
Source organism: Mycobacterium sp. PO1 (assembly GCF_017312405.1). Taxonomy (GTDB): domain Bacteria; phylum Actinomycetota; class Actinomycetes; order Mycobacteriales; family Mycobacteriaceae; genus Mycobacterium. The sequence goes on from NZ_BLTG01000111.1 coordinate 10,551, forward strand.
TGCCGGCGCCCGAAGCCGCCGAGCCCGTCGTGGTCAGTGTCGTCGGGTTGGTGCACACCCCGGGTCTGGTCACCCTCGAGCCGGGCGCACGCATCGCTGATGCGCTCGATGCAGCCGGCGGCGCTCTCGACGGCGCCGACATGCTCGGCCTGAACATGGCCAGGAGGGTCGCCGACGGTGAACAGATCGTGGTCGGAATCGGTGCGCTCCCGGGCCAGCCGACCGAGATGGGCAGCTCGGTCGTCGCCGGCGCAGACAGCGCTGCCGGCGCCGCCGCCGCGGGCCCGCCGGCATCGGCAGCGCCGGGTGGTCCGACGGCGCCGGTCGATCTGAACACGGCCACGGTGGAGCAGCTCGACACGCTGCCGGGCATCGGTCCGGTCACCGCGGCGGCCATCGTGTCATGGCGCGACAGCAACGGCCGCTTCACCAGCGTCGATCAACTCGGCGAGGTCGACGGCATCGGCCCGGTCCGGTTGGCCAAACTGCGCGACCTCGTGCTCGTGGGATGACTCTCGTCGATCTGCGGCTGGTCCCGGCGGCGCTGACGAGCTGGGCGGTGACTGCTTCGGGTATCTGCTGGTCCTGGCGCGGTGCGCTTCTCGCGGCCGCTGCCGCGGTGGGAATCACCGCCACAACAGGGTGGTGGGCGGCGCGCCGGGACCGCCGCAGGAATCCGGACCTGCGCTCAGTCGCCGCCGGCGCTGCAGCCGTGACGATGGTGGGGTTCGGTTTCGCCGTCGCAGTGGGTCTGCGGGCCGATCATGTACGAGCCCATCCGGTGACCCAGTACTTCGGCAGATCCACCACTGTCATCGTCGCCCCGACGGAGACCCCGCGAATCCTCACCGGTGGCCGGACGATGTTCCGCGCGACGCTGCTGCAGCTGGACGGCGCTCGATCTGGTGGCCGGGTCGTGGTGTTCGCGTCGGGATCGGGGTACGCGGACCTGGTGGTCGGTCAACCCGCTGCGTTCCGCACCGGTGTCAGTCCCCCGACGAGACGTGACCTGACGGTCGCGGTGCTGGCCGCCCGAGGCCCCCCGACGCGGGGCCAACCGGCGCCGGTGCACCAGGTCGCACACCGGATCCGTGCCGTGTTCGCGCAGGCGGCGCGGCTGGTGCTGGACACCGACCAGGCCGCGGTGCTGCCGGCGTTGGTGCTCGGAGACACGTCGGCCGTGCCCGCCTCGGTCACGGCCCAGTTCCGGGTCGCGGGTCTGACACATCTGACCGCCGTGTCGGGCGCCAACGTCACGATCGTGTGCGGCGCGGTGCTGTTGTCGGCGGCGCTGGTGGGTCCGCGGATCGCGGTGCTGCTGGCCGCCGTGGCGCTGCTCGGCTTCGTGGTCGTGGTCCAGCCGTCGGCCAGCGTGCTGCGGGCCGCGGTGATGGCGGCAATCACCCTGCTGGCGGTCGTGACGCGACGCCGGCGTCAGGTGTTGCCCGCGTTGGCGGCCACCGTCGTGGGGCTCATGGTCGCCGCGCCGGAACTGGCCGTCGACGCCGGTTTTGCGCTGTCGGTGTCGGCGACCGCCGCGCTGGTGGTGTTGGCGCCGGTGTGGTCGCGCCGGTTGAGCGGGCGGGGCTGGCCACGACCACTGGCCGACGCGGTCAGTGTGGCGCTGTCGGCGCAGCTGGTCACCGCGCCGCTGGTGGCGGGATTGTCCGGATCGGTGAGCCTGGTGGGGGTGGCGGCGAACTTGCTCGTGGCACCGGTCATACCGCCCATCACTGTGCTCGGTACCGCGGCGGCGGCCTTGTGTCCGCTGTGGCCGGCGGGGGCGCAGCTACTGATCCGGTGCACCGAGCCGCCGGTGTGGTGGCTGCTCACCGTGGCGCGCTACGCCGCCGAGATGCCCGCTGCAGCGGTGCCGGTTCCGTCGGGCGTGCCCGGGGTGGTGACCGTTGCGATCGCGGTAGCCGCGGTTGCCGCGACGTGGCATTGGGCGGTGTCACCGCGGCGTGACACCATCGTGCGGTGAGCCCAGCGACGGACACTGTAACCGGACTGCACCTGATCCTCGGCGACGAGGAACTGCTGGTGGAGCGTGCTGTCGGTGCGGTGCTGCGGCAGGCGCGCGAAGCTGCGGGCACGGCCGACGTCCCCGTCGATCGCCTGCGGGCCGGGGAGGTGAGCGTCAGTGAGCTCGCCGAGCTGTTGAGCCCGTCGTTGTTCGCCGATGAGCGCGTGGTCGTGCTGGAATCAGCCGCCGAAGCCGGTAAGGAGGCGGTCGGGGTCATCGAATCCGCCGCCGCGGATCTGCCGCCGGGCACGCTGCTGGTCGTGGTCCACTCCGGGGGCGGGCGGGCCAAGGCGCTGGCCGACAAGCTCACGAAGCTGGGGGCCGAGGTGCACCCGTGCGCTCGGCTCACCAAGGCGACAGAACGAGCTGACTTCGTGCGCAACGAGTTTCGTGCGCTGCGCGTCAAGGTCGGCGATGACACCGTCGCCGCCGTGATCGAAGCGATCGGCTCCGACATCCGCGAGTTGGCATCGGCCTGCTCGCAGCTGGTCGCCGACACCGATGGCCAGGTCGACGCTGCAGCCGTACGCCGGTATCACTCGGGCCGCGCCGAGGTGAAAGGTTTCGAGATCGCTGACCGTGCCGTGGTCGGCGACGTGGCGGGAGCGGCCGAGGCGCTGCGCTGGGCGATGATCGGCGGCGAACCGCACGTGGTGCTCGCCGACGCACTCGCCGAGGCCGTGCACACCATTGCCCGGGTGGGCCCGCTGTCCGGTGACGCCTACCGGTTGGCCGGTGAACTGGGTATGCCACCGTGGCGGGTGCAGAAAGCGCAGAAGCAGGCGCGCCGATGGTCGCGGGATTCGGTCGCCGAGGCGGTCCGCCTGGTGGCACAGCTGAACGCTGACGTCAAGGGTGCGGCCGCTGATGCCGACTATGCGCTGGAGAGCGCGGTCCGGAGGGTCGCGGAGCTCGTGAGCGACTGATCGGCACGGAGCTTGTGAGCGACTGATCGGCACGGAGCTTGTGAGCGACTGATCGGCACCGAGCTTGTGAGCGACTGATCGGCACCGAGCTTGTGAGCGACTGATCGGCCCCGGCTCGTTGGCTGTCGCGCGTCTCCGTCCGCAACTAAACGTGCAACCGAATGGTTGCACTTAGCTCCGCGTGACTTTAGCGTGATTGGCAACCAGGAGGTTGCGTATGTCGTCGGATCGCATCGAGAAGAGCGCCACACTGAGGGCCGCATTACCGAGGGTGTGGCGGGCGATCAGCGATTCCGCCGAGTTCGGCAGGTGGTTCGGAATGTCGGTGGACGGCCCGTTCGTCGCCGGTCAGACGGTGCACGCCGTGATGGCGCCTACCGAGGTCGACCCCGAGATCGCGGAGCAACAGCGTCCGTATGCGGGAGTGCCCTGTGTCTTGCACATCGTCGCGATGGAACCGCCTCGCCGGTTCGCGTTCCGGTGGAACCCGATACCCGACCCGGAGTTCGCTGACCTGACCACACTGGTCGAGTTCACGCTCGACGACACCGACGACGGTGTTCTGCTACGGATCGTCGAGTCGGGTTTCGACGCTCTGCCGCCCGACAGACGCAGCTCGGCGTTCGACGACAACAGCGAAGGCTGGTCGGCGCAATTGACGATGGTGGCCCGCTACGTCACGGAGGCCCGGTGGGCGTGACCATCCAATCGGATCCGGCACTCGCGGCCAGGATCTTCGACGCGCTCGGAGATCCCAACCGGCTACGGATCGTCGCCCGGCTCTGTGCCGGCGGACCGTCCTCGACGTCGACACTCGCCGCGGCGATTCCAGCCACTCGGCAGGCCGCCGCCAAACATCTGCGACTTCTCGAGTCGACAGGGGTGGTCGACAGCTCCAAGCGCGGACGGGAACGGATCTGGAATGTGCGTACCACGACGCTCTCCGACGTGGTGGACTATCTGGACCAGCTGTCGCGGCAGTGGGACCGCAGAATCGACAGACTCCGCAAGCTCGTCGAGACCGACGAAACGACCTAGACCTTGACGACGATCTCGACGACCTAGATCTTGTTGTAGGCCTGGGCCAGCGCCGACTTGCGGTTGGCCGCCTGGTTGCGGTGGATGACACCCTTGCTGGCGGCCTTGTCGAGCTTGCGGTTGGTCGAGGCCAGCAGCTCGCCGGCCTTGTCCTTGTCGCCGGACTCGACGGCCTGACGGAACCCACGCACGGCCGTGTGAAGTGAGGACTTCACCGACTTGTTGCGCAGACGGCGGCGCTCGTTGGTGCGGATCCGCTTCTCCTGCGACTTGATGTTGGCCACGCGTGTATTCCTTACATAAATCTCGACTGGGTTTACTTGAGTCAGGGGGCGCCCGGTGCGGGCAGCGACTGTTCAGGTTACCAGCGAGCCAGAAATCTCCCAAAGCGAGACCTAGTGGCCTGCCGAAACGGCGGAAATGTTGCAGCATGGCAGTCTGTGCGTTCAGGGCAGCGCGAGGGAGGAGCAGAGGACACTTGGCGACGGAGACGGCACGAATCGCACGCAGTAACTCCAAACCGGTGAAGCGGCACGATGGCGTCTTCGGTGGATACAACAAACTCGGCTCGTACGACCAGGCCTTCGACGAGATGTTCGACGGTCAGGGCAGCGTCCGCGCCCCCTACAAGGGCATTCACTCCGAACTGGCGCCGTCGGACGCCTCCGAACTCGAGGCTCGGGCCGAGGCGCTGGGGCGCGCCTTCATCGACCAGGGCATCACGTTCTCGCTGTCCGGCCAGGAACGCCCGTTCCCGCTGGACCTCGTGCCGCGGGTGATCTCGGCCGCGGAGTGGACCCGGTTGGAGCGCGGGATCCGCCAGCGGGTGCAAGCGCTGGAGATGTACCTCGACGACATCTACGGCGAGCAGGAAATCCTGCGTGACGGTGTCATCCCGCGTCGGCTGATCACCTCCTGTGAGCATTTCCATCGCGAAGCAGTCGGAATCGCCCCGCCCAACGGGGTGCGCATCCACGTGGCGGGCATCGACCTGATCCGTGACGACCAGGGCAATTTCCGGGTGCTCGAGGACAACCTGCGCTCCCCGTCGGGAGTCTCCTACGTCATGGAGAACCGCCGCACGATGGCGCGGGTGTTCCCCAACCTGTTCGCCACCCACCGGGTGCGCGCGGTCGGGGACTACTCGTCGCACCTGCTGCGGGCGCTGCGCAATGCCGCGGCCAACAATGTCGCCGATCCCACGGTCGTCGTGCTGACCCCGGGCGTGTACAACTCGGCGTACTTCGAGCATTCGCTGCTGGCGCGCCAGATGGGCGTCGAACTGGTCGAGGGCCGCGACCTGTTCTGCCGTGACAACACGGTGTACATGCGCACCACCGAGGGTGAGCGTCAGGTCGACGTGATCTATCGCCGCATCGACGACGACTTCCTCGACCCGATGCAGTTCAAGCCCGATTCGGTGCTCGGGGTGGCCGGCATTCTCAACGCCGCGCGCGCGGGCAATGTGGTGATCTCCAGCGCCGTCGGCAACGGTGTCGGTGACGACAAGCTGGTCTACACCTATGTCCCGACGATCATCGAGTACTACCTGGGCGAGAAGCCGCTGCTGGCCAACGTCGACACGTTCCGGTGCTGGCTCGACGAGGAACGCGAGGAAGTGCTCGACCGCATCAACGAACTGGTCATCAAGCCGGTGGAGGGCTCCGGTGGCTACGGCATCGTTTTCGGCCCCGACGCGTCGGAGAAGGAACTGGCCACGATCACCAAGAAGATCATCAACGATCCGCGCGGCTGGATCGCCCAGCCCGTGATGCAGCTGTCCACGGTCCCCACCCAGGTCGACAACCACCTGGCCCCCCGCCACGTCGACCTGCGCCCGTTCGCCGTCAACGATGGCGACGACGTGTGGGTGCTGCCGGGCGGGCTGACCCGCGTCGCGTTGCCCGAGGGCTCGCTGGTGGTGAACTCCAGCCAGGGCGGCGGATCGAAGGACACCTGGGTGCTGGCCTCGCGCACGTCGGGCGCCGATCGGGAACTGGCTGGTGATGAGGTGGTGCGAGCACTGCCGACGTCGGGTAGGTCGGGCGGGGCGAAAACCGCCAAGACGGCGCCGAAGGCGGCGAACAAGAACGGCAAGACGGAGAGCTCGGGCAGCTCGAATCAGCAACAGCAGCAGCAGAACCAGCTGCGGCAGCAGCAACAGCAGTAGAGGGGGTGGATGACCATGTTGGCACGCAACGCAGAGTCGCTCTACTGGATCGGTCGTTATGTCGAACGCGCCGATGACACCGCCCGCATTCTGGATGTGACGGTGCATCAGCTGCTCGAGGATTCCAGCGTCGATCCCGATCAGGCCTCCCGCACGCTGTTGCGGGTGCTGGGCATCGAATCACCCGACGATGAACTCGACGTGTGGTCACTGACCGACATCGTGGCGTTCAGCCGGGACACCTACGGCGGCTGCTCGATCGTCGAGGCAATCTCCGCTGCTCGTGAGAATGCCCGGGGGGCAAGGGAAGTCACGTCCGGTGAGATCTGGGAGTGTCTGAACACCACGTACAACGCGCTGCCTGAACGCGAACGCGCCGCCAAGCGACTGGGCCCGCACGAGTTCTTGTCCTTCGTCGAAGGACGCGCGGCGATGTTCGCCGGGCTGGCGGACTCGACGCTCAGCCGTGACGACGGCTACCGCTTCATGGTTCTGGGTCGAGCCATCGAGCGGGTGGACATGACGGTGCGTCTGCTGTTGTCGCGGGTCGGTGACACGGCGTCGTCCCCGGCGTGGGTGACGCTACTGCGTTGTGCCGGTGCGCACGACACGTATCTGCGGACGTACCGGGGAGCGTTGGACGCCGCCAGGGTGGTCGAATTCATGCTGCTCGACCGGCTCTTCCCGCGCTCGATCTTCCACTCCCTGAAGTTGGCCGAGCACAGCCTCGACGAACTGCTCAACCGTCCGCACGGTCGACTGGGGGCGACCGACGAGGCTCAGCGACTCCTCGGACGCGCGCGCAGCGAGCTGGAGTTCCTGCAGCCGGGCGTGATCCTCGATTCGCTGGAGACCCGCCTGGCCGGGTTGCAGCAGACCTGTTTCGACGTCGGAGAGGCGTTGGCGCTGCAGTACTTCCATTCCGCGCCGTGGGTGGCGTGGACCGACGCCGGTCGCAACGCGTTGGTGATCGAAGAAGGGGAGATCTAGAGATGTGGCGGATGCGTGTGGTGCACGCGACGGGTTATGCCTACAAGTCGCCCGTCACCGCCTCGTTCAACGAGGCGCGGCTGACGCCGCGGTCGGACAACCGCCAGAACGTCATCCTCAACCGGGTCGAAACCGCGCCGGCAACGAGGTCGTACCGGTACGTGGACTACTGGGGCACGGCGGTGACGTCGTTCGATCTGCACGCCCCGCACACCGAACTCGAGGTCATCGCCTCGTCGGTGGTGGAAACCGAGAAGCCGGAATACTCCGAGATCGACATCAGCTGGGAGGATCTCGACACCGAAGCGGTCGTCGACAAGTACGACGAGGTGCTCGCTCCCACCCACTACGTGCCGGCGAGCAAGCGAATCGAGCGGGTGGGTCGCCGGATCGCGAAGTATCACGAACCGGCGCAGGCCGTCATCGAGGCGGTGAGCTGGGTGCGCGACGAACTCAAGTACGTGCCGGGCACCACCGGCGTGCACACCTCGGGTGTGGACGCGCTGCGTGAAGGCAAGGGAGTCTGCCAGGACTTCGCCCATTTGACGTTGATGCTGTTGCGCGGCATGGGAATCCCCTCGAGGTACGTCTCGGGGTATCTGCACCCCAAGCGCAACGCCAAGGTCGGCGACACCGTCGACGGGCAGAGCCACGCCTGGATCCAGGCCTGGACGGGCGAGTGGTGGCATTACGACCCGACCAACAACACCGACATCAACGAGCAGTACATCAGCGTCGGGGTCGGCCGCGACTACGCCGACGTGACCCCGCTGAAAGGTATCTACTCCGGTGAGGGGTCCACCGATCTGGACGTCGTCGTGGAGATCACCAGGCTGGCCTGATCGTCGGGGAACCCCGGGTGTAGGACCCGGGGGTCAGCCCTGGCGGGCGCACACGCCGGGGTGGACCTCCACCCGGTGCAGGTCCTCGCCGATCTCGATCTGGCGGTCGAACACGGTGGCCGCCAACGCCCGCCACTGGTCTTCCTGTCCCGGCGCGATCGGCGGGACGTAGTGGGTCAGGATCAGGATGCCCACCCCGGCGCGGGCTGCGGTGTCGGCAGCCTGCTCGACGGTGGAGTGGTAGTCGCAGATGTCGCGGATGCGCTGCATCGGCATCGCTTCGACGAGATCTTTGCGAATCACGGTGTGAACCAGAGCGCCCGCGCCGGCGGCCAGCGCGTCGAGGGTGGGGCATGGCACCGTGTCACCGGCGAGGACCACCGATGCGCCGTTGTGCTCGACACGGAAGCCGATGGTGGGGGCGACCGGCCGGTGGTCGGTGGGAGCGACGGTGATCGCGACGCCGTCGCGTCCCCACACCACACCGTCGGTGACCTCCTCGACTTCGACAGGCGGAGGCGCCGTCAGATCAGCGTGGTGGGCGATGCGGTACCCGATGTCGGGGCCGAACGCCTTGAGCGTGTTCTCGACGACCTCGGCGGTGCCCGGCGGGCCGATGATCGGCAGCGGCGGCTGGTTGGGGGCGAAGTTGGACACCCATCGGCTGATCAGCACGTCACCGAGGTCGGCGATGTGGTCACTGTGCAGATGGGTCAGCAGCAGCGCGCTGATGGCGTTGGCGCCGATGCCCAACGCCGCGGTGCGCATCAACACTCCACGCCCGCAGTCCACCAGGAAGGTCTGGTCGCCGGCGCGCACGAGCGTCGACGGGCCCGCGCGCCGAGCGTCGGGGATCGGGCTGCCGGTGCCGAGCAGGGTCACTTCGATCATGGCTTTCACCTAACCCTGTTTCCGCGCGGTGTGGGTGCCGGAAACGCCGATTTCGCGGGCGCGAATTGCCTACAGTTGACGGTGCGAAGTCTGACGGGCGGAGAGAGCCATGCGGATATCCGACGTGTTGCGCAACAAGGGTGCGACGGTGGCCACGATCACCCCGGAGACGTCGGTGGCGGGGCTGCTGACCGAGCTTTCGGTGCACAACATCGGTGCGATGGTGGTGGTGTCGCCGGACGGCGTGCTCGGCATCGTCTCCGAACGCGACATCGTTCGCAAGCTCCATGAGGTGGGTGGTGATCTGCTGCGCTGTCCCGTTTCGGAGATCATGACCACGCTGGTGGCCACGTGCGGCCCGGACGACACGGTGGACAGTCTCAGCGCGCTGATGACCCGCAATCGGGTGCGCCACGTCCCGGTCGTCGTGGACGGCCGGTTGACCGGCATCGTGAGCATCGGCGACGTGGTGAAGACCCGCATGGAGGAGCTGGAGCGCGAGCAGCAGCAACTCCAGGCCTACATCACCCAGGGCTGACGAGGTGACGGCCGGCATCGATGTCCACTTCGCGCGTAAACAGGACGTGCCGGCGCTGGCCCGGGTACTCGGCCGGGCGTTCTTCGACGATCCGGTGATGGAGTGGATGCAGCCTCACGACAAGCGCCGCGCTCGGGCATTGCCGCGGGTGTTCTCCGCCATGGCGCGGCATCATTTCCTGGCCGGCGGGGGTGTGCAGGTGGCGCGGCGCGTCGGCGAGATGGGCGGGGCGGCGCTGTGGGATCCGCCCGGGCGCTGGAAGCAGACCCAGGCCGAAGAGTTGCGCATGATGCCGCGGCTGTTGGTGGCGCTGGGCCGCCGGTCCGGGCGGGGGATGGCGATCTCCGAGCTGATGAAGCGGCATCACCCGGAGGAGCCACACTGGTACCTGGCCGTGCTCGGCAGTGACCCGTTCGTGCGCGGCGCGGGGTTCGGAAAGGCATTGATGGAGTCGCGGTTGAGACGCTGTGACGCCGAGGGCGCGCCCTGCTACCTGGAGTCCACCAAGGAGTCCAACGTGCCGTATTACATGCGCTTCGGTTTCGACGTCACCGGGGAGCTGACGATTCCGGGCGGCGGCCCGACCATGTGGCAGATGTGGCGTCCGCCGGCCGGATGAACGGTCGGTTCAGCTCCACGAGTAGTCGGCGCGCAACCGCGCTGCGACCAGATCGAAGATCTCACGCTCCAGAATGGCGCCCTCGCGCCGGATTCCTTCCTCGGGAACGTCGAGGACCCGGTCCAGCCGCACCCAACTGACTCGGCCGTCGTAGTCCCAGGTTCCGCTGCCGATGCTGATCCAGTTCGGGTCGTTGCGGTGATGGTCCTGGCTCGACAGCATCAACCCGAGCAACACGCTGCGGTCGCGGCCCACCACCAGCACCGGACGGTCCTTGCCGCGGCTGGGATCGTCTTCGTAGACCACCCAGGTCCACACGATCTCGCCCGGATCGGCGCGGCCGTCCAGGTCGGGGGAGTAGGCGACGCGGCGGGCCCGGTGCGCGGTCGGAACGAAGTTGCTCGACACCGGCCGGCCGGCAGGTAGGGCGGCGGCCGGCCCGGGCTGCTGGTTGGCCAGGGCATCCAGGCCGATCCGCAGTCCCTGCTGGAGGAGCTTCGGGGCTTCGTTGAACACGAGGTTCTCGGTGCTCTTGATCAAGAACCGCTGGAACGTCTTCAAATACGACGACGAGGACGCCATACCGGCCAAGCATAAGGGGCGCCGCTGTGACACGACGGCGGCGGCGGCCGCCGCCGGGCGGTTCCCCCGCCGCCCGGCGGACGCTCGATTGTGTCGCCGGGGGCTGCGCTCGATACTCTGGTAGAGCCGTCCCAGGCTGTCCCGACGCCCGCTCACCAGGAGATTCCCATCAGCAGTTTCGCCGACAAGACCTTCACCGCGCCGGCGCAGATTCGGAACTTCTGCATCATCGCTCACATCGACCACGGCAAGTCCACACTTGCCGACCGGATGCTGCAGCTCACCGGGGTCGTCGACGAACGGTCGATGCGCGCGCAGTACCTCGACCGCATGGACATCGAACGCGAGCGGGGCATCACGATCAAGGCGCAGAACGTGCGCCTGCCGTGGGAGGCCAACGGGCAGCAGCACGTGCTGCACCTCATCGACACGCCTGGACACGTCGACTTCACCTACGAGGTCTCGCGCGCCCTGGAGGCCTGCGAAGGAGCGGTGCTGCTGGTCGACGCAGCCCAGGGCATCGAGGCTCAGACGCTGGCCAACCTGTACCTCGCTCTGGATCGCGATCTGGCCATCATCCCGGTGCTCAACAAGATCGACCTGCCCGCCGCCGACCCGGACCGGTACGCCGCCGAGTTGGCCCACATCATCGGCTGCGAGCCCACGGATGTGCTGCGGGTGTCCGGCAAGACCGGCGAAGGGGTCGCCGAGTTGCTCGACGAGGTGGTGCGTCAGGTCCCGGCGCCCACCGGCGACGCCGACGCCCCGGCGCGGGCGATGATCTTCGATTCGGTCTACGACACCTACCGCGGCGTGGTGACCTACATCCGCGTCGTCGACGGCAAGATCGTGCCGCGCGAGCGGATCAAGATGATGTCGACCGGCGCCACCCACGAACTGCTCGAGGTCGGAATCGTCTCGCCGGAGCCCAAGGCGTCCGACGGTCTCGGCGTCGGCGAGGTCGGCTATCTGATCACCGGCGTCAAAGACGTGCGGCAGTCGAAGGTCGGCGACACGGTCACCACCGCCCGCGGTGGTGCCACGCAGCCGCTGACCGGCTACCGCGAGCCCAAACCGATGGTGTATTCGGGTCTGTATCCGGTGGACGGCTCGGACTATCCCGACCTGCGGGAGGCCCTGGACAAGCTGCAGCTCAACGATGCCGCGCTGACCTACGAGCCGGAGACGTCGGTGGCGTTGGGGTTCGGATTCCGCTGCGGATTCCTGGGCCTGTTGCACATGGAGATCACCCGTGAGCGCCTGGAACGCGAGTTCGACCTGGACCTGATCTCGACGTCGCCCAACGTCGTGTATCGGGTCATCAAGGACGACGAGACCGAGCTGACGGTGACCAACCCGTCGGACTGGCCCGAGGGCAAGGTCCGCACCGTGTTCGAACCGGTGGTCAAGACCACGATCATTGCTCCCAGCGAGTTCATCGGCACCATCATGGAGCTGTGCCAGTCGCGCCGCGGCGAGTTGGGCGGCATGGACTACCTGTCGACGGAGCGTGTCGAACTGCGCTACACGCTGCCGCTCGGTGAGATCATCTTCGACTTCTTCGACTCGTTGAAGTCGCGCACCCGCGGCTACGCCAGCCTGGACTACGAGGAGGCCGGTGAGCAGGAATCGCAGCTGGTCAAGGTCGACATCTTGTTGCAGGGCGAGCCGGTGGACGCGTTCAGCGCGATCGTCCACAAGGACGGGGCGTTCGCGTATGGAAACAAGATGACCACCAAGCTCAAGGAGCTCATCCCGCGCCAGCAGTACGAGGTGCCGGTGCAGGCTGCGATCGGCTCGAAGATCATCGCCCGCGAGAACATCCGCGCCATCCGCAAGGACGTGCTGTCCAAGTGTTACGGCGGTGACATCACGCGCAAGCGCAAGCTGCTCGAGAAGCAGAAGGAAGGCAAGAAGCGGATGAAGACCATCGGCCGGGTGGAGGTTCCGCAGGAGGCCTTCGTCGCGGCGCTGTCGACGGATTCGACGGCCGACAAGCCGAAGAAGTAGCGGGTCCCCGTGGTAACCCCGTCGTAAGAGTTTTCGAAACTGGCGTGCGGGCCCGCGGCGATGCCGCCAGGATGATCCCCACGATGGTCGCCAACGCCGGCCAGCGGTAGCGGGCAGGAGGACCGGATGCCGATACGTCGGGTGGCGGTGGCCGCCGCGGCCTGTCTCGCGCTGGCAGGGTGCGGGGCCCAGCCGGTCGACGACCGTCCGACCGTGCGTATCGCGCCGGCCGTACAACCGGCGCAGGCGATTCCGCTCGGCGGTTTCCTTCCCACCACCGACGACCTCTCGGCCGCACTGGGCACCGGCCCGAACGGCTTCATGGGTCCGACCGTCGAAGGTGGTGAGGACACGCTGCTGCGCAGCGTCGGCGAGGCGCAGGTGACGCCCGCGGACTGCGCCGGCGCCCCGTACCGGCTTCAGCAGGTTGTCTATCGGGACAGCCCGGTGCTGTCGGTGGCCAGCGCCTCCTGGGCAGGCGGCGGGTTCGACGCCGCCCCGGTCTCGGCCTATGTCGGTGTCGTGCAGATGGGCAGCGCGGCCGCGGCCCAGGACTTCTTCGCCACCACCACCGAGCGGTGGCGGCGCTGCGCCGGTCAGACGGTGGCGTTCCAGCAGCCGGGGGCGGGCAGCGGCGAGTTGAGCCGCGTCACCGATGTCGTGTTCGACGACAGCGTGGTCGCGGCGTCGGTGCTGCATGTCTCGGCCGGTGCCCAAGCGCCCACCGGGTTGCGAGCCGTCGGTGTCACCGGCGACTGCGTCGTCGACGTGGAGGTGGTCGATCCGCGCGCACCGGCGCGCGCAGACGCGGCCGCCACGGTGACGGAGTTGGTGTTGGACCGCATCGCGGCACAGCGGTGACGTTGCCAGCGTCGTACGGGACAATCACAAGGTGGCTCACAGCATCGGACTCGGTCGAATCTGTGCGGTCCTGACGACGTCAGCCCTGCTCGCAGGATGTGTGTCCACGGTGGACGGCACCGCGGTCCGCGGCCGCCCCGCCGGTCCGCTCGACGTCCCGTTGTTGACGGAGTCCGAGCTGGACGGTTTGCTGCTGAGCATCGGTGAGCTCAACGGCATCATGGGTTCCACCCAGATGAAGGTGACCAGCGAGCTCGACGAGATGACCGACCACGCGGACGAGGTGTCGGATCCGGACTGCCTGGGTGCGGTGTACGGGGCCGAGGAGCCCGTCTACGCCGGCAGCGGCTGGACCGCCGTGCGTGATCAGGTGGCACGCGAACCGAACGACGACAACGAGCATTGGGTCGAGCAGACCGCGGTGCTCTACCCGGCTGCGGAGAACGCGCAAGGGTTCTTCGACGATGCCACCGCCACCTGGCGGGACTGCGCGAACTCCGCGATCGGCGTCGGGGACGGCGAATACATGTGGCAGCTCGGTGAGGTCGAGAACGACGACAATCTGATCACCCAGCTGACCACGCAGGAGGGCGCCGACGGCTGGGCTTGCCAACACGCGCTGTCGCTGGTGTCCAACGTGACGGTGGAAGCGTGGGCGTGCGGCTACGCGGTCAGCGACGAGGCCGCCGAGATCGTCACGGCCATGGTGGACAACGCGGCGAAGTAACGACTCGTTCAGTGATCGTTCACTGTCCGGGTTCTGTTTGCTCAGTTAGCGGGCATAACTTTCCCGCGTGGCTGCACAGACGACCTCTTCACCCCCGACCCCAGCAGAAGCCGTGTTCCTGGGCGACGACCGCAACTGGCATCTGACGTTCGGGCTGATGCTCGCCGTCGCGTTCGGCGCGTTCACGTGGTGGTCCTTCGGCTACGTGGACAGCTCCGCCAGCAAGGTCATCCTGATCACCGCCACCGTGCTGGGCATGTTCATGGCCTTCAACATCGGCGGCAACGACGTGGCCAACTCGTTCGGCACCAGCGTGGGCGCCGGCACCCTGACGATGAAGCAGGCGCTGCTGGTCGCGGCGATCTTCGAGGTCAGCGGTGCTGTCATCGCCGGTGGTGAGGTCACCGACACGATCCGCAGCGGGATCGTCGATCTGTCGATCGTGCAGATCTCCCCGATGGATTTCGTGTTCATCATGATGGCCGCGCTGTTCGCCGCGGCCTTCTGGCTGCTGTTCGCCACCCGGATGGGCTATCCGGTGTCCACCACCCACTCGATCATCGGCGGCATCGTCGGTGCCGCTCTGATGCTGGGGTTCGTCACCGGTCAGGGCAACTCCGCGCTGGACATGGTGCAGTGGGACCAGATCGGCCAGATCGCGATCTCCTGGGTGCTCTCGCCGGTGCTGGGCGGGGTGGTGGCCTACCTGCTCTACGGCACGATCAAGCGGCGCATCCTGACCTACAACGAAGAGGCCGACGCCAAGCTGGTGGAGATCCGCAAAGAGCGCATCGAACTGCGCACCCGGCACAAGCAGGCGTTCGAGCGGCTCTCGGAGATCCAGCAGATCGCCTACACCGGCGCGATGGCCCGCGACGCGGTCGCGGCCAACCGCGGCGACTACGACCCCGACGAGCTGGAGAGCGACTACTACCGGGAACTGCACGACATCGACGACAAGGCCCGTTCGATCGACGCCTACAAGGCGCTGCAGACCTGGGTGCCGTTGCTGGCGGCGTTCGGCGCGATGATCATCGCCGCGATGCTGCTGTTCAAGGGTCTCAAGAACATGCATCTGGGCCTGACCACGATGAACAACTACTTCATCATGGGCATGGTCGGTGCCGCGGTGTGGATGGCGACCTTCATCTTCGCCAAGACCCTCAAGGGTGAATCGCTGCCGCGCTCGACGTTCCTGATGTTCAGCTGGATGCAGGTGTTCACCGCGTCGGGCTTCGCGTTCAGCCACGGCAGCAACGACATCGCCAACGCCATCGGGCCCTTCGCCGCGATCCTCGACGTGTTCCGAAATGGCGACATCGAAAGCGAGGCCGCCGTTCCGCCGGCGGCGATGCTGGCCTTCGGCGTCGCGCTGGTCGCCGGGCTGTGGTTCATCGGGCGCAAGGTCATCGCCACCGTCGGGACCAACCTGACGAAGATGCATCCGGCGTCCGGTTTCTCCGCCGAGCTGTCGGCAGCCGCCGTGGTGATGGGTGCCAGCGTCATGGGTCTGCCGGTGTCGAGCACGCACATCCTGATCGGCGCGGTGCTCGGCGTGGGCATGGTCAACCGGGCCACGAACTGGAACCTGATGAAGCCGATCGCGCTGGCCTGGGTGATCACGCTGCCCGCGGCGGCCGCACTCGGCGCCGTGGGAGTGGTGGCGTTGCGCGGGATTTTCTGAGGCGGCGCACCATCATTCGGGGGCGACGAAAACCACTCCGCGGTGCTCGTCGCGGCCCCACCGGCACATCCGGTCCAGGTCGGCGAGGCGGATGGGTAGGTCGTGCGCGTCGACCCAGGTTTCTCCTCCCGGCCTGTCCAGCCACGGGTCCTGCACGACGACGAGTGTCTGCCCGTCGGAAGCATGGGCGGTGATCCAGTGCGGCTCATTCTGGCCGTGCATCGGGGTCTGGGTGATGAGCAGCAGTGCGATCTCGCCGACGGAGATCCGTTCGGCGACCTCGGCGATCTCGACCCGGTCGCCGCGTACCGTGACCCCGAGGTCGGCAGCGTGCTGCCGTGAGTCGCTCTGCAGCTCGATCCTGAATTCGCGATCGAAGCCGCTGAATTCATCGATCAGCAGCGGATCCTCGGTATCCAGCGCCACCTCGACACGCCGGTCAGCGCCGAGATGGCGCTGCACTGCGACCGCCAGCCCGACCGGTTCGCAGGCCGGGAAATTGCTTGCGGTACGCCAGAAGTCGAGCTCGAGTCGGCGGTCACGGAGGTCGCCGGAGAATCCGGGCCGGCCGACGAGTTCGGCTGCCAGCAATCCAGCAACCGCTCCGCAGGTGAACTCGGTGCTCTGGGCGTAGTACCTGGGTTCGGTGTGTGGCAGCGGTGTCAACCACAGGGCATAGCCGCCGACGCCTGGATCGGGGTGGGCTCTCGGCTGCGTTTCCACGAATCCCCGGGACCGGGCGGCCTCGGGCAGCCCTGCATCGTCACGGATCTCCCACTTGACCACGGCCGCGCGCGCCTGTCGTGCCATCGCGACCACCGCATCGAGCATGGGTGTGAGCGCGGGTGCCTCGCAGCACCACAGATCGACAATCTTCAGTGCCGCGGTCGCGGGGCGACTGCTCACCAATGCGGCAGCGACGATGCGGTTGTCGTGTCTGAGAAGCAGCACCCGGGGGAGGTACTGTTCGCGCCGGATCCGCCAGCGCGCAGTCATGTCTGCATCGAGAAGCTCGGCCAGCTCCGCGGTGAGCAGTTCGGCGATGGCATCGGCACCTTCGGTGACCGACTGCTCCAGCACCGCCATGTCAGTGTCCTCCTTCGTGACCGGCGTCGGCGACGACGGCCGGCCGGGTGTTCTCCCGTGATGACGCTGCCACCAGCAGCCTGGTGTAATCCTCTTTCGGGTGCGTGAGGACTTCGGCGCAGCGCCCCTGTTCCACCACACGGCCGCCGCGCAGAACCACGACCTCGTCGGCGATCATCCGCACCACCGCGAGGTCGTGGGAGATGAACAACAACGTCAGTCCCAGATCGTCGCGCAGTCGCCCGAGCAGGTCGAGGATCTGGGACTGGACCGAAACGTCGAGCGCGGACACCGACTCGTCGCAGATCAGGAGCTGCGGTCGGGGAGCCAGGGCGCGCGCGATCGCGATGCGCTGCCGTTGGCCGCCGGACAGTTCTGCCGGGCGCCGGCGCGCGTAGTCCGGCCCGAGTCCGACGGTGCTGAGCAGTTGCGGCACCTCGGTGGGGGAGCGGCCGGCAACCCGCAGCGCTTCCCGCAGAATCGCGCCCACCGACATCATCGGATTCAGCGACGAGTACGGATCCTGGAACACGATCTGCATCTGACGGGGCACCCGGGAACGACGTCCCGGCGCGAGGGCTTCGCCGTCGAACTCCACCGTGCCGGTGTCGTGTCGTTCCAGTCCCGCGATGCAGCGTGCCAGTGTCGACTTGCCCGAGCCTGATTCCCCGACCACCCCGACGACGCCGCCCGCGGGGATGCTGATCGTCACGCCGTCGAGCACAGCGCGTTCACCGAACGCTTTACCCAGTCCGGTGACCCGGACCAACGGCTCGACGGATCGACCGTCCTGGGGACGCTGCGTCGGTATGCCGGAGTTGGGGTCGGCGTCGATGAGGGCCTGCGTGTAGGGATGCTGTGGCGCGCCCAGAATCGTTCGGGTGCGGCCCCGTTCGACGACGTCGCCGTCGCGCATGACCAGGACTTCGTCGGTGCGTCCCCGAATGAGACCGAGATCGTGGGAGATCAGAAGCACTGACAACCGCCGCGACATCTGAATGGAGCGGATGAGATCGAGGATGTCGGCCTGGTTACTGGCGTCCAGGGCCGTCGTCGGTTCGTCGGCGATCAGGAAGCGGGGGTTCGCCGCCAAGGCGGCGGCAATGGCCACCCGCTGCCGCATGCCGCCGGAGAGCTGGTGCGGGTATGCCGCGGCGACGTGAGGGCCGAGTTTGACCTCGCCGAGGAGATCGGCCACCGCAGCTCGTCTGCGTCGGCCAGGGGTTTCCCGCAGAGTCCAGGCAATCTGATCGCCGCAGCGGTGGACCGGGGACAGGCTGGTGAACGGGTCCTGCAACAGCAGGGAAGCAGTCGCTCCACGCACCGACCGCCAGGCGCGGGCCGTACTGCTCAGGTCGACTCGGGTCTCGCCGATGCGCATGGATCCCCGCGCATGGAATCCGCGGGGCAGAAGGCCGACGAGACTCTTTGCGGTCAGCGTCTTTCCGGAGCCGGATTCTCCGATGATGGCCAGCGTGCTGCCCGCCGGGATGTGGGCGTCCAGCGGCGCGACCATCGTGCCGCGCTGCCCCAGCACCGTCAGCTCCTCGATGTGGACGTCGCTCACGCCGTTGTTCCGTTCTGCGCCAGACGTTGTCCGAGCCAGTCGCCCACCAGATTGACCGCGCAGGCCACGAGAATGATCAGTATCGCGGGCACCACCACCGCGGCGGGGTTGTCGAACACTATCTGCCGGTTGGCAGCCAACTGGGCGCCCCAGTCCGCGGTGTCGGTCGAGACCCCGACCCCGAGGAACGACAGCGACGAGAACGCCACCAACGCGAAGGCGACATTGAGCATCACGTTGGTCACCACCAGAGTCGAGACGTTGGGCAGGATGTGGACGAACATCACGCGCCACCGCGGCATCGACAGCATCTGGGCGGCCTCGATATAGGGCCGGGCGGACTGCTCCAATACCCCCGCGCGCACGATGCGGATGTCGGACGGTGAGAACAAGACCACCAGCAGGATGACGGTGACCCAGTATCCGCCACCCAGGACGCCGCCGACGACGATAGCGGCGAGTAACAGCGGGAGAGCCAACAACAGATCCGCCCATCGGCTGATCACGAAATCGACTGGCCCACGCTCGTAGCCGGCCAGCGTGCCCAGCAGGATCCCGATGAGCATCGATCCGACCGCGACACACACCGGTCCCAGCAGGGCCGACCCCGTGCCCGCAACCGTCATCGCCAGCACGTCGCGGCCCAGTTCGTCGGTTCCCAGCAGGTGCCCCGGTGCGCCCGGCGCGACCAGCCCGGTCAGGATGTCCTGCCGCATCGGGTCGGGATAGACCAGCCTGCCGAAGAGCGCGGCGAGCAGGACCACGCCGAGCAGGACGGCTGATGCCGTCACCGACCAGGGCAGTCGCCGGCGCCACGAGATGAAGGGCCGGTCCAGGGCGGTCATGAGTCCCGCCTGCCGTGCTCACGCACCCGCGGATCGAGCAACAGATACGCCGAGTCGGCCAGCAGCGATATCGCCATGATCACGCAGGCCACCAGCAGTGTCAGCGATTGAACGACGGCGATGTCTTTGAACAGCACCGAATCTCGCAACAGCGTACCCAGTCCGGGTAGTGCGAAGGTGGCTTCGGCGAGCACGGTGCCGCCGACCAGAAAGGTCAGCAGCAGCCCGGCGCCGGTGGTGATCGGGATGGCCGCGTTGCGCAGGGCGATGCGGAGCACGGTTGCTTCGGAAAGCCCCCGGGCACGTGCAGCCGTCACGTAGTCGGTGTCGAGTTCGCGCAGCATGGCTGCCCGGGTCAGCTTCACCACGATCGCGCCGAGCCCCAGCGCCAGTGAGATCGCCGGCAGGGTCAGGTGCCGGATGGTGTCGAGCCCGCCGTCGCCGACGCCGTAGACCGGCAACACAGGGATGACATAGGCGAAGACGAGCAGCAGCAGAAGTCCGATCGCGAACGTCGGCGCACTGAGTCCGATGACGGCGAGTCCGCTTGCGCTGCGGTCGATCCAGCCTCCGGCACGCACCGCGCTGATTACGCCGAGAGGCACTGCGACGAGCACCGACAGCACAAACGCCATCGCGCACAACAACGCGGTCAGGCCGAGCCGTTGCGAGATCGCCTCGCTCACCGGAACCTGCAGCCGCACCGATTCGCCGAGGTCGCCGTGGAGAAAGCCGCCCAGCCAGCGTAGGTACTGCTGGACCGCAGACTCGTCGAGGTGGTACTGCGCGCGGATCGCGTTCACCGCTTCGGGTGACGAGGGCCGGTTGCCGAGAAGGTTCTTCACAACGTCGCCGGGGGCCAGGTACAGCAGCGCGAAGATCAGCACCGACAACGCCAGGAGTACGGCGACCGCGCCGAGAACGCGGATGCTCAGCAGCCGGACCGCGGGCCAGGTCACTTGGGAGCAGCCCGGTAGAGCTGAGTTGGCCACGACGAGACGAAGGTGTACGGGCTGTTGGTGCGGATGCCGAGGTCGTCGGCGAACGCGGTGGCCGACTGGCCCCACCACAGCGGTACGTTGATGGCGTCGCGGGCCTGGAGGGTCTCTGCCTGCAGCAGCAGGTCGATACGCGCGTCGGGGTCGGCTTCGGCGTTGGCGCGGTCGAGCAGATCGGTGATCGCAGGATTGCTGTAGCCCGACGGGTTTCCCGCTCCGAGAAGATAATTCGGCAGTTCCGCGGGGTCTCCGGAGGTGGAGAAGTACCACATCAAGCCCACCCCGTGATCGGAGCTGGCGTCGAGGCTGGCGAGCCACTCCTCGATGGGCACCTCGCGGACGGTGAGGACGATGCCGAGGTCACCGAGTTGCTGGGCGAGCGCTTGCGCGGCCTTGCCGAGTTGTGGGCCGGTGTTGGGCGTGAGGATCTCGGTGGTGAAACCATTCGCATGGTTCGACGCTGCCAGCGCCGCTCTCGCAGCGTCGAGGTTGTAGTCCCACTGCGGAACCGTGGCCAGCTCGGACCGTGCCTGATCCGCAGACACCGTGCTGACCAGTGACTCCGGCGTCATGATCGCGGTGGCGGGCTCGCCGTGCCCGCGCAGCAGCTTGTCGACGTAGGCGGAACGGTCGACGAGGTGGGCGAACGTCTCGCGCACCTTCGGGTCATCGAAGGGTGCGATGTTGGGGTTGAAGTACAGACCCACATAGGACAGGTCGTTGACGTAGTCCACCCGCATGGTTTGGAGCTTCTCCCACTGTGAGGTCTGCGCCAGTGGCACGTTGAAGGCCATGTCGAGATCACCGGACTGGGCGGCCACCAGACGCGTCGACTCGTCGGGGACGAAGTTGACCCGGATGTTCTGCACTGCCGGCGCCTCGCCCCGCCAGGTGTCGGCGCGCCTGAAGCTGACGTGCGAATCGGGGACGAACTCGGTGACCTGGTAGGGCCCGGTGCCCAGCAGCAGCGCACCCGGGGTGCCGACGGCGCCGTTGTGGCGCTCCCAGAATGCCTTCGAGGTGATGAAGGCGGTTCCCGCGGTGCTCATGTTCTTGGTGAACGCGGCGTCCGGCTTGCTCAGCCGGATGGTGACCTTCCCGTCGCCGCTCTGTTCGATGGTGTCGACGCTGGCCAGCAGACCCGAGAAGCCGGGCGAAGCCGTCTCGTTGCGGGCCTGTTCGAGGCTGAACACGACGTCCTCGGCGGTCATCGGTGTGCCGTCCTGGAACTGCACGTCGTCGCGCAGATCGAACACATAGGTGGTGTCGTCGGGTTGCTCCCACGATTCGGCCAATGCCGGCTGCACCCGGCCGCTGTCGTCGATGGAGACGAGTCCCTCCTGGGTGATGGAGGCGACGTAGTAATTCAGGATTCCGGATTCCTGCCCGACGTACAGATTCGACAGCGACCCTGGCAGGGCCACGGTGATCTCGGCGATCTGTTCACCGGTGTCGGCGCCGACCGATTTCGGGGCATCGGTGGCGGTGCCGCCGCACGCCGAGAGCGCCAGGGCTCCCACGACGGCGGCGGTGGTGGCGCGACCGGCGCGCCCGGAGGTCAGTAACGGCATGGGGGCACTCTCTTCGGTCGGATTCAGAAATCGGGGTGACGAACTGGGGAAGCGGGCGCGGTGACTGTCGCTGCGGCGACGGGCAGTGAGGACTTCGTCGATGTCGGCCGGTGCCGGCCGATGGGACACCAGACCGCGCAGGGCGATGCCGATGGTGGGGCTGGCGGCCGCGTCGGCCAGGGTGACGGCGCTCGCGCGCCGGGTCATCGGTGGTTCGAGCGCGAAGGCGCGCACGCCGGTAGGCAACTCGATGCCCTGTAGTGAGCTCTCGGCGACGAAAACGGTGCCGCGATCGCAGCTCGCGAGTGACAACGCAGCGTCGGTGCGGCTCACCGCGGCGTCGCGAGCGTCTGCCGGTCGTGCGATCGCAGCGGCGACGGCATCACTGCATGTTCCCGAGCCGGTGATCCACGGTTGTGCTGACAGCCGCTGCGGGGTGACTCGGTCGCCGTCGGTGTTCACCGCAGCAGTGGTGACGGCGACGATCTCCTCAGCGAACAGGAACGTCGACCTGGTGCTCGCGGCTCGGTGGCTGCCGCGGTGCCGGCCGGGACCGATGATGTCGAAGACGATGGCGAGATCCGCCCGGCCGCCCTGCACCGACGACACTGCGTGCTCGGAATCGGTGGATTCGGTGACGCCGACCTCGAGGCCGGGGAAATGGGTGGCAAGCCAGGAGGTCACCGGGGCCAGGATCACGGTGATCGCTTCGGGAGGGCCCACCAACCGGACGGCGCCGGCGCGTCGTCCCAGCAGCCGGGACAGCTCGGTCGCGGCCGCGGTCAGGCTTGCGTCGATGCGGGGAGCGTGCTCGGCCAGCAACGCCCCGGCCGGCGTCAGGCGCGCCGAGCGCGCCGCCCGGGTCACCAACGTGGTGCCGAGCCTGGACTCCAGCCGCTGCACGTGCTGGGTGATGGTGGGTTGCGTGTAACCGAGGGTGCGCGCGGCGCCGCTGATCGAACCGGTCTGGTCGATCGCCACCAGAATCCGCAACGAGTGCACATCGAGGGCGCGGGTGAGCGCCTCGATCTCGGCCTGCACGTCGTCCATGAGGCGAAGTCTGACACATAGATAGCCACTTGCAATGGTTAATCGTTAAGCCATTGTTAACAGTGATGATTTGGCGGCGACGCTGCCATACTGACGGTCATGACCGAGCGTGATCCGTTGGCTGCCGTCGCCGAGCAGGTCCGGAGTCACCGAACCGATCTGATCGCGCTCTCCCGCTCACTGCACGCCGAGCCGGAACTCGCGTTCGAGGAGCACCGAAGCGCCGCGAAAACTCAGGCCCTGGCCGCCGAACGGGGTTTCGAGGTCGAATCCGGCACGGGCGGGCTTCCCACGGCATTCCGGGCCGTCTACGGCGACGGTGAGCTGGTGGTGGGGATCTGCGCGGAATACGACGCATTGCCGGGCCTCGGGCACGCGTGCGGGCACAACATCATCGCCGCGGCCGGGGTCGGCGCCGCGCTGGCACTGGCCGAGGTCGCCGACCTGCTCGACCTGACAGTTGTTCTGCTCGGCACACCTGCCGAGGAGGCCGGCGGCGGCAAGGCGTTGCTGCTCGAGGCGGGGGTGTTCAACGACATCGCCGCTTGTGTGATGGTCCATCCGGGTCCGCTGGACATCGAGCGCCCCCGCTCGCTGGCGCTGTCGGACGTCGCCGTCACCTTCACCGGCCGGGAAGCCCACGCGGCCGTCGCCCCGTTCGCCGGACTCAACGCCGCCGACGCCGTCACCGTGGCGCAGGTGGCCGTGGGCCTGCTGCGGCAACAGCTGGAGCCGGGCCAGATGGTGCACGGCATCGTCACCGACGGAGGTCAGGCGGCCAACGTGATTCCCGCAGAGGCGGCGATGCGCTACATCATGCGCGCGGCAGACAGCTCGGCGCTGGAGCAACTGCGCCGGCGGGTCACGGACTGCTTCCGTGCGGGCGCGATCGCCGCCGGGTGTCAGTTCGACGTCGTCGACACCGAGCCGCGGTATCTCGAGTTGGCGCCGGACCAGTGGTTGTCGGCGGTCTTCGGCGAAGAGCTGCTTCGGCTGGGACGTCAGCCCGTCGGGCCTGGCGAGCCGGCCGCGATCGCACCGTTCGGGTCCACCGACATGGGCAATGTGTCCCACGCGATGCCGGCGATCCATCCGACCATCGGCATCGACGCGCAGGGCGCGTCGATCCATCAGGCCGCATTCGCTGCAGCAGCGGCCAGTCCCAGTGGTGATGCAGCTGTCATCGACGGGGCGGTGACACTTGCACGCACCGTCGTGCGGCTCGCCCGGTCATCGGCCCAGCGGGACCGCGTCAGCGCCCTGCACACGGCCCGCTGAGCGGCCAAGACCAGCACGGCCCGCTGAGCGGCCAAGACCAGCACGGCCCGCTGAGCGGCCAAGACCAGCACGGCCCGCTGAGGCGGCGCCAGCCCGGCCCGCTCACATCGGGGCGTTGGCGGGCTGGAAGATGCCGGAGCTGTCGGCTTCCTCCTCGGCGCGGATCACGTGCACCACGGCGTTGATCAGTGCTAGGTGGGTGAACGCCTGCGGGAAGTTGCCCAGGTGTCGGCCGGTGCGCGGCTCGATCTCCTCGGCGTAGAGGTGCAGCGGGCTGGCGAAGGACAGCAACCTCTCGCACAGGTGCCGGGCCCGACTGATCTCACCGATCTCGACCAGCGCCGACACCAGCCAGAACGAGCAGATCGTGAAGGTGCCCTCTTCGCCCGCGAGGCCGTCGTCGGTCTCCTCCACGCGGTAGCGCAGCACCAGGCCGTCCTCGGTGAGCTCCTCGGCGATGGCCATCACCGTCGCACGGATGCGCGGGTCGTCGGGCGGCAGGAACCGGGTCAACACCGCCAACAGCAGCGAGGCGTCGAGCGCGTCGCTTCCGTAGCGTTGGGTGAGCACGCCGCGGGCATCCACGCCGCGCTCGAGGATGTCGGCTTTGATCTCCTCGGCGATCGCCCGCCACTGCTGGGCGTAGGACTTCTCGCCCTCCAACTCGGCGAGCTTGGCGCCGCGGTCGAGCGCCACCCAGCACATGATCTTGCTGGAGGTGAAGTGCTGCGGCTCGCCGCGCACCTCCCAGATACCGCGGTCGGGCTCGCGCCAGTGCTTGATCGCTTCCTCGACCTGCTCCTTGAGTACCGGCCACAACGTCTCGGGGATCTGCTCACGCGACTTGGTGTGCAGGTAGACCGAGTCGAGCATGGTGCCCCAGATGTCGTGCTGCATCTGGTTGTAGGCGCCGTTTCCGATCCGCACCGGCCGGGCGTAGTCGTAGCCGGACAGGTGGTTGAGCTCTTCTTCGACCAGGCTGCGTTCGCCGCCCACCCCGTACATCACCTGCAGTGGATGCCGTTCACCGTTGTTGGCGCCGGACACGTCGGCGATGAACGCGAAGAAGTCGTCGGCTTCGCGGTCCAGGCCCAGGGTGTAGAGCCCCCACAACGCGAAGGTGGAGTCGCGGACCCAGGCATAGCGGTAATCCCAGTTGCGTTCGCCGCGCGGCGTTTCGGGCAGCGACGTCGTCGGGGCCGCCAGCAGAGCGCCGGTCGGGGAGTAGGTCAACCCCTTCAGGGTCAACGCGCTGCGCTGCAGGTACGAGCGCCACGGATGGTCGGGGAAGTCGCCGACGTTGATCCACTGGCGCCAGCATTCGCTGGTCTTCCACATCTTGTCGGCGGCTTCGTCGTAGGTCTGCGGCGCGGGATGCTTGGACCAGCTCAGCGCCACGAACACGTTGTCGCCCTCGGTCAGGCGGGTGCGGGCCCGGGCTTCGCGACCCTCGAGGCCGATCCGCAGGTTGGTGGTCAGCCGCAGGGTGGGGTGGGAGTCGGGGTTCTTCGTCGCCCGCGCGATGGCTTCGCCGTAGGCCTGTGCCGAGTACTCCCACGTCGCGCTGGTGCGGTGGTAGTCGAACGACGGCTCGCAGTTCATCACCAGCTCGACCGTGCCGCTCACGCAGCGAACCGTGCGCAGCAGGATGTGCTCGGCGTCCCAGTCCATCGGGGTGCGCCGGTGGGTTCGCGAGCGCGTCTCCAGGTCGTGCCATGGACCCATGACCAGCGCGTCACGCACGATCAACCAGCCGGTGTGGGTCTGCCACGTGGTTTCCAGGATCAGGCTGCCCGGAAGGTAGCGCCGTGCGGCGGGAACCGACACCCCGTAGGGGCCCAGTCGGAAATGCCCGGCGCCCCGGTCCAGGATCGCGCCGAACACGCTCGGTGAGTCCGGCCTGGGCACACACAGCCACTCCACCGAGCCCGCCGACGAGATCAGGCACGTGGTCTCGCAGTCGGACAGGAATGCGTAGTCCGCGATCGGGGGAAACGGGTTACGCAGCGTCGTGCCGGCGTAGTAGGGCTCCGGTGAGGGAAGGGCGAACGTGCCCTCGCCGCTGGACACCACTTCGCCGGACGCCTCGCTCTGGTGCACGACCATCTGGCCATCATCGACTGCCGGGCACCCTTGCGTCTACTCGGGGCCACGGTGTGTTGTGCGCTGTTCGCCGGTGCCGGCGCTGGGCATAGTCTGGCTGGATGGACGGGTTCCTCAGCTGGTGGGACGGAGTGGAGCTGTGGCTGTCCGGGCTGCCGTTCGTGGCGCAGACGGCTGTGGTGATGCCTGTGGTGCTCGCCTTGGCCTACGGCATCGCGGTGTTGCTCGACGGCGCGCTCGGTAACGGGATACGGCTGAGGGACCGGTTGCGACGCCCGGGTGGTGACGCAGGAGCCGACGACGGAGGAGACAGATGAGGGGCATGCCGCGCTCGCGGGTGACACTGGCGCTGGTCGCCTTGATCGTTCTGGTGATCGTCATGTGGCTGGTCACCCGCTGAGGATGCGGTTCTCGGCGACGTGGAACACCCCCGCGGCACTTCTGCTTTCGGCGATGGTGGTGATGTCCTGCAGCGACGGGTCCAGCCAGGCCAACGGCGCCGACGCCGAGGTCACCCTGAAGGTGCTCGCCTTTGCCGAGACAGAACTTGCGTGGACAATGATGGCGTCGGCGTTCGCCGCGACGCCGGAAGGTGCAGAGGTCGCGGTCGATGCCTCGTATGGTTCCTCGGCCGAGCAGTCCCGCGCGGTGGAGTCGGGCACGACCGCCGATGTGGTGAACGTCTCCGTCGAACCGGACATCGCCCGCCTGGTGGAGACGGGCAAGGTGGACGAGAACTGGGACGCGGGCGTCACCGAGGGCATTCCGTTCGGGTCGGTGGTGAGCCTGGTGGTGCGTCCGGGTAACCCCGAGAACATCGATGACTGGGGCGATCTGCTGCGTCCGGATGTCGAGGTGATCACGGCGAGCCCGCTGAGTTCCGGCTCGGCCTGGTGGAACCTGTTGGCGCCGTATGCGTGGGCGAGTGGCGGCGGCCAGGACCCGCAGGCGGGGCTCGATTACGTCCGTGAATTGGTCACCGACCATGTGCGGCTGCATCCCGCCTCGGACCGTGAGGCGAGTGACGCGTTTCGACAGGGCAACGGCGACGTGCTGCTGACCTCGGAGGTCGAGGCGCTGAGCGTGGGCTTCGAGCAGATTCATCCGCCGCAGACGATGAAGATCGAGAGTCCGGTGGCGGTGGTCGGTACCGGCCGGCACCTCGAGCAGGCGGTCGACCTCGTCAACTTCCTGTTCACTGCCGAGGCGCAGAAGCTGTGGGCCGAGGCCGGTTTCCGACCTGTCGATCCCGGTGTCCTTGCCGACTACACCGACGAGTTCCCTGCGCCGCAGACGCTGTGGACGGTCGACGAGCTCGGCGGCTGGGAGGTGGTCGAGCCGCAGCTGTTCGACGAGGACACCGGCGCGATCACCAAGATCTACCGCCAGGCCACTCGGTGAGGACTCCCGCGCCGACGTCCACGTCGTCGCGGTGACGTCGACCGTTACGCCGGTCAGGCCAGGGCGAGGAAGAGTTTCTCGAGTTCGTCGACGCTCATCTCGCGCTGGCGCCCGTCGTTCTCGTCGGTGACGATGCACTCCCGCAGCCCGGTTGCGACGATCTTGAAACCGGCTCGGTCCAGCGCCCGCGACACCGCCGCCAGCTGCGTGACGACGTCTTTGCAGTCACGGCCCTGCTCGATCATCGAGATGACGCCTGCGAGCTGGCCCTGGGCCCGACGCAGGCGGTTGAGCACGGCGTTGATGGCCTCCTGGTCACCGACCATGATGGGCTCCTTCGATCCGGTGTTCAAGAACTTTGAACAGCTAGGAGTTTACGCTACCCACCGGGGTATGGCCGGTGGGCGTGCGCCACGTCAGGCCAGACCTTTGAGCATCAGGTTCCAGTACATCGCCGGCAGGCCGTACTTCTTGAGGTACCAGAAGGCCCGGTGCGGCTTGGTCGGGTCCAGCAGGGGCACCGAGGGTTTCAGGTTGAACTCGTAGTCGAACTCGGCCAGCAACATCTCGTGCGAGGACGTGACGATCGGGCACGATGCATACCCGTCGTAACGCGCGCACAGGGTTCGTCCGGCCAGATAGGCATCGACATTGTCGACCACCACCGGCGCCTGTTTGCGGATCGCGGCGCCGGTCTTGGAGTTCGGCGACGACCCGGCGTCACCGAGTGCGAACACGTTGGGGTAGTGCACGTGCTGCATCGTGTGCTTGTCGATGTCGACGTAGCCGCCGGCCTGTCCGGTGGACAGCGGGCTGTTCTTGATCCAGTCGGGCGCCGACTGGTGCGGCACGACGTGGAGCATGTCGTAACCCAGGGTGCCGTCCTCGCCGCCCTCGGCGACCGCCTGCAGGGTCACCTTGCGGCTGGCTGCGTCCACCGACGTCACCTCGGTGAGGGTGTGCAACGTGATGCCGTAATCGGCGATGACCTTGTCGAGGTTGTCGGCGATGGCGGGGATGCCGAAGATCCTCGGTGTGGGTACCACCAGGTGCACGTCGATGTCGTCGAGCACACCCGCGCGCCGCCAGTGGTCACACGCCAGGTAGGCGATCTTCTGCGGGGCCCCTGCGCATTTGATGGGGCCGGAGGGCATCGTGAAGACCGCGGTGCCCGATCGAAGGTTCTTGATGAACTCCCAGGTGCGCGGCGCCAGATCGAACTGGTAGTTCGACGACACCCCGTCTCGGCCCAGCGCATCGGCCGCCCCGTCGATGCGGTCCCAGTCGAGCTGGATGCCCGGACACACCACGAGCGCGTCGTAGGTGTAGGTCGCGCCGTCCTCACATGTCACGGTGTTGGTGTCCGGGTCGACGGCCGCCGCGGCATTGCGGATCCACGTGGCGTCGTGGGGCATCACGCTGGCCTCCGCGCGTTCGGTGTCGGCGGCCTCTGCCTGCCCGGCCCCGACGAGCGTCCACAGCGGTTGGTAGTAGTGCACGCTGGACGGTTCGATGACGGCGACGTCGGCGTGGCCCTTGCGCAGCAGGCGCGCCGCGACGGTGATGCCCGCGGTGCCCCCACCGATGACGAGGACGCGGTGGTGATGGGACTTCATTGTCTCGCTCTCCCTGTTTCGTTGTCGTTCAGGCGCTCTGGGTGACTTCTTCCCAGGCGTTGTAGCCGCCCAGGATGTCGCTGACGTCGGCGAAGCCGCGCTGCCGCAGCACGCTGGCCGCGACCGAGGAGCGGTATCCGCCCGCGCAGTAGACGACCGTCGGTGCGTCGGCGTCGAGTTCGTCCACCCGGTCGGGGAGTTGGCCGACCGGGATGTTGACCGCGCCCGGGATCATGCCCGCTGCGGCCTCGCCCGGGTTGCGGACGTCGACGATCTGCAGTCCGTTGACCTGCTGCGCCCGCTCACCGAATGCCTTGGCGGTCAACCGGGAGGCGGCCTGCACCTGATCGGGATGGGTCAGCATCACCTTCTCCGGCTCGGCCAGATATCCGACCACGCGGTCGAATCCGATCCGCGCCAACCGGTTCTTGCCTTCGAGTTCCTGGCCGGCGTCGGTCATCAAGACGATGTCGACGTCGGGTTTGACCACGGAGCCGGCGAATTCGGCATAGCGGCCTTCCAGCCCGATGTTGACCGCGCCGCGCAGGTGGCCCTGGGCGAACTCCTCGGGTGTGCGCCCGTCGACGAGGATCGCACCGCCGGCCACGGCGTCGAGCGCCTGCTGGTAGGTCATAGCGGGCGGCATCGCGGTCTCGTCGAGCAGGGCACGGTCCTTGCGGTTGAGGATCGCGTCGTAGACGAAGTAGCTCGGCGCCGGCGGCTGGCCCTCGGTGACCATCGCCATGAACGAGGCCTTGTCGGCGGCGCGCAGCGCGTAGTTCCACTGCTTCTGATCGCCCATGGTGGACCACAGTTCGGTGGACAGGTTCTTCCCGCAGGCCGAGCCCGCGCCGTGGGCGGGGTAGACGCGCGTGGCGTCGGGCAGCGGCATCAGCTTGTCGTGCAGCGAGTCGTAGAGCATGTCGGCCAGCTCGTCGCGGCTGAAGCCGATGGAGGCCAGCAGATCGGGACGGCCGACGTCACCGATGAACAGCGTGTCGCCGGTCAGCACGCCGTAGGGCACGGGGTCGCCGCCGTGTTCGTACACGACGATGCTCATCGACTCGGGCGTGTGGCCGGGGGTGTGGCGGAACTCCAGGGTCACGCCGTCGGGTTCGCCCAGTGCGTAGCGCTGCCCGTCTTCGACAGCCATGAAGTCGAACTCGGGCTTGGCCACGGAGGAGTAGACGATCGTGGCGCCGGTGGCGTCGGCGAGCTCCAGGTGGCCGGAGAGGAAGTCGGCGTGGAAGTGGGTCTCGATGACGAGCTCGATCGTCAGGCCGAACTTCTCGGCGTCGGCCACGTATTCGGCGACGTCGCGCTGCGGGTCGACGACGACCGCGCGCTTGGAGTCCTCGTCGGCGATCAGGTACGACGCGTGCGACAGGCAGTCCAGGTAGTACTGGATGAACTTCATGATCCGAGCCCTTTCCAATGTGACCGATATACCCAGGGGGGTATCAAACCGATACGGATGAAGATATACCCCTAGAGGTATACGGTCAAGGGGCTGGGTTCAGCGTCACACCGGTTGGGCCGGCAGCAGGCGGTGCAGCACGTCGGTCAGGGTGACCACCGTGCGACCCGCTGCCGTATCGACCACGACCAGATGATTGCGGGATTCGCGCATCACCTGCAGAACCTCGTAGACCGGCGCGGTGGCGGCGACGGTCAGCACCGGGCGCATCAGCTCGCCCGCGGCGCCCCGACCGGTCAGGCTGTCCCGGACGTGGACGACCCCGACGGGCTCGTCACCCTCGTGCACGACCAGCCTTCGGTGGCCCGTCGATTTCGAGGCCTCCTGGATCTGTGCCGGACTCGCCGTGACGTCGACGGCGCTGTAACCCGGGTGTTCCGGTGCCAGCTCGCCGATGGTCAGCGCCTGCAACTGCAACGCGCTGGTCAGGTTGGCGTGGTAGCGCTCGTCGAGCGTGCCGACGGTCGCCGAATGTTCGACGAGCTGCCGCAACGTGTCGGGATCCTGGGTGTCGGCCAACTCGTCGACCGGATCGACCCCGACCCTGCGCAGGCACCAGTTGGCGGCATGGTTGAGGGCCTTCAACAGCGGGCGGGTCAGGAACATGAAGGCGCGCATCGGAATCGCCAGCAGCATGGCCGAGCGCTCCGGATGCGCGATCGCCCAGGACTTGGGCGCCATCTCGCCGACCACGAGGTGCAGGAACGTGACGATGAGCAACGCCAGAACGAAACCACCCACGTCGGCCAACCACGACGGTGCGCCGAATCCTCCGAGCCAGGGCGTGATCGCGTAGTGCACGGCCGGTTTGGTGATCGCGCCCAGCAGCAGGGTGCATACGGTGATGCCCAGCTGCGCACCGGCCAGCAGCAGTGACAGCTCACTGGCACTGCGCAGTGCCGCCCGCGCGGACGCCTTGGTCGCCGCCGCGTCCTCCAGACGACTGCGCCGTGCGGCGATGAGCGCGAACTCGACGGCGACGAAGAACGCGCTGAGGGTGATCAGGAGGGCGGTGACCGCAACCGTCAGCCACGGACCGTTACTCATCGCCACTCTGCTCCTCGACGGTGACGAACATCGACGCCGG
The DNA here is from genome assembly GCF_017312405.1 of Mycobacterium sp. PO1. GTDB lineage: Bacteria > Actinomycetota > Actinomycetes > Mycobacteriales > Mycobacteriaceae > Mycobacterium. Next base: position 42,534 of record NZ_BLTG01000111.1, read on the forward strand.
CACACGACGCTCGAGCGAGCGGATCTGCGTGATCAGCATCCGGTGCGCGGGTGCGTCATCGATCACCAGATCCGCTGGGTCGCTCGGCAACTCGATCTCGACGGTGTCTCCGACCTCGGGCAGCGCGGCCGCGTGGGCGATCACCATGCCGGCCATGGTTTCGTAGTCACCTGGCGGCAGAGCCAGACCGAGGGCGCGTTCGGCCTCGTCGAGCGGAAGGTCGCCGGGGACCAGCCAACCGTCCCCGGCGGCGGTGACCTGCACCTGCATCGGCGAATCGTGTTCGTCGTCGATCTCGCCCACCAGTTCCTCGGCCAGGTCCTCGATCGTCAGGACGCCGGCGAACCCGCCGTACTCGTCGATGACGACAGCCATCTCGTCACCCGCACCGGTCAGCGCCTGCACCACGCTCGGCAGCGGCATGGTCTCCGGCACCACCACGGCCGGCCGGCAACGCTGCGCGGCGGTGTCGGCGCCGAGACTCGTGCCGAGCAGGTCGTACAGATGGATGACGCCCACGATGTCGTCGGCGTCCGCGCCCGACACCGGGTAGCGCGTGTGCCCGGTCGCCATGCGGCTGAGGACCACCGCGGCCGGTGTGTCCCCGGCGATGGCGTCGACGCGCGAGCGCGGGATCATCGCGTGCTCGGCGGTGCTGGTGGGGAAGTCGAGGATCCGGTCCAGCAGCGCCGACAGATCCGGCGGGATCTCCCCAGCGTCCCGCGACACCGCCACGATGTGTTCGAGATCGCGCGGAGTCGCCGAATGTTCCACATCGTGCACCGGCTCGATGCGCAGCAGCCGCAGCAGCACATTCGAGGACTGGTCGAACAACCAGATCAACCAGCCGAACAGCTTCAGGTACAGCGTGGTCGACCACGCCAGCCAGCGGGCCAGCGGCTCGGGGCGGGCGATGGCGAGATTCTTGGGAAACAGTTCACCGAACAGCATCTGGATCACGGTCGAGACCGCGATGGCGACGACACCGCCGATCGCGACCGCGAGTGCGGTCGGAATACTCGCGCCGCTCATCAACGTCTCGGCGCCGCGCCCGATCAGCGGCTCGGCGGCGTAGCCGACCAGCAGACCGGTGACGGTGATGCCCAGCTGTGCGCCGGACAGCATGAACGAGGTACGCCGGGTGACGCCGAGCGCCCGCTCGGCCGCGGCATCACCGGACTCGGCGCGCGCCTTCAGCCGCGACCGGTCGACCGCCATGTAGGCGAACTCCTGCGCGACGAAATACCCCGTCAACGCGGTGATGGCGGACACCACCAACAGTCCCAACAGAATCGACAACACGGCGGTCAGCATCTGACCGCCGACGGTAAGTGTGGGGGCATCGAGTCCTAGCTCGCCGAGGGACGTTGTGCCTCAACTGTACCGGGCCCTGCGAGTGCCCCTGTTCTCGTCAGGCGGCGGCGCGGGCGGGCGCCACGCTGTCGAAACGGTCGAGCACCGTCTCGGCCACCTGCCGATGCGCACCCAGCGGCGACGACATCGGAATCCGCTCCGACCGCGCGAACTCCGCCACCCGGTCGGTGATCCGGCCGTGCGCGAGGAACCACGGCGCGATCACGAGCCGCGACGCCCCGCGGGAACGCAGGACCTCGGCGGCCTCGGCGGGCGTGGGATGTGGACCTGTGGCGAACGCCGTCGTCGCCGTCCACCGGGTCGTCATCGTCAGTTCGCGGGCCACGCCGGCAGTGCGCGCGTTCGCCTGCGCGTGCGAGGAGCCCACCGCAGTCACCAGCACCCCGACCCGCGGATCCAACCGGGACACGCCCGCGTGCTCCAGGCGCTGCCGCAGCACGTGGATCAACCGCTCGTCCTCACCGAGAACCTCGGCCTGGCGGGCGTCGGTGCCCGACTCCGCGATCATCTCGGGAATGTCGACCCGGGCGTGGTAAGCGTCGGCGAGCAGCAACGGCACCACCACCGCCGCACCGGGGACGACCGTGGCCAGCACGTCGCGCAGGTTCGGCGCGTTCTGTTCGCAGAACGCCACCCGCGCGTCCAAGCCTGGGCGCAATCGACGGATCGTCGCGGCGACTTCCCGCGCGTTGGCCGCCGACCTGGGGTCGGCACTGCCGTGCGCGGTGAGGATCAGCGTCGGTGAACTCAAGAGGCGTGCAGTCCGCATTCGGTCTTGGTCTGGCCCGCCCAGCGACCGCTGCGCGGATCGGCGCCCAGCGCCGGCTTGTTCGTGCACGGTGCGCACCCGATGGAGGGGTAGCCCTCGTCGACGAGGGGATTCACCAGAATGCCGTAAGCGTCGATGTAATCCTGCATCTGCTCGTCCGTCCACGCCGCCAGCGGGTTGATCTTCACCAAACCGAAAGCCTTGTCCCAGCTGATCAGCGGGGCATTGGCCCGCGTCGGGGACTCCACCCGGCGGATGCCGGTGACCCACGCGGAGTAGCCGCTCAACGCCTTGGACAGCGGCTCCACCTTGCGCATACCGCAGCAGGCGTTGGCGTCGCGCTCGAACAGGTTCTTGCCGAACTCGGCGTCCTGCTCGGCGACCGTCCGCTCGGGGCGGACGTTGACCACGTTGACGTCGTAGACGGCCTCCACGGCGTCGCGGGTGCCGATCGTCTCGACGAAGTGATAGCCGGTGTCGAGGAACAGGATGTCGACGCCCGGGCGCACCTTGGCGGCGAGGTCGACCAGCACCGCGTCCTGCATGTTCGACGCGACGATGTACCCGGATCCCTGGCCGAGTCCGCCGAAGTTCTCGTCGGTCCAGCGCAGCAGTTCCTCAGCGGTCGCGTCGGGGCCGAGTTCGGCAGCCCCGCGCTCGGCCAGCTCCTGCAGGTCTGCGTCGTCTCGTGTCACCACAGTCATGTCACCGTCACCTCACCGTCTGCTCTTCGCGCAAGCGCTCATCCCAGGTTCTCTGCTCTTCGCGCAAGCGCTCATCGAAGATCCGCGTCGTCGGCCCTCAGGGCCCAGGTGGCAAAACGCTCGCCCTGCTCCCTTTGTTTCACGAAGTTGCGCACGACACGCTCGACGTAGTCACCGAGTTCACTGGAGAGCACCTTGTGCTGGCGCAGCTTGCGACCGAAACCGCTGTCCAGGCCCAGGCTGCCGCCCAGATGGACCTGGAAACCCTCGATCGGGCCGTCGCCGTCGTCGACCATCTGGCCCTTGAACCCGATGTCGGCGACCTGAATGCGGGCGCACGAGTTCGGGCAGCCGTTGATGTTGACGGTGACCGGCACGTCGAGTTCAGCGTTGATGTCCTCGAGCCGCTGCTCGAGTTCTGGCACCAGCGTCTGTGCCCGCTTGCGGGTCTCGGCGAACGACAACTTGCAGAACTCGATGCCGGTGCAGGCCATCAGGTTGCGCCGCCAGTGCGACGGCGTCGACGGAAGACCCAACGCGTCCAGCCCGGCGCGCAACTCGTCGAGCTTGTCGTCGGGCACGTCGAGGACGATCAACTTCTGGTAGGGGGTGAAGCGGATGCGGTCGGACCCCGCCGCCTCGGCCAGGTCGGCGACCTTGCTCAGGATGGTGCCCGAGACGCGTCCGGCGATGGGCGCGACCCCGACGGCGTTGAGGCCGTTACGCAGCTTCTGCACACCGACGTGGTCGATAGGGCGGGCCACCGGGTCGGGAGCGGGGCCGTCGATCAGCGGGCGCTTCAGGTACTCCTCTTCGAGCACTTTCCGGAACTTTTCGACGCCCCAGTCCTTGATCAGGAACTTCAACCGCGCCTTGGAGCGCAACCGGCGGTACCCGTAGTCGCGGAACGCGCTGACCACGGCTTCCCACACGTCCGGCACCTCGTCGAGTGGCACCCACGCCCCGACCCGCTGGCCGAGCATCGGGTTCGTCGACAGCCCGCCGCCGACCCAGAGGTCGAACCCGGGACCGTGCTCGGGGTGGTTGACGCCGATGAACGCCACGTCGTTGACCTCGTGCACGACGTCCTGCAGACCGGAGATCGCGGTCTTGAACTTGCGCGGGAGGTTGGACAGCTCCTTCTTGCCGATGTAGCGCCGGACGATCTCGTCGACCGCGGGGGTGCCGTCGATGACCTCGTCGAGCGACTCACCGGCCAGCGGCGAGCCCAGCACGACACGGGGGCAGTCGCCGCACGCCTCGGTGGTCTGCAGGCCTACCGCGTCCAGACGCCGCCAGATCTCGGGCATGTCCTCGACGCGGATCCAGTGGTACTGGATGTTCTGGCGGTCGGAGATGTCGGCGGTGTCGCGGGCGAACTCGGTCGAGATCTCACCCAGCGTGCGCAGCGAGGCGGCGGTCAGCGCACCGCCGTCACTGCGAACCCGCAGCATGAAGTACGAGTCCTCGAGCATGTCGGTGTTCTCGTCGCCGGTCCAGGTGCCGTCGTAGCCCTGTTTGCGTTGGGTGTAGAGCCCCCACCAGCGAAAACGTCCTCGCAGGTCGCCCTTGTCGATGGACTCGAAGCCGTTCTTGGCGTAGATGTTCTCGATGCGGTCGCGCACGTTGAGCGGATTGTCGTCCTTCTTGGACTGCTCGTTGGCGTTGAGCGGCTCGCGGTAGCCGAGCGCCCACTGACCCTCACCGCGGGGACGCTTGGCGGGCTTCTTGGCTGGGGCGTCAGCCGGATTGGTTGTCGTCATCGGTGGGCTCCTGGTCGGAGCCGGCGTTCAGATCGCGCGTGGTCACCGGGGGCTGTCCGGCGGCGCAGATCCGGCGGCCAGCTGAAAGGTCAGAAAAGTGGCTGGTTGGTCCGTGATCCGGCGATCAAGACAGACAGCTACAGCTGCAAACGCGCTTGAAGTCGACATGGCGGCGTGCCACGAGCGCGACCCTGCGGGCGAAGCTGTGGTTTGCAGTCACGTACCCGATTGTGCCACGAATGCGCCACCTGCCCTAATGGGGCGGCTGCCAGACTGGACACGTGAGTGTGCAGTCGCAGGTGCCAGACGGTGTGTTGCCGGATCTGTCGGCGCGGGCGGGCCGGCCCTTCGGCGTGTACATCCACGTGCCGTTCTGCGCGACCCGGTGCGGTTACTGCGACTTCAACACCTACACCCCCGGCGAACTGGGTGGCGCGAACCCGGACGGTTGGCTGGCCGCCCTGCGTACAGAACTGCGGCTCGGAGCTGCCCGTCTGCGCGCCGCCCCGGCGGCCGACACCGTATTCGTGGGGGGCGGCACGCCGTCGCTGCTCGGGGCTGCCGGGCTGGGTGCCGTCCTCGACGCGGTGCGGGAGAGTTTCGGGCTCGCCCCGGATGCGGAGGTCACCACAGAAGCCAACCCCGAGTCGACGTCGCCGGAGTTCTTCGCCGGGTTGCGCGCGGCCGGCTACACCCGGGTGTCGCTGGGGATGCAGTCCACTGCCGTGCACGTGCTGGCGGCACTGGATCGTGTGCATTCGCCGGGGCGGGCGCTCGATGCGGCCCGCGAAGCCGCGGCGGCAGGGTTCGATCACGTCAGCCTCGATCTCATCTACGGCACACCGGGGGAGAGCGACGACGACCTGGCGCGCTCCGTGGAGGCCGCGATCGGGGCCGGAATCGACCATCTGTCGGCGTACGCGCTGGTGGTCGAGGACGGCACCGCGCTGGCCCGCCGGGTCCGGCGCGGTGAGATCCCTGCGCCGGACGACGACGTGCTCGCGCGTCGTTACGAACTGCTCGACGACCGGCTGCGCGAAGCGGGCTTCCACTGGTACGAGGTGTCCAACTGGGCCCGCCCGGGCGGCGAGTGCCGCCACAACATCGGCTACTGGGACGGCGGGGAATGGTGGGGCGCCGGGCCGGGCGCGCACAGTTACGCCGATGCCACCCGCTGGTGGAATGTCAAGCACCCCAACGCTTATGCCACCCAATTGGCCGCCGGAGCACTTCCGGTCGCCGATTTCGAGACGCTGGATGACGCGACCGCGCATGTCGAGGAGGTGCTGCTGCGGATCCGCCTGCGCTCGGGTCTGCCGACCGCAGCACTGTCGGCCGACGAGCAGACGCGCGCCGAGATCGCGATCTCCGACGGTCTGCTGCGCCGAGACGGTGAGCGGCTGGTGCTCACCGACCGCGGCAGGCTGCTCGCCGATGCCGTGGTGCGCGACCTACTGGGCTGAGGCCCGTACGGCTTCGCTGTCGCACGGGTTGCGCTACAGCAGTGCCGCAGCCAGCCGGCGCCACTGTTCGCGGGGGAATTCGGTGGGGTCAGCGGTCAGCACCTGCACGCAGACGTGGTCGGCACCGGCATCGAGGTGCTCGGTGACGCGCCGCTTGACGGCGTCCTCGTCGCCCCACGCGATGACCGCGTCGAGGAGTCGGTCGCTGACCGTGTCGATCTCCTCGTCGCTGAACCCCAGCCGGCGCAGGTTGTTGGCGTAGTTGGGCATCTTCAGGTACGAGCGCACCCACTGCCCGCCGACCTCGCGCGCATGGTCGCGATCGTCGGTGAGCAGCACCGTCTGCTCGGGCAGCAACAGCGGTCCGCTGCCGAGGACCTCGCGGGCGATGCGGGTGTGCTCCGGGGTGGTCAGGTACGGGTGCGCGCCGCGCGCCTTCGTCTTGGACAGTTCGAGCATCTTGGGGCCGAGTGCGGCCAGCACGCGATTGGCGACCGGGACCGGCTGCGCGGAGGCGTCGATGCCGTCGAGGAACGCTTCGGTGGCGGCCAGCGGCTTGCGGTAACGGCCGGGCTCCTTCGAGTCGATCAGCGGTGCGTGGCTGACGCCGATGCCGAGCAGGAAGCGTTCGCCATGCGTGTCGGTCAGGGTCGCGTAGCGTGCCGCGACGTCGGCGGGCTCATGCATCCAGAGGTTGAGGATGCCGGTCGCGATCACCGTGTTGCGCGTTGCCGACAGCAGGTTGTCCACCGAGTCGAGCACCGGCCCGCCCACGTCGGGAATCCACAGCGCCGCGTAGCCCAGTTCGTCGAGTTCGGCTGCCGCTTCGGCCGCCTCGCTCGAATTGCCGTACCGCAACTGCGAACTCCACACACCCACACCCGTCAATTCCATGTGTCCACTCATACCGTGCGGGCACCCTGGGGCGCTACGGTCGTGGTCATGGGTTTCGATCGCGGCACTGTCGCCCGCGCGTTCTCCGAGCACCGCTTCGACGAGGCGCTGCCGCATCTCGCCAAGGACGTGAAGTGGACGATCGTCGGCTACATGGTGCTCGAGGGCGCTGACGCGGTGGCGCGCACGTGTCGGGACACGGCCGAAGGGCTCGACGGCATCCGCCGTGAGTTCGATCGGTGCGTGACCGCCGTCGGATCCGACGCGGTGGCCGTCGACACCGTGGTGCGGTATGTGCGCCCGGACGGGATGACCGCGGTGGCGAGCTGCGCCATCTACGAGTTCACGGGCGAGCAGATCACGGCGATCACGTCGTACGCCGTGGAGATCGACCCCGAGGACGCGGGGGCGCAGCCCCCCAGATAGGGCCGGGCGCAGCCCCCCGGATAGGGCCGGGCGCAGCCCGGGTGGCGCCGGGGTGCGGCCGCGCAGGTAGCGCGCCATGTCGCCCGTGGTTGTGCCAGGATGTCCGGCATGTCGATGCGTGAGTTAGGGAAGGCTAGCCATATAACTGGGGCATCGTGGAGCTGACCGGCGCCACGGAACCGACGCCCGAGCCCATCGCGATCATCGGTATCGGATGCCGCCTGGGCGGCGAGGTCCGCACCCCGGCGGAGTTCTGGTCGTTCCTGTTGGCCGGTGGCAGTGCGGTCCGGCAGGTCCCGGCGCAGCGGTGGGCGCCCTACGTGGGGCGCGATCCGCGCAACGCCGCGGTGCTGGCCGAGACCACCCGCTGGGGCACCTTCCTCGAGGACCTCGACTGCTTCGACGCCGAGTTCTTCGGGGTGTCCCCCCGCGAAGCGGAGCTGATGGATCCGCAGCAGCGCCTTGCGTTGGAAGTCTCGTGGGAGGCGCTGGAGCACGCCGGCATCGGCCCGCGGTCGCTGGCCGGCAGCGACACCGCGGTGCTGATGGGCGTGAACTCCGACGACTACGGCAAGTTGCTGATGGAGGATCTCGCCGGGATCGAGGCGTGGACGGGTATCGGCACATCACTGTGCGGGGTGGCCAATCGGGTCTCCCACCTGCTCGACCTCCGCGGGCCGAGTGTGGCCCTGGACGCCGCGTGTGCAGCGTCCCTGGTCGCCGTGCACCAGGGGTGTCAACTGCTGCGCGACGGAGAGACGTCGCTCGCGCTGGCCGGTGGCGTCAGCGCGTTGATCGGACCGGGGTTGACCCGCGTCCTCGATGTCGCGGGAGCGACTGCGCCGGACGGGCGCTGCAAGACCTTCGACGCTTCCGCCGACGGATACGGGCGCGGCGAGGGTGCGGGCGTGGTGGTGCTCAAGCGTCTCGCCGAGGCGCGGCGAGACGGTGACCGCGTGCTGGCGGTGATTCGCGGCGGCGCAGTCGCGCAGGACGGCCGCACCGTCGGCATCATGTCGCCCAACGGAGAGGCGCAGGCGGACCTGTTCCGGCTGGCCTGCCGGGTTTCGGGGGTGGCCCCGCGCAGCGTCGGCTACGTCGAAGCGCACGGCACCGGAACTCCGACCGGCGATCCGGTCGAGGTCGCGGCGCTGGCCTCCGTGTACGGCGCCGGCCGTGGCGGCGAGCGCTGCCCCGTTGGATCGGTGAAACCCAACACCGGGCACCTCGAGGGCGGCGCGGGAGTCGTGGGGCTGATCAAGGCCGCCCTCGCGTTGCACCACCGGGTGCTCCCGCCCACCGCCGGGGTAGGCACGCTGACCCCGAAAGTCGATTGGGAAGCCAGTGGTCTGCGGGTGCCCACCGAGCCCGAAGGGTGGCTGCCGGGGGACGGGCCGCGGCGTGCGGCGGTGTGCAGCTACGGCTACGGCGGCACGATCGCACACGTTCTGCTCGAGGAGGCGCCCGGGTTCGATACCGCATCCGCCGGCGAGAAAGCTTCCCCCGCAGCGGCATTCATCCCGCTGTCGGCGCGTTCGGAGTCGCGGCTCACCGTCCAGGCAGCTCGGTTGGGCGAGCATCTGCGCGCCTCGCCGTTCTCCGTGGACCGGGTGGCGGCCACGATGTGGACCCGTCGTTCACCCGAGCCGGTGCGCGGCGCGGTGGTCACCGACGGGCTTCCCGCAACCCGACGGGAAGGCGCCGTCGTGGCCGCACTGAACGCGCTGGCCGCTCAGGTGCGGGATCCGCGCGTGGTGACCGGCTCGGTGGTCGAGGGCGCGCAGGACGGTGCGGTGTGGGTGTTCAGCGGTCACGGTTCGCACTGGGCCGGCATGGGCCGTGAACTACTCGCCACCGAGCCGGCTTTCGCCGCCGTGATCGACGAGGTCGACGTCGTCTTCCGCGCCGAGCTCGGCTTCTCTGCCCGTGAGGAGCTGACCGGAGAGCGGCTTGGTGGCACCGACCAGGTCCAGGCCCTGACCTTCGCCGTCCAGGTGGGTCTTGCCGCCGTGCTGCGGGAGCGGGGCGTGACACCGGCGGCGGTCATCGGGCACTCGGTCGGCGAGGTAGCCGCTTGCGTGGAGGCGGGCGTGTTCGATCTGTCCCACGGTGCCGCGGTCGCGTGCTTCCGTGCGCGCGGGTTTCGGTCGGTGGCAGGCAACGGCGCGATGGCGCTGGTGCGGCTGTCGTTCGACGAGGTTCAGCGCCGGCTGGCAGGACGGTCGGACGTGGTTGCGGCCATCAGCGCGTCTCCCGAGTCCACGGTTGTGTCGGGCGCCGTCCACGCTGTCGACGAGGTGGTGGCAGCGTGGTCGGCCGCTGGCGTCATGGTGCGCCGCGTCAACACCGACGTGGCCTTCCACAGCCCGGCGATGGACGCGCTGACCGGCGAGCTGGCGCGGCGGGTCGGTCACCTGCCGGCGCCGGGTCCCGCGAAGGTTCCGCTGTACACGACAGCCCTGGCCGATAGCCGGTCGAGTGCACCGCGCGGCGCCGACTACTGGGCGACCAATCTGCAGGGCCGGGTTCGGTTCGCCGAGGCGGTACAGGCCGCGGCAGAGGACGGCCACCGGCTGTTCCTGGAGGTGTCCGCGCATCCGGTGGTGTCGCATTCGATCGCCGAGACGCTGGTGCACCACGGCTACCAGGAGCACGCGGTGGTACCGGTGCTGCGCCGGGATCAGCCCGAGCGTCGAGCGATCGGTGCCGCCGTCGCCGCGCTGTACTGTCACGGCGCACCGGTCGAGCACGGCTTCACCAAGACGGCGGCGTGGGCTGCCGATCTACCTGTGACGCAGTGGCAGCACCGCCGTTACTGGCGTACCCCGACGGCGCCGCCGGGCACCACCGCACTGCACGATGTCGCCGCCCACACGCTGCTCGGGGGATGCATCGAGGTGTCGGGCGCGGTCCCGACCCGGGTATGGCAGACGCGGCTGGACATGGGGAACCGGCCCTACCCCGGTGATCACCCTGTGCAGGGCACCGAGATCGTGCCTGCTGCGGTGCTGCTCAACACGTTTCTCACCGCTGCCGGAGGCGGCGAGATGGGCACCGCTGCCGGAGGCGGCGAGATGGGCACCGCTGCCGGAGGCGGCGAGACTGGCACCGCCGCCGGAGGCGGCGAGATGGGCACCGCTGCCGGAGGCGGCGAGACTGGCACCGCTGCCGGAGGCGGCGCCGGTGAAGGTTGCGGGCTGACCGACGTGCAGCTGCGTACACCCGTTCCTCCCGGACGTACGCGCGACGTCCAGGTGGTTCTGCAGGACGGCACGCTGCGTCTGTCCTCGCGACTCGTCGGGGAGTCGGTGGAGGACTCAGCCGACGGATGGCTGACCCACAGCAGCGCCGTCGTCGCCCCCGCCGACGCAGAATCAGCCTGGATGCCGGTAAGCGTGGTCGATATCGAGACGTTTGTTGTTGATGCAGAACGACTTCCGAGTGCCCATGTGGTCGAGACGCTGGCCTCAGTCGGTGTCGCGGCGATGGGGTTCGGCTGGGAGATCCTCGAGCTGTACCGCCGTGGCGGGCAGCTCTTGGCACGAGTGACCGCCGAGCCCGACGGCTCTGCACCGGCCACCTGGGCCGGGCTGGTGGATGCGGCCACCTCGACGGCGTGCACCGTGTTCGACGGTCCGGCGCGCTTGCGGATGCCGGCGCGAATCGAGCGGGTCCATGTCGCGGGCACTCCGCCCGCAGTGGCGCTGCTGCATGTGCAGCACCTCGGCGGCACGACGGTCGATGTCGCGATCGCCGACGAGGCGGGGGCTGTACATGCCGTCCTCACCGGGATGACGTTCGAGGAACTCGAGAACTCCGCCAGCGGCAGCCTGGGTCCGGTGCTGCATGAAATAACCTGGGAAACAGTTGAACTCAGCGGAGAGGACCGGCCTGCCGAGGTGGTCCTGGTCGGCGGTCGGGCGAACGACGTCGCCGCGATACGGAGCGATCTCGCCGCGGCCGGGGTCCGGCACCGCGTCTGCGCCGAGCCTGGGGAGATCGACGGTGAGCTCACCGAGGGGTCGGCGGTGCTGGCGGTGCCCGATGCCGAGGGCACCGCGCAAGCCGCCGCCGAGTTGGTGCTCGCGACACTGAAGGGTCTGCACGCCAACGGCTCTGCGGCTCGACTGTGGGTGCTGACCAAGGGCGTGCTGGAGGGACGCTCTCTTGCGCACGCGTCACTGTGGGGACTGGCCCGGGTGGCCGCGGCCGAACATCCACAGCTGTGGGGTGGGGTGCTCGACGTCGCGGCTGACTGCGGGCGCGACCCGCTACCGCTGAGTGTGATGGCAGCGCTGCCCGGGCACGGCGTGGTCGCCGTGCGGGACGGCATAGCGTCGATCGCCCGACTGCGCCATGCCCGCACTGGGTCACGCGCTCCCATGACGTGCACCGCAGGCGGCACCTACCTGATCACCGGAGGTACCGGTGCGCTCGGCCTGTTGATGGCCCAGCGACTGGCCGACCTCGGTGCCCGCCGGCTGGTGTTGCTGTCCCGCTCGGGCATGCCGCCACGCGCTTCATGGGCCGCGCACGCAGGCTCGGACGTGGTCGACACGGTGACGGCACTCGAAGAGCGGGGAGTCTCGGTGCACGTCGCCGCGATCGACATCGGGGACGCCGATGCGGCCGGCGAATTACGGGAGATGCTCGCGGGGTTGCCGGCAGTGCGCGGCGTGGTCCATGCGGCCGGCGTGGAAGCCGGTGTCCTGCTGGCCGATACCACTGACCAGCAGCTCCGGACGGCGATGCGCCCCAAGGTGGACGGGTCACTGGTGCTGCACGAGTTGTTCCCACCGGGGCAGCTGGACTGGATGGTGCTGTATTCGTCGTGCGGCTATTTGGCGGGCTTTCCGGGTCAGGGTGCGTACGCGTGCGCCAACGCGTTTCTCGATGCGCTGGCGCGCCACCGGCACGGCCTCGGTGATCGCACCGTCAGCGTCGCGTGGACCGCGTGGCGTGGTCGGGGGATGGGGTCGACCTCGGAGTATGTCGCCGCGCAGCTCGAAGGTCTGGGCATGGGCACGATCGGATCCGACGACGCGTTCCGGGCGCTCGACACGGCGATGCGCGGCGACGAACCCAACGTCGTTGTCCTGCCGGTACTCCCGGGGGCGGCCTCGGTGCCGATATTGGCCGGCGTCGCACCGGTTGGGCGGCGTGATGACACGCCGGCAGGCCCGATCGATCGCGGCGACACGGACGTGGATGAGTGGGTGGCTCAGCAGGTTGTCGAGGCGGTCGCCACCGAGCTGGGTCTGCCCGAGGATGACGTCGACCCCCGCGTTCCTCTGGTCGAGACCGGCGTCGACTCGATCATGACCGTCTCGCTGCGCCGTGCGCTGGAAAAGCGCACCGGGCTCGCGCTTCCACCGACCCTGCTGTGGGAGCACCCGACCGCTGCGGCGGTGACGGCTCGGATCGTCGAGCTGCTTGCGCCGCAGGATGACTCGCCGGCCGATCGGCGAGAGGTAGAGGTCTCCTGAGCTAGGGAACTTCCTCGTCTTCGCTGTCTGCTCGCCCGTCGTCGTTTCCCGCGCCTT
>NZ_BLTG01000112.1 GCF_017312405.1 Mycobacterium sp. PO1
TGAGTTCCTAAGGGATGTCAAACGGCGTGTTGGCTCGTAGGCTCGTGTTTGGCGGGCCTGGATGTTGGAGCGCTTGGCGACTCCTGTGACTCCTGGCCCGCCGCCTGTTTGCGGCGGTCGCGCATGCGTTGGTGACGGATGTTGTCGCGGCGCCGGGGCTCGATCTGATAGCGCTCTTTGACGATCTTGCGGCCCTGTGCGGTGGTGATCGGGGTGCCGTCGACATCGCGCAGGATGTAGGGCTGGTTGTTGCGCATACAGGTGGCGATCCGGGTGACCAGCAGGGTGGCCAGGTGGCAGATCGCCGAGTCGTGGTGGCGGTCGCCGGCCATCAGCCGCTGGTACTTCGCAGCGATCTGCGGGTCGATCTTGCGGGCTTGATCAGCGGCGGTGCATAGCATTTCGCGCAGCAGGGGGTCGCCGGCCTTGGTGATCGAGGATTCGACCTTGATCAGCCCGGACTGGCTGACCTTGGGGACCAGTCCGGTGTAGGCGCGGATCGCGGCCAAAGAGGTGAACCGGTGAGGATCGCCGATCCGCCCAGCGATCACGGCGCTGATAACCGGTCCGACACCGGGGGCAGACGCCACGATCGCCTCGGGGTCGGCGTCGGCGTAAAGGTTCGCGACCCGTTCATCGATCTGCTTGATCTGCCGGGTCAAAAACAGCGCCTGTTCGGCCTCGTGGGCGATGTCGTCGCCCAGTTCAGCGAAGTTCATGCCGTCCGGTCCCCACAGCATGAGAGTTTCCTTGGCTGCGACGATGAGTCCGGCGGCGTGGTCCTCGCGCCATGCGCCGCGGGACCGGGCGATCAGAAACCGGCTCAGACGTCCCTGGCCGAGTCGAATCACCGTATTCGGGTCGGCGTAGCGGGCGAGGAACTCCAACGCCGCATTGCCGTAGTTCGAGCCGAGCACGGCATACCAAGCCGGCCCGAGGAGCTCGATGAGTGCGTCGAGCCGGGAATACACCGCAACCCGGCGTTTGACCATGGTGGAACGTTGTTTAACCAGACGCCGCAACGGGTCTGCTGGTCCCTGGCCGGAATACTCACGCAACCCTTCGGGATGAAGTAGCGGCAACCGGGCCAGGAGCTCGGAGTCGATGCGATCGTTCTTGGTGTGCTTGGAGTAGTACTTGCGCAGATCCGCCGATTGGGTTGTGGGGACCATGACCACCCGGGCGCCGCGGCGGCGGAACCACTCGGCCAGCACGATCCACGCGTTGCGGGTCGGCTCGACCACCACGGTCACGTCCGTAGCGTCGGCCAGGAACAGATCGGCCCATAACCGCTCCAGGTCCGCCGGCCGGGTCGAGAACTTCCGGCCCCGCCACACCGTGGTCCCGTCGCGGGCCAGCGTCGCCTGATGCGCCGCGCGCACCGCTACGTCGATCCCTAATGTCCATGCCATCGTCGTGTGCTCCTGTCAGCCATCAATCCCTATCCACCCAGGTGGCTGACCATCGCGGCTATGGCCCAGACATTCTCTAAGCAGGAGTCCACACCGACCGGCTGGCTCCAAGTTCCCGAACAAGGACACCGCTCGACCAGACACCGAGCTCGCGAGCGGACCACTCAAATCTCAGGGATCACCACGCGTCCCAGTCGGACGTTCGGCCCGCCCGCGAACTCACACTCCAAAGCTAAATGTCGG
>NZ_BLTG01000113.1 GCF_017312405.1 Mycobacterium sp. PO1
AGAACCTGAGGAGCCGCACATGTGTTCGATTCTAGGTGAGGGGTGTGACACGGCAGAGCACAAAACCCGAGCGACATCACCGGACCGACCCCCGTCAGCGCCGAGATAGCCGCCCGGCGAGCTGACCGGCGGTGACCTCCCAGCCGTGCTGGTGGTCGTCGAGCGCTTCCCGACTGGGCAGCAGTTCGTGTTCGATCGACATCAGCGTCTGCTTCTCACCGTGCGGGACGAACTCGACGGTGACGATGCTGCTGGCAGTGGGATCGGCCCAGCCCGAATGACTCCAGGTGAAGCGCAACAGTGAGGGCCGGTCCACGGCCAGGAACTGGCCGGCGATCAACACGAGCTCACCGAGGGTGTCGACGTCGAACCGGACCCGTCCGCCGACGTGGGGTTCGACCGTGACCGCCACACACCGCGACGGCCGCGGACACATCCAGTCGGCCAGCGACTCCGGGTCCAGCCATTCGTCGAACACCACCTCCGGCAGAGCAGGCATGATCCGCCGGACACGGGCGACGAACACGTCGGTCACCGTGCTTTCCCCTTACGCCGCAATCGCTCCGACAGCGCATCAGCGCGGTCGGCCCAGAAGGCGTTCTGCTCGTCGATCCACTGCCGGGCCGCCGTGAGGCCGTCCGGTTGCACCGAGAACCAGTGCTCGCGCCCCCGCACCTCGCGGCGCACCAGCCCCGCCGTTTCCAGCACCGCGACGTGTCGCGACACGCCCGCGAACGACATCGGCAGTGGCTCAGCCAGATCCGTGAGGCGGGCATCGCCGTCCCGCAGCGTCTCCAACAACCGGCGGCGGGTGGGATCCGCGAGCGCGGCGTACGCCCGATCCAACACCGAATCTTCAACCATTCTGTTGACTATAGCGGCGGGTCGTGCTGTTCTGGGTAGCAGACGTTCAACTCAAGTGTTGAACTTTCTATCCAGGAGGACAGCCGATGACCACACCCGAAACCGGAGCCGCCACACAAGTCCAGGACGACGTGTGCCGACTGGCCGACCTGTACTGCGCGACGAAGGACCGGATCGTCGGCCTGCTCGACGATTCGGATGCCGCGCAGTGGAACCGACCGGTGCCCGCCTGCCCCGGGTGGTCCGTCCGCGACGTCGTGGCCCACCTGACGGCGGTGGCTCTAGACCTCCTCGACGGCCGGCTGACGGTGCCGCCATCGGACGCCGAGACTGCTGAACACGTCCGCCGGTTTGACGGATGCGGCGAGGACGAACTGTTCTCCATCTGGGACGGCGCCGCGGACCGGCTGGTGCAGGCGGCCGCCACGGCCGGCCTGGCACCTCCGCTCGGCGACATCGCCTGTCACGAGCACGACATCCGAGCCGCACTCGGGAAGCCTGGGGCGCGCGACGCCGACTCGGTTCGCTGGACCGCTCACGAACTTCTGGCGATGCTGGAGCCACCCGTGCCGCTCCGGGTGATCACCGAGGACGGTGAGTATCGCAGCGGTCCGCCGCGCGGGGACGAAATACGGCTCCATACCACGCTTTTCGAGACTTTGCGGTGGCGTCTGGGGCGTCGCAGCCGGTCACAACTGACAGCGGTGGACTGGTCGGAGGATCCGGCACCGGTGCTCGACCACCTGCACCTGTTCGGCCCCGCCCGCACCGACATCATCGAGTGAAAGGACCGTCGTGAGCAAGATTCCCGACGACGCAGTACTACCCCGCACCGCCGAGCGCTCGGAGTTCGAATCCGCACTCGCTGCGCTGCGGCGGCGCGAGAAGGCGCACACCCGCGAGGGCGACGCCATCGCCGCAGCACGCAGGCGGCTGCCGATGGTGGAGGTCGACCCGAGGATGGAGCTGACCGGAGCGGACGGGCCGGTGCCCCTTCTCGACATCTTCGACGGGCGCAGACAGCTTCTCGCCTACTACTCCATGTGGCATGCGGGCCATCCGGCCGCACAGCAGTGCGAGGGCTGCACGTGGGTGACCACCCAGGTGGCCGAACTGTCCTACCTGCACTCACGCGACATCACGTTCGCGGTGTTCTGCCAGGGTCCCTACCCGGAAAGCGCGCGCTACCGCGAGTTCATGGGATGGACGATGCCCTGGTACTCGGCACTGCCTTCGCTCGATCAACTCCTGGTCGGACGCCAGGCGGGAATGATGCACCTCGTCTGCTACCTGCGCGAGGGCGACCGGGTGTTCGAGACGTACTGGACCACCCGGCGCGGAGTGGAGGCGATGGACTACAGCCTGGCGCTGATGGACCTGACGATCTACGGACGCCAGGAACCGTGGGAGGACTCGCCGCCCGGCTGGCCCCAGCACTGGGGAGGGGACGGCTCCAATTTCCGCGTCGACGGCAGGCCGGCAGCACAGTGGTCGCGGCTGGCGGCGGGACGCTCCGACGACCTCGCCCGACCCCTTTGACCCCAAACTTGACACGTGTAAAATTTCGCGGCATGGACAACATCCGCGGAAAGACGATCGCGATCACCGGTGCCGCCCGGGGCATCGGATACGCCACGGCCGAGGCCCTGCTCAAGCGCGGTGCGCGCGTGGTCATCGGGGACCGCGACGTCGCCTTGCAGGAATCGTCGGTGGCCAGACTCACCAACCTCGGCTCGGTGTCGGGATATCCGCTGGACGTCACCGACCGGGAATCCTTCGCCGCGTTCATCGACAAGGCCCGCACCGACGGCGGCGGCCACATCGACGTGCTGATCAACAACGCCGGTGTCATGCCGATCGGGCCGTTCCTGGAGCAGTCCGAGCAGTCGATCCGCTCGTCGATCGAGGTGAACCTCTACGGCGTCATCGCCGGTTGCCAGCTCGCACTGCCCGACATGGTGGCCCGCCGGCGCGGTCACATCATCAACATCGCGTCGCTGTCCGGCGTGATCCCGGTGCCCGGCCAGGTCGTCTACGTCGGCGCCAAGTTCGGGGTGGTGGGCCTGTCCGCCGCACTGGCCGACGAGATGGCCCCGCACGGTGTGCACGTATCGGTGGTCATGCCCCCGTTCACGAACACCGAGTTGATCTCGGGCACCCGGGAGACACCGGGCACCAAGCCGGTCGAACCGCACGAGATTGCCGCCGCCGTGGTCAAGACACTCGACAAGCCCAAGACCCACGTCGCCGTGCCGCCGTTCCTGCGTTTCACCGCCCAGGCCGCCCAGATGCTCGGCCCGCGCGGGCGGCGCTGGATGAACAAGAAGCTGGGGCTGGACAGCGTGTTCCTCGAGTTCGACACCACCCAGCGGCAGAGCTACGAGCAGCGCGCGCAGTCAGCGTTGGGCGTGGTCGACGGCGCGAAGGCCGAGGGCGAGAAGTAGGACCCTACTGCTCGAACACCGGCGGCGGGTCACCGGCGCGGTACCCCTCGACGACGTCGAGGTTCTCGAGCAACTCGCCGAGGTCGAACTGGTAGTCGTCGGCGGTGCCCACCAGCAACACGTGGGCGATCTCGCCACCCTCGTCTTCGAGCAGTGCGATCACCGTCGCCCGCATGGTGTCATCGTCGTCCTCGCGGCCGTCCACGTCGACGAACGACGGCGGCCAGAACCACGAGACACCGACGTCGTCGTCCGGGTGCTCGGGATCGTTGAACTGCCAACCCCGCTCGGTCAACCGTGCGTCGAACTCCTCCAGATCGGCGACCACCTCGGCCACTCGCTCCCCCATCCCCTCGGGCAACCAGGTCTGGTCGCGGGCGGCCCGGCGCTTCTTGCGCCGGGCCTTCTTCTGATCCGACCGGCGAGACACCTAACCCAGCGCCCGGTCCAGGTCGGCGATCAGATCGTCGGTGCCCTCCAGCCCCACCGAGATCCGGACCACGGCGTCCCCGAGGCCGATCGCGGCGCGGCCCTCGGGGCCCATCGCGCGATGAGTGGTGGTGGCGGGGTGGGTGATCAACGACTTCGCGTCACCGAGGTTGTTGGAGATGTCGACGATCTGCAGCCGGTCCAGCACCTCGAACGCCCGCTCCTTGCCCCGGCCGTCGGGGGCGTCCAGCTCGAACGTGACGACGGTGCCACCACCGGTCATCTGGCGCTTGGCGAGGTCGTACTGCGGATGCGACTCGAGGAACGGATACCGGACCCACCGCACCCCGGGATGGGATTCCAGGCACTCGGCGATGCGGTGCGCCGAGGCGTTCTGGTGGGTGACCCGCAGTGACAGCGTCTCGAGTCCCTTCAGCAGGGTCCAGGCGTTGAACGGGCTGAGTGCAGGCCCGGTGTGGCGCATCAGCTTCTGCACCGGTTCGTCGATGTAGTCCGTGCCGCCCAGAATGGCGCCGCCCAGCACGCGGCCCTGCCCGTCGATGTGTTTGGTGCCCGAGTACACCACCACGTCCGCGCCGAGCGGGAAACCCTGCTGCAGGATCGGGGTGGCGAAGACGTTGTCCAGCACCACTTTTGCCCCTGCCGCATGGGCGAGCTCGCAGACGGCGGCGATGTCGACCAGCGACTGCATCGGGTTCGACGGCGTCTCGAAGAACACCGCCTGCGTCGGGACGGACAGCGCTTCCTCCCACTGCGCGAGGTCCTCGCCGTCGACGAACACGGTCTCGACTCCCCAGCGCGGCAGGATCTCGTTGCACACCACGAAGCACGACCCGAACAGGCTGCGCGCGGCGACCAACCGGTCGCCGGCGCCCAGTAGCGCGCCGAGCGAGGTGAACACCGCCGACATACCCGACGCCGTGGCGAAACAGGCGGGTGCTCCCTCGAGCAGCCGCAGCCGTTCCTCGAACATCGACACCGTCGGGTTGCCGTAGCGCGAGTACACGTACCGGTCGATGTCGCCGGTGAACGCCTTCTCGGCGTCGGCGGCGGACTCGTAGACGTACCCCGACGTCAGGAACATCGCCTCGGCGGTTTCCTCGAACCCCGAGCGCAGCAACCCGCCGCGCACCCCGACGGTGGCCTGGCTGACCCCGTCGGGCAGCGGCGCCGGGATGCGCACGGAGGGGACCTGCTCGTCGGCGCTCATGACTGCGTCCAGGGCAGCCCGTCGGCCTTCCATCCGGTGACGCCCCGGTGCTTGTTCTCGTCGAGGTTGCCCTCGAAGCCGTCCAGAATGTTGTACGAGGGCCCGATGCCCGCCTCGGTGGCGGCCTCGGCCGCCCCGATCGAGCGGTTGCCGGACCGACACAGGAACACCACGGGGCGTTGACCAGGGGTGAGCCCGGCGGCCTTGAGATCGTCGACGAAGCCCTCGTTCCGGGTGCCGTCTCCGCGGTTCCACTCGATGTAGACCGCCTCGCGGTGCAGCGACGTCAGATCGGGGACCCCGACGAAACGCCACTCGGCGGCGGTGCGCACGTCCACCAGCGCCGCATCGCTGTTCTCGCTCAGCAGCTTCCAGGCCTCGTGCGGTGTGATGTCTCCGGCATAACCCACGGTCGTGAGTGTCCCACAGCTACCTGGGACCGGTCGAACAGACCTTCCAGACGCCTTCGCGTCGGACCAGGTCGACCTGCACCGTCTCCTTCGTGTCCGAATCCTTGTCGAAGTAGTAGGTCACCTCGGCGGTGGCTCGGTCTCCGGCGACGTTCACCCCGGCCACCCGTTCGACGATGCGTTCACCACGTTGTGCCACCGAATCACGCTGCCGGTCAAGAATTTCTGATTCCTCACCCCACTCCTCGGAGCAGGTGTAGACGAGGAACTCGGCGTAGTTTCGCTGTTGCAGCGCCGCGTTCTGCGCCGACACGGCGCGGGCGATCTGCTGGTCGTCGGTCAGTTCGTCGCCGGAGAAGATGTTGAACAACCAGATTGCGATCACGACGGCGACAATGATCGTCAGCGCACCCAGGAACGGGCCCACGCTGGACCCGGTCGACGAGTCCTCGGGTTCGCTCATCGCGACCTGCGCAGCGCGGTCGCGACGCGGCGGGCGCGGTCGCGGGCGACGATCGGGTCCGGCGCGGTGGCCAGCGCCACCAGCACCGCGCGTCCTGCCTCTCCGGCCCCGTCAGCCGCCAGGACCCGGACGTCGCTCTCGGCGACGGCCAGCGCGTCGGCCAGCACCGGCGGGGGGAGCACCGCATCGGCGGAGCCGTGCAGTCCGACCTGAGCACCGACAGAGTCGTGCCGGTCGACCTGCATCGCGGCCGGCGAGATCATGATGGTGTCCACCGGCAGGCCCAGGACGGCGCGGGCATGCAGTTCGAATTGCGACAGCCGCTGCGAGCGCACCGTCACCAGCCCGCTGTCCGACGGCCGCGGACGCACATCGGAGAAGTACACCTCGTCGCCGTGCACCAGCAGATCCACCGCGAACACCCCGCGACCGCCCAGTGAGTTGACGATCCGGGCCGCGATCGACTTCGCCGCATCCAGAGCCGCGGGCGAAAGCTGCTGCGGCTGCCAGGATTCCAGCGTGTCCCCGTCACCGCGGTGGTGGCCGATCGGTTCGCAGAACGACACCGACGGCCCGGCCGCACCGACCGTGCGCACGGTCAGCAGCGTCACCGCGAAGTCGACCTCCACGACGGACTCGGCGATCACCCGCTTCATGCTCAACGCACCGCCGGCGACCGCACGGCGCCACGCCGGCTCGACGTCGTCGGGGCGCAGCAGCACCGACTCCCCCTCCCCGGGAACCGCCGCGACGGGCTTGACCACCAGCGGAAAACCCGCGTGCTGTGCGACCGCGCCGAGTTCCTGCGCCGATCCGGCGAACCAGAACGGCACGGTCGGCAGGCCGAGCTCGTCGGCGGCCAGCCGGCGCAGGCCCTCTCCGTCCAGGGACAGCCGGGCGGTGCGCGGCGTCGGGAACACCTCGAGGTCGTCCCGCTCGGCGAGGCCGACCAGGGCGTCCGTCGCGACCGCGGAGGTGTCGGCCACCACGAAGTCGGGCCGGGACTCGTCGATCAGGGCGGTGAGCGTCGCGGTGTCGGAGTAACCCGGCACGGTCGCGACGTCGGCACCGAGGTGGCGAAACGCCGAGGCCAGTTCGCCGGTCAGGTCCGAGGCGCCCAGCAGCATCACCGAGACCGCACCACGGGAGGCTGTCGGCCCGGTCACTGCGTCATCGTCCGTCATGTCTGCCATCGGATCACCAGCCTGCCAGACGGGACGGCCCGCGCCGTGTCGCCATGCTCAAGCGGGGTTGCCCGCGGTGTCGCCGAGGTCGGTACGGAACGCACCCATCGCGTCGATGAGTGCGCCGAACACCCGGTGCGCGGCGGCGAGATCGCTGTCGGGCAGGTCGGTCAGCGCCACGTGGGTGTGTTCGGCCAGCGGGGTGAAGAAGTCCCGCCCTACCTGCAGGCCGTGCTCGGCGACCCGCAACTTGACCCGGCGCCGGTCGGCGGGATCGGGATCGCGCAGCAGATGCCCGGACGCGATCATCCGCTCCACCAGGTAGGTGACCGCCGCGGCGGAGGTCCCCATGCGGCGGCGCAGTTCCCCGGCGCTCAGCGGTGTCCCGGCGGTCTCGGCAACCATGACGTGCAGCAGCGCGCGGAAGTCGTTCGCGGTCAGCGCGTGCCGGCCCGCGAACACCTGACCGATCTGGTCGGACTCGGCGTTCATCGCGCGGACGTCGTCGGCGATCAGCATCTCCAGCGCAGGGCGGTCGGGCTCGGGCACCAGCCCACCATAGCCAGAATTTCAATTGATTAATTGTTAATTATCTGAAATATTGACTCGCATGAGCCGTCGACTCTCCTGGCTGATCGCCCTCGTCATCGTGGTGTCCTCCGGCGCGTTGATGGGCCTGCTCGGTCAAAGCAGCTCCGCCGAGCAGTCCCCGGTGCCCGTCCCCGACAGCGCCGAGTCCGCCCGGGCCGACGCCGCCCGGGAGGCGTTTCCCGGCAGCGACGAGGTACCGGTGATCCTCGTCGTCACCCGGACCGACGGTGCGCCGCTGGATCAGAACGACCTGCAGGCCGTGGAGCAGGCGCGCCAGCGCATGCTGACCGCCGCCGGAGCCACGGCCCCGCCCGGCCCGCCCACCCAGGTGTCCGACGACGGGCAGGCCGCGCTGGCCACGGTGCCGCTCGACGCCGATCTTTCGGGCTTCGCCCTGACCGAC
>NZ_BLTG01000114.1 GCF_017312405.1 Mycobacterium sp. PO1
GGCAGAAACCAGGCGCGGTGCCGTACCCGGGCGGTGGGCCCGGGGGTGGGCCGTAGCCGCCGGCGTCATGGGTCATGATCACCATCTTGTCGACGCCGGCAACGATTGACAACGTCGACACCGCCGGGGCGGCGGCGAGCAGCCGCCGTTTTGGTGTCGGTCAACCGGGTACCCGGGTGCGCATGACCCGATTCGGCTACACCCTGATGACTGAGCAGAGTGGACCCAAAGACCTTGTCCGTTATGCCGTTTCGGCTGAGCAGGCCGGATTCGACTTCGAGGTGAGCAGCGACCACTACTTCCCGTGGCTCTCCTCGCAGGGCCACGCGTGCTACGCGTGGTCCATGCTGGGTGCCGTCGCCCACGCCACCGAGCGCGTCGAGTTGATGACCTACATCACCTGCCCGACCATGCGCTACCACCCCGCCGTCGTCGCGCAGAAGGCGGCAACGATGCAGATATTGGCCGACGGCCGGTTCACGCTGGGCGTGGGCAGCGGGGAGAACCTCAACGAGCACGTCGTGGGTCACCGCTGGCCGACCGTGGCTCGCCGCCAGGAGATGCTGGCCGAAGCCATCCGGATCATCCGGGAACTGCTCACCGGCGAGCTGGTCGACTGGAAGGGCGACTACTTCGAGGTCGACTCGGCGCGTATCTGGGATGTGCCCGAGGTTCCGGTGGCCATCGCGGCGGCGGTGTCCGGTGAGCGCTCGGTGGAGCAGTTCACCGCGCTGGCCGACCACCTCATCACCACCGAGCCCGACAAGGATCTGGTCGCCGGGTGGCACGACCGGCGCCGCGCGACGGGTCTGGCAGAGGATTCCCGGGTGATCGGTCAGATCCCCGTGTGTTGGGATCCCGATCGCGACGCCGCCGTCACACGCGCACACGACCAGTTCCGCTGGTTCTCCGGCGGCTGGGCCGTCAACGCCGACATCCCGACCACCGCGGGCTTCGCCGCGGCGACACAGTACGTCCGGCCCGAGGACGTCGCCGAGTCCATTCCGTGCGGACCCGATCTCGACGGCATCGTCGAGGCCGTGCGCGCCTACTGGGAGGCCGGTTTCACCGACATTGCGCTCGTCCAGATCGGTGACGAGAATCAGGATCTGTTCCTCGAGGAGGCGGCGGGTCCGCTGTTGGACAAGCTCCGCGACGCTTCACGCTGAAAGGAGGCTCGATGACGCGAGGAAAAGGGATCTACGACGACGAAGAGGGCTCCACTGCGTCGCGCGCGAAGCGGGAAGCCGAAGAAGAGGGCAAGCACCGCGAAGACACCCCCGACGTCGACAAGGACGCCGGCGAGCCGACGGCCTGACTTCAGCGGGTGCTGACCGGGTCGCCGCTGCGTTTGGTCTCCAGGCGGTGCCACGTCCACCAGAACAGCAGTGCCGCCCCGATCGAGCCTGCTGCGGCCAGCCACTGCGAACCCAGGAACAGGTGCCACTCGGCGGGCCGGTCGTTGAGATGAGCAGAGGCCGCGTTGAGCACCTGCACCAGGCCGAGGGTCAGGCTCGCCGCGCCGACCGCACCGACGAGAACGACGAACACCGTGCGCAGCGTGAACCGTGCGGCGCCGGGTGAGATGACCGCCCGGATCCGGCCGGTCCGCGCCAGGAAGTGCGACGCCGCGCAGGCCACGACGAGGGCGACGGCGTCGGCGGCCAGCGTGTCGGAGAGCCGGTGCGCCCTGATGATGACGGTGTAGGCGCCGATGCCCACCGCCCAGGTCAGCGTCACGAACATGGCCACCCCGCGGAACCGGTACGGCATCACGATCAACGTCGCGAACAACAGTGACATCGCCGCGGTGGTGTGACCGCTGGGCAGGGTGTTGTCCGCGAACGTGCCGTTGATGGAGACGAGGTCGGGGCGCGACAGCACGTGGTACTTCAACACCTGCGTCACGGCCTGCCCGCCGAGGATCACCCCGACGCCCGCCACGGCCAGCCACACCTGTCGGCGCAGCAACCCGATCAGGCCGACGAGGAACGCCGCGGCCAACTGTGAGGTGACCGTGATGGTGTGGAACATGTCCAGCGCAGTCTGACGGAGGTCGGCGTCGACCTGGGTGGCCCCGCGCAGTGCGGCGTCCTCGAGGCGCTGCCCTGTCCTCGTGTGGACGGCCAGCAGGTAGACCGCAGTGCCGAACAACAGCGCGCCGATCAGCACCGCGGTCCAGCGGTGCCGGGCGCGGCGCAGCCGCTGGTCACCGTCGAGCGCCACCCGCCTGTCGATCCTCGTTGCCACGCAAAAGCCCCCATCGTGCGTCGTGCCCGGAATCGGCGAGGTTCGGCCGTCACCCGCCGGGACGTCTCACCGATGAGCCATCAGCGCCTGACCGAGCGTACCGGCCGGGTGGTGGTGGGCGGGCCGCAGCAGGCCGGCCGAAGCAGCAGAAAGACCCCTCTCCGAAAACCGGATCAGGGCCCTCTACCAGCGAACACACGAGTCGGGGTGGCGGGATTCGAACCCACGACCTCTTCGTCCCGAACGAAGCGCGCTACCAAGCTGCGCCACACCCCGTGTGAAGCCTCGACAGCGTATCGCACTGGCCGAGGTTGAAGCCAAACGCGTATCACCGACGCCGACACGCCGCGGGAAGGAACAGGGCTGTCGGTGGCGTTGTGCACACTGACAAACACGAACCAAAGAAACGAGGTGTGCCATGACCGGGCTGGGCGCATCGCTGTACCTGGGCTTCTTCGCACTGGCTGCGCTGTGGCTCTACCTGACCTCCGACGGACCGCTGACCCGTGGCTCACGCGATCAGAGCCAGCGGCCGGACCGCTCGAACTCGGCCAGCACCTCGGCCGACTCCGACGGGTCGAGCCCGTGGCTGGTCAGCCATTCGGCGCAGAAATAGGTCTCGGTGTAGCGGTCACCGCTGTCGGCCAGCAGCGTCACCACTGATCCGCTGCAGCCAGTCGCGGCCATCTCGGCCAGCAGGCTGAACGCCCCCCAGATGTTGGTGCCCGTGGACGGGCCGACGCGGCGGTTCAGCACCCGGCTGACGTGGTGGGCTGCCGCCACCGAACCCGCATCGGGCACCGTCATCATCTGGTCGACCACCTCGGGGAGGAACGACGGCTCCACCCGCGGCCGCCCGATCCCTTCGATCCGCGACGACATGCCGGTCACGACGTTGCGGTCACCCGAGGCGTAGGCGGGAAAGAACGCCGAATTCTCCGGGTCCACCACGCACAACCGGGTGGGATGGCGGCGATACCGGATGTAGCGCCCGATGGTGGCGCTCGTCCCGCCGGTGCCGGCACCGACGACGATCCACTCGGGCACGGGATGGGTCTCCTGACCGAGCTGCTCGTAGATCGACTCGGCGATGTTGTTGTTGCCCCGCCAGTCGGTCGCGCGCTCGGCGTTGGTGAACTGGTCCAGGTAGTGCCCGCCGGTCTGATCGGCCAGCCGCTGCGCCTCGTCGTACACCTGAGCCGCTTCGGCGACGAAATGGCAACGGCCGCCCTGCGATTCGATCAAGGCGATCTTGGCTGCGCTGGTCGACTCGGGCATCACCGCGATGAACGGCACCCCGATCAGCTCCGCGAAGTAGGCCTCCGACACCGCCGTCGACCCCGAGGAGGCCTCGATGACGGTGGTGTCCTCGCTGATCCAGCCGTTGCACAGGCCGTACAGGAACAGCGACCGCGCCAGCCGGTGTTTGAGGCTGCCGGTGATGTGGGTCGATTCGTCCTTGAGGTACAGCGCGAGGTCCGCGTCGGCGGCCCAGCGCGCCGGCAGCGGGTAACGCAGCAGGTGGGTGTCAGCGCTGCGCCGCGCGTCGGCCTCGATCAGCCGGACCGCGTTGTCCACCCACGCCCGGGACTGGCGGCACGCCGACGCGGCCGGTCGGTTCACCGTGCGGAGACGGTCGGATGCGACTGTCCCTCCCGCGTCTGGATGTCCGATCCGCCGGTGGGAGCCGCGACCAAGGTGAGCAGCGTCGCCTCGGGCCGGCAGCAGAACCGTAACGGGGCGAACGGGGACGTGCCGATGCCCGCCGACACGTGCAGCTGCGTGCGCGCACCCCAGCGCGACGGACCCTTGGCCCGCGACCGGTCGAGTTCGCAGTTGGTGACGATGGCGCCGTAGAACGGCAGGCACAGCTGCCCGCCGTGAGTGTGGCCGGCCATCACCAGTTGGTATCCGTCGGCGGCGAACTGGTCCAGCACGCGCGGCTCGGGGGAGTGCGTCAAGCCCAGCGTCAGGTTCGCCGCCGCGTTCGCCGGCCCGGCGATGGTGGGGTAGCGGTCACGCTTGAGGTGCGGATCGTCGACGCCCGCCGCGGCGATGTGCAGGCCGGCGACCTCGAACTCGCGCCGTGTGTGGGTCATGTCCAGCCAGCCGCGCTCGGTGAACGCCGCCCGCAGGTCCTGCCAGGGCAGCGGCTCCCCGTGTATGCGGTGGTTGGGGTTGGTCAGGTAGTTCGCCGGATTCTTCAGCTTGGGAGCGAAATAGTCGTTGCTGCCGAACACGAACACCCCGGGCACCGACAACAGGTCGCCGAGCGCCTGCACGACGGCGGGCACCGCCCTGGGGTGCGCCAGGTTGTCTCCGGTGTTGACCACCAGGTCGGGTTCCCAGCCGGCCAGCTCCCGCAACCAGGCCTGCTTGCGGCGCTGCGTCGGACGCATGTGGATGTCGCTGATGTGCAGCACCTTCAGCGGCGAGGACCCCGGTGTCAGCACCGGCATGGTGGCCTGCCGGACCACGAACGCGTTGCGCTCGATCAGCGAGGCGTAGCCGATTCCGGCCACCAGCGTGCCGACGGAGGCCGCGGCAGAGGTCTTCAGAAGCGATCCCGGTGAAGCAGAAGGCATGTACGCAGCCTAGCGCCACCGTTGACCGGACACAGGTCGTCGGGCGCGCCGACCGGGTCAGCCCGGCGGTGGTGGCGGTGGTGGCGCCGGCGGTGGCGGCGCACCGAGCACCGGCACCGTGATCGGCGGAAGACCCGGGATCTCGATCACCGTCTGCCCGACCGGGGGCGGGGGTCCGCCCGGCG
>NZ_BLTG01000115.1 GCF_017312405.1 Mycobacterium sp. PO1
TGCCCCGGCACAGGCCCCCCCGCCGGCCCCGGTCGTTCCCCAGCCAGTCGTTCCCTAGCCAGTCGTTACCGACCCCGGCCGTTACCGACCCCGGTCGTTTTCTAGCCCCGGCTTCCGCCCGGTGCCGCGAGGGCCCGTGCCGGCTCGATCCGCGCAGGCACGTGCTTGTGCCATGGAGTCCCCGCGTAGGCGTCGCGCCACCCCACCGACGTCAGCGCATTGGGCGCCACACCGGGGGCTCGAGCAGATCCGTCATCGTCGACGAAGTCGACGCCGTAGCCGTTGGGCAGCGAGGCATGTCCGGGTTGCATCGCGGCGCTGATCTCCACGGTCGCCTCCGCCCGGCCGGTCGCCGTGGTGATCAGCGCGCGGCTGCCGTCCGCCAGCCCGAGTTCGCGTGCGTCCTCTTCACTGATGCGCAATGCGCCGTCCGTGTCGCGGGTGCGCCAGGCCGGGTCTCGGATGATGTCGTTGGCGGTGAAGGCCCGCCGCTCACCGGCCGACAAGACGATCGGGAACTCAGAACTCGTCAAGCCGATCGGTGCAGCGGCCAGCGCTCGCGTGTCGGCGAGCAACGCGGGGATCTCCAGCGCTATTTTCCGGTCTTCATGAGAGATGAGCGCGAAATCGTCCTCGTAATCGTGGACGGTGAACGTCACCCCTGAGCGGCCCGCCAGGATGGCGTCGAACAGCGCGTTACCGTCGGCATGCCCGGCGCGCCGGACCGCCTCAGGATAGGTCATGGCAGCCTTCTGCGCCAGCCCCCACAGCGCGGCCGCACCCGAAAGTCCTTCCGGCAGAGCCGGTCCCAGTGTTTCGTAGAGCACAAAGGGCAGCACCTTACCGAGACCCGGGTTTTCGCCGACCGCGGTGAGAAATGCTGCGGTGAAGTCCGCACGGCTTCGCTGGGCTGCTGCACGCAGCGGCGCCAACTCCGCGTCACCGACGACACCCGAAGCACGCATCAGCCGGGCCCAGATCTCCGGTTCGGGCAAAGTCCCCGGCAAGGGCTCCATCAGGCGGTGCCGAAGGTGGAAGGTGTTGTGCGGGAATTCCAGATTGAAGAACGTCGCCTCGGCCTTCTCGAACTGCGAGGCCGCAGGCAGCACGTAGTGGGCCAGTCGAGCAGTCTCGGTCATGGCCACATCGATGACAACGAGCAACTCCAGCTCGCCCAGAGCGCGACGCATCATGCCGGAGTCGGCCACGGAGTGCGCCGGATTGCTGCTCTCGACGATCATGGCGCGGAACCGGTCGGGGTGGTCGGTCAGGATCTCCTCGGCGATGACGTTGCTGGGCAACAACCCGCCTATGACGGGCGCTCCGGTCACCGGGGTTCGACCCACCCCGCCGGCACGGAACAGAGGTGCGAACGACGAGTGCAGATGCTGCCCGCCGCGTTTGGCGAAGTTGCCGGTCAGGATCCACAGCATCTTGTTCAGGTAGGAGCACAGCGTGCTGTTGGGCGCTTGCTGCACGCCGAGGTCTTCGAAGACCGCGACGCTGGTGGCGGTCGCAATGCGCCGCGCAGCGGCGCGCACCAGGTCCGCCGACACGCCGCTACGCTGCGCGTAATCGTCGACCGGCACCTCGGCGAGCACTGCGCGTACCGCGTCGACGCCGGTGACATGTTCGGTGAGAAACGTTTCGTCGCAGAGGTTCTCCTGTACCAGAACCCCGGCCAACGCGGCCAGACACCATGCGTCGGTCCCGGGCCGCACCCGGAGATGGAAGTCGGCCATCTTCGCGGTCTCGGTGACGACCGGATCGATCACGACCATGGACCTGGTCGGATCCTTGGCGATGTCGTTGAGCACCACCCGGGCGCGCGGGAAGCTCTGGGACATCCACGGGTTCTTACCGACGAACACCGACACCTCGGCATGTTCGAATTCGCCACGTGTGTGGTTGCCGTACAGTTGCGCATCGACCCAGTGCTCGCCGGTCTTCTCCTGCGCCAACGCGTTCGAGCGGTAGTGCGACCCGAGCGCCTTGAGGAACGCGCCGCTGTAGGCACCGCCCAGATGGTTGCCCTGCCCACCGCCGCCGTAGTACAGAATCGTGTTGCCGCCGTGGGTGTCGGCGATTCCGCGGAATCCCGAGGCGATCTCGGCGATCGCGGTGTCCCAGTCGATCTCGGTGTAGGTGCCGTCCGCCTCCCGACGCATGGGGGAGGCCAGTCTGTTGCGGTTGTTCTGGTAGTGATCCAGTCGCAACGCCTTGTTACAGGTGTAGCCGCGCGAAGCCGGATGGCTCTTGTCTCCCCGGATCCGAGCCAGAGACCGGTCGTCGACGTCGACGACGATGCCGCAGTTACATTCACAGAGGATGCAGGCGGTGGGTTGCCAGGCGCGGTCGTGGTCGGTCATCGCGATTCTCGATTCGTTCGGGCGGACGGCGTTTCGGCGACGATCAGCGAGCGCAGCTGGGCATGCACGGCCTCGACCGGCTCGAGGTCTCGGGCTGCCCGGGCGATCACCAGAGCTCCCTCGAAGGAGGAGAGCACCAGCACTGCCAGTTCGCGGGCCCGCACGGCGGAGACGCCGTCGGCGGTGAGCAGTTCGCCGATGACCTGGCGCCACCGTGCGAACACGGCGGCGGCACGTTCACGCACCGCGGCGGATTGTTCGGGCTTGTCCGGATCGCCGGCCTCCACGGCGACCGCGACCACCGGGCAGCCGGCACGGAAGTCGCTGCGCTGCAGCTGGTCTCGGTAATACTCGAACAAGTCGTCGAGCGCGTCCAGACCGGAAGAGGCGCGGCCCAGGTGTGCAGCCATGAATTCACCGGCGTAGTCGACAGCTTCGCAGAGCAGCTGGGTGCGTCCGCCCGGGAAGTAGTGGTAGGCCGACCCGCGCGGGGCGCCGCTGTGCGCGAGCACGTCGGCGATGGCGGTCGGGTGGGCGCCACGCTCGCGGATCAACAGCGCCGCCGAGACGACCATCCGCTCCCGAGCACTCGCCATGCGTCCGATCCTCTCGCCGATCCTATGTATGTAACCCTACATAATCGCGGGCCGAAAAAATACGATTCCGGTGTCGCCGACCGCGTCGAACGATCAGCGACACCGGAATCGGATCGAAATCAGACGCTGGCGGCCTCGTTGAGCTGCTCCAGCCTGCCGGTGGCCTCCAAGTATTCCTGCACCCAACGCTCGATCACGGTGGCCGTCTTCTCCACCTTGGTGAACTGACCCACCACCTGCCCGACCGGGTTGAACGCCACGTCGACCGACTCGTCGGGGTATTTGTGCGTCGCGGCGACGGCCATCCCGGACACCATGTACTGCAGCGGCATCCCCAGCGGCTTCGGGTTGTCCGGGCTCTCCCAAGCCTCGGTCCAGTCGTTACGCAGCATGCGAGCCGGCTTGCCGGTGAACGAGCGGCTGCGCACGGTGTCCTTGCTCGTGGCCTTGGCGTAGGCGGCGTGCTGGACAGGACTGTTCTCCGACTCCTCGACCATGACCCATTGCGAGCCGGTCCACGCGCCCTGCGTACCCAGTGCCAGCGCGGCTGCGATCTGCTGGCCGCTGCCGATCCCGCCGGCGGCCAGGACGGGCACCGGCGCCACTTCCTTGACGACCTGGGGCCACAGCACGATCGAACCGATCTCTCCGCAGTGTCCTCCGGCCTCGCCGCCCTGGGCGATGATGATGTCGACTCCGGCGTCGGCATGCTTGCGGGCCTGGGAGGGCGATCCGCACAGCGCCGCGACGACACGGCCCTCGTCGTGGATGTGCTTGATCATCTCCGCCGGGGGAGTGCCCAGCGCATTGGCGATCATGGTGCACTTCGGGTGCTGCAGCGCGACCTCGACCTGAGGGGTCGCAGTCGCCTCGGTCCAGCCGAGCAGCTGCAGTGCGTCCTCGCCGCTCTGCTCGACGGGCACACCGTGGTCGGACAGGATCTTCTTGGCGAAGTCGAGGTGCTCCTGGGGGACCATGTCCTGCAGGGTCTTGGTCAACTCGTCGGCGGACATGTCCGAACCCATGCCCTCGTACTTGTTGGGGATGACGATGTCCACGCCGTAGGGATGGTCACCGATGTGCTCGTCGATCCAGTTCAACTCGATCTCGAGCTGCTCGGGCGTGTAGCCCACCGCGCCCAGCACGCCGAAGCCGCCGGCCTTGCTCACTGCGACCACCACATCACGACAATGGGTGAACGCGAAGATGGGGAACTCGATACCGAGCTGGTCGCACAGGGGAGTGTGCATCGTCTGCTCCTAGTGGGGCGATCGCCGGAATTAGAACGTGTTCTACTTTAGTACACCACGCCTGCTGCCCAGAAGACCCCGACCCGGAGCGCTGACGCGAAGCACCGGCCACCCCTGCTCCGCCGCCATCACCGCCAGACCGCGTCGCGGGTTGACCGGCCGGGGGAAACCGACGACCGCCATCAGCGCCTTGTCCTCCTCGCCGTCGGCGTAGAAGTAGCTGTTCGACAGCTGCAGGTCGTTGGCGGCACAGAACTTCTCCACCGCAGCGGCTTTCTGTCTGCCCCAGATCACCGGCTTGGCGATCCGCCCGGTCAGCCGCCCGTCGTCATCGAGTTCGAAGTGGTTGCACAACACGTGGTCGATCTCCAGATACCGGGCGACCGGCTCGGCGTGGATGGTCAGCGCCGACGAACTGAGCACCACGGTGTGTCCTCGACGTTGATGAGCCAGCACGATGTCGTGCATGGCGGGGAACACCCTGGTGCGGACGCGCTCGGTGAACAGCCGCTGGCCGATCACGTCGAGCTCGGTGAGGGACTCGCCACGCAGATAGCCCGCGGCGCGTACCAGCAGGTTCTCGAAATGCACGCGCCCGAAGCGGTAACGCATCGCCGCCTCGACGACGCCGAGCACCTCGCCGATTCGGGCCTGGCGGCGGCGGATGCGATCCCCGGCGTGCGCGGTGGCGGTGAATCCGTCGACGAGCGTGCCGTCGAGGTCGAAGAACGCGCCGACGTGGGGGCCGGACGGGCTGGATGCGATCTGCGCGACCGGATCGAGGGGATCCGCGGCCTCGGTCGACATCGGTCCTCCTGTGTTCGCACCCGGTGTTGACTCGCCATGCTACGGGCGCGTGGGACAGACCTGGTTTAATCTGTGGCCGGTCGCAAAGGACCGTTGTGGTCAATTAGGTAGTTTGGTCTTGCCGGGTTCAGGAAGCAGCCTGCGCGAGCGCACACGGAGTCCGCCTCGACGTGCTCTCGCCGTAAGCGAAGAGCGGCCTGAAATGGGAAGGTGAATTTTGGACGAGCAAGCAGCCGAGGACACCACTGGGGCTGAGGGAGCAGCAGCTGCCTCCAACTGTGTCGTCACCGAGCGTTGGGTCGATCGAGTGGCCGTCGTATCGGTGTCCGGTGTTGTCGACATGCTCACCTCACCCCAGCTGGAAACCGCCATCGACACCGCGCTGGATCAGCGGCCCGCGGGCGTGGTGGTGGACTTCACCGACGTCGAGTTCCTGGCGTCGGCCGGAATGGGCGTGTTGGTGGCCGCACATGACAAGGCCGGTTCCGATGTGACCCTGAGGGTCGTCGCCGACGGCCCTGCGACCAGTCGCCCGCTGAAGTTGGTGGGAATCGCCGACATAGTCAGCCTGCATCCGAATCTGGACGAGGCGCTCGCCGCGTACCACACGTAGGAAGGTCGCATAGGAACGTGCTCTGCGGGGTAGCCACCGACTGCCATGATCGATTCCATGCCGCCGGCTGAGGTCGCGAACTCCGATCGCTTCGAACGTCTGGGCCTCGACGCCGACGCGACGGCCGTCGCGCACGTGCGTGAAGAGTTCGCGCTTTGGCTCAAGCGCTTCTTCGTGGTGGACGCGGTGCGATTCAGCGATCTGGTGCTCGCCATCAACGAGGCACTGGCCAATGCCGCCGAATTCGCCTATGTGTTGGCCGAGCGTCCTGGGACGATCGACATGCGGGCCATCTACCACTCGGACGTTCAGAAGCTGGTCGTCGAGATCAGCGACCGCGGCACCTGGCGGCCGCGACAGGTCGATCCGGTGCCGCGCACCCGGGGCCGCGGCATTCCGTTGATGGAAACCCTGTCCGACGAGTCCGACATCGACACCTCCGATGACGGCACCCGGGTGCGCCTGGCGTGGAATGGCATCGGCCGCGCCTGACCTCAGTTCCGCCGGTAGGTGCCTCGTCCGGTGACCAGCGGCAGATCCAGCGTCGTGCGGATACCCGGAGGCGCCGCCACCACGTCGGGGATCGCGTTCACAATTCGTCCCGCCGCCGCCAGGATCGCCGCGTAGTTGTGGTCTCCGTTGCGGCTGCTCGGGCAGATGTCCATGACGTACGACGGTTCTCCGGTGATCTCGACACGGTACGACCCGCCCTCCTGAGCGGGCTGGGCCCAGTCGGGGCGCAGGTCGGGACGCAGACGCGTGACGTGTTCGACGACGATCACCGGATCACCGTCGACCAGCCCCTCGATCTGGAAGCGCACCGCGGCCACCGTGCCCGCCGCGATTGTCCCGACGGCGACTTCGATGTCCTCGGGGGCGGGCTCCTGCTCGACTGAGTCGCGAATCTCGGTGAGCTCCACGCCGAGACCGGCGGCCAGCTCGCGCATCGCGGTGCCCCACGCCAAACTCAGGACGCCCGGCTGGTAGAGCATCGGCAGATCACCGAGCTCGTTGCCGAAGCCCATGACGTCGAACATGACGGTGGCGCCGTCGTAGGTGGCGTAGTCGGCGATCTCCATCGTGCGGATCTGTTTGACGCTCTGACATGTTCCGGCCAGCGCAAGTGGCAGCAGGTCGGTCACGAAGCCGGGGTCCACGCCGGTGATGAAGACGCTGGCCGCACCTTGGCGGGCGGCGGCTTCGGTGCG
Organism: Mycobacterium sp. PO1; assembly: GCF_017312405.1. Lineage (GTDB taxonomy): Bacteria > Actinomycetota > Actinomycetes > Mycobacteriales > Mycobacteriaceae > Mycobacterium. The sequence goes on from NZ_BLTG01000115.1 coordinate 6,844, forward strand.
CTCGATGGACCGCTCGGGCATCACGCCCCAGGGATACTGCAGCGCGCCGGGCGCGGATCCGACGACGTTGATCCCCGCCTCCAGCAGGTGGCGCACGTCGGCCATCGCCTCTTTCGGGCGCACGTCGCCCATCGCGCAGTACACCGCGCAGTCCGGCCCGGCCGCGACCACCGCGTCGAGATCGTCGGTCGCCCGCACCCCTGTCGTGACGTCGAGTCGGGCGAGTTCGCCGGCATCCTTGCCGACCTTGGCCGGGGTGGACACCCAGACGTCGGTCAGCTCGAAGCGGTCGTCCTCGATGAGCTGGCGCAGCGCCAAGCTGCCGCAGTTTCCGGTACCGATGAGCGCCACGCGGATAGCCATGGCCAGCAGTATGCGTGCTCGCCGCGCGAATTGGAACATGTTCTAGTCGACGTCGCGCGTTCGGGTAAGTTAGGCGCCCATGGGACGTGTGGACGGAAAAGTGGCACTGATCAGTGGCGGCGCGCAGGGGATGGGCGCCGCCGATGCCTGGGCGCTCGTTGCCGAAGGGGGCAAGGTCGTAATCGGCGACATCCTCGACGACAAGGGCAAGGCGCTGGCGGACGAGATCAACGCCGCGCATCCCGATTCCGCCCGGTATGTCCACCTCGACGTCACCCAGGCCGACGAGTGGGAGGCCGCGGTCGCGACCGCGGTGAACGACTTCGGTCGGCTCAACGTCCTGGTCAACAACGCGGGGACCGTCGCACTGGGCATGATCGGACAGTTCGACATGGTCAAGTGGCAGAAGGTGATCGACGTCAACCTCACCGGAACCTTCCTGGGCATGCAGGCCTCGGTGGAGGCGATGAAGACGGCCGGCGGCGGTTCGATCATCAACATCTCGTCCATCGAAGGGCTGCGCGGCGCGGTCATGGTGCATCCGTATGTGGCCTCCAAGTGGGCGGTGCGCGGACTGACCAAGTCGGCCGCACTCGAGCTAGGGCAGTTCAACATCCGCGTCAACTCGGTGCACCCCGGCTTCATCCGCACGCCGATGACCAAGCATTTCCCCGACAACATGCTGCGCATCCCGCTCGGCCGTCCCGGCCAACCCGACGAGGTGGCGACCTTCGTGGTGTTCCTGGCCAGCGACGAGTCGCGCTACTCCACCGGCGCCGAGTTCGTGATGGACGGCGGACTGACCAACGACGTGCCACACAAGTAGCACTGGGCGCCGAGCCCCGCTCGGCGGTGCGTAGGGTCCAGATCTGTGAGTGCACGGGCGGGCATCGTGGTGACGGGGACCGAGGTCCTCACCGGGCGGGTACAGGATCGCAACGGCCCCTGGCTCGCCGATCGGCTGCTGGAGCTGGGCGTGGATCTGGCCCACATCACGCTGTGCGGCGACCGACCGGGCGACATCGACGCGCAGCTGCGCTTTCTGGCCGGCCAGGGCCTGGACCTGATCATCACCAGTGGCGGTTTGGGCCCGACGGCCGACGACATGACGGTCGAGTGTGTCGCCCGATTCTGTGGGCGGGAGCTGGTGTTGGACACCGCGCTGGAAGCGCGGATCAACGACATCGTGACAGGTCTGATGGCCCGCTTTCCCGGCGTGGACGCCGCGGCGGTCCGCGACGCCAACCGCAAGCAGGCTCTGGTACCGGCCGGGGCGACGGTGCTCGACCCCGTGGGCACCGCCCCTGGCGTCGTGGTGCCGGGCACCCCGCAGGTCAGTCCCACGATCGTCGTACTGCCCGGGCCGCCACGGGAACTGCAGCCCATGTGGTCGGCGGCCGTGGCGACCGACGCCGTGCAGGCCGCGATCGCAGGACGCACCGAGTTCCGTCAGGAGACGGTGCGGATGTTCGGCTTGCCCGAGTCCGGGTTGGCCGACACGCTGCGCGACGCCGAGCGTGACGTCAGCGGGTTCGACCGCTTGGAGATCACCACCTGCCTGCGGCGCGGGGAACTGGAGATCGTCACCCGATTCGAACCGCAGGACGCCGCCGCGTACTCCGATCTGCTGGAGGTGCTGCGCGACCGCCACGGCCGTGAGATCTACTCCGAGGACGGCTCCTTGGTCGACGAGCAGGTGGCCGGGCTCTTGACGGGGCGACGGCTGGCCGTCGCCGAGTCGTGCACCGCAGGGTTGCTGACGGCGCGGCTGACCGACCGACCGGGCTCGTCGGCGTACGTGGCCGGAGGCGTGGCGGCGTATTCGAACGGGGCCAAGAGCGAACTGCTGGGTGTCGAACCCGGTCTGATCGAGCGGTTCGGCGCGGTGTCCGAGCCGGTCGCCGAGGCGATGGCCAACGGCGCATTGCAGCGCTTCGGCGCAGACACGGCGGTGGCGATCACCGGGATCGCCGGTCCCGGCGGCGGCACCGAGGACAAGCCCGTCGGCACGGTCTGCTTCACCGTGGCGCTCGCCGACGACGGTTCATCGGCGAGGATGCTGACCAGAACCAGCGTGCTGCCCGGCGGTCGCAGCGACGTCCGGGAACGCTCGACGACCGTCGCGATGCACATGCTGCGCCGAGCGCTGCTCGGCGAGGGATAGGGTGGCACGGACCCAGACCACAGACTTGGAGAATCACTGATGGTTGACACCGACGAGCGGCAGGCCGTCACGGCGCTCGCCGAGCAGACCGGCTGGCATCACCGGAGCACCGACCGCAGCGACTACTTCGACAAGGGCGTCGTGCGCATCCATGTTCTCTGGCGGGGCGATTCCGCGATCACCGGCGGCACGCTCTACCACGACGACATCATGCAGACCTACAGCAGCCACCTGCCGACCGTGCAGGGCTGGCTGAAGCGCTGAGCCGAGCTCAGCCCTTGTTCCGGTCCTTCTGATAGTCGTCCCACAGTTCGCTCATCGTCGCCATGATGGCCTCGGCCTCGCCGAGGCCGCCGAGATGGCTCTCGCCGGGCAGTGGGTAGAGCTCCGCGTCGGGCAGCATCGCGACGACGTGCTCGCCGTGCGCGTAAGGCACGATGTGGTCGCGGTCGCCGTGCCACCACCGCACCGGAACCTTGACCTCGTCGAGGCGGAAACCCCAGTCCCGGGCGAAGACCACCACGTCGGCGAACGGAGCCGCGAGTTGCTTGCGGCTTCCGTTGAGCAGATCGTCGAGGAACATCGCCTTGAACTCGGGGCGCTCGAGTAGCCTGCGGTCGCCTTCCGGCGAGATGGCCGCGTAAAGATACAGCACAGGCTCGGCCACCGGTTTTATCAGTCGGATCAGCCCGGTGGCGACTCGGCTCAGCGGTGTTCCGACCCTTTCGAGCATCGGTGCCACCGGGAGACCGACGTTGCCCATGACGCCGCCGCCGATCGCATCGTTGCCTCGGGTCGGGGCCACCCCGCCGAGCACTCCGACGGCGATGATCCGGTCGGGCATGGCCGCCGCGCAGCCCAGGGTGTACGGGCCGCCACCGGAAAGTCCGATGACCGCCATCTTGTCGATGCCCAGGGTGTCGGCGATGGTGCGCAGGTCGTCGGCGAAGTCGATGACGCGGTGGTACTCGTGCGGCGTCGACGCGCCGATGCCGGGGCGGTCGACGCCGACCAGTCGGATCTGGTTGGCCTCGGCGTAGAGGCGTGCCTCCACCGGGATCTGGCGGCGCGCGCCGGGGGTGCCGTGTAGCCAGAACATCGCACGGCCCTGCGGATCGCCAAACTCAGCGAATCCGATCTGGCGGTCGGAGCCGACGGCGATCTTGCCTTCCAGCTTGGGTCGGGCGATCTCGATAGCCATGCGCGACAGTCTCGCACGCGGCATTCAGCTACTTGTGCGGTCCGCCGAAACTCGGTCGGCCGATCCATTCGGGAGGTCGACGGCCGGCCCACGGGAGGGCCACCTCGAGCTGGGCGGCGAGCTTGAGCAGGATCTCTTCGTCCGGCGCCATCAGCTGGACACCGATCGGGAGCCCGTCGGGCGTTTCTCCGACCGGTAGCGAGATCGCCGCCCATCCGGTGACGTTGGCCAGCGAGGTCCAGCCGGTCGTGGCGAATTCGACGTCGAAGAACGCCCGCGTGGTGGCACGCGGCTGGTCCAGTAGCCGGTAGGGCGGGGGCGGCGTGAGCAAGGTGGGCACCAGCAGCGCATCGAATCCGTCCAACTGGGCAGCGAACCGGCGGGTCTGGGCGTGCACCGCGGCGATGGCACCGGCATAGCGTGCCCCGCTCATCGTCAGCCCCATGCGAATCATCACCCAGGTGCTCGGCTCGAAGTCGTCTTCGCGGGGTTTCCGCCCCAGATGCTCGGCGGCCAGGTCGTAGAGCGCGACGTTGGAGACCGTGTGCAGCACGGCGATCGCGTCAGCGACAGCGTCGGCGTCGATGCGGGGCGTTCCGGCCTCGACGGTATGCCCGAGTTGCTCCAGCACCGACGCGGTCCGCTCGACGGAGGCCACGACCGCGGGGTCGGTGGCGGGCCCCGGAAAGGGGGATGCGGTGGCCATCAGGATGCGCCGGGGTCGAGGCGGAACCTCGACGGCCTGCAGGTACGGCTGAGCGGGCGGTGGTGCGGAGTAGGGGTCGCCGACGGCCGTTCCCGCGACCGCGTCGAGAAGTGCGGCGCAGTCACGCACCGTGCGGGTCAGCGCGTGTTCGTTGACCAGGCCCTCCAGCCCGTGCCCGGCGCCGGGGGCGAACGATGTCCGGCCACGGCGTGGTTTGAGCCCGACCAGCCCGCAGCAGGATGCCGGCACTCGGATCGAGCCGGTTCCGTCACCACCCGAGGCGGCCGCCACGATGCCGGCGGCCACAGCCGCCGCCGACCCGCCGCTGGAGCCGCCGGGGGTGATGTCCGGCGACCACGGATTGACCGTCGGTCCGAACAGCGAGGGTTCGGTGGTGCAGTGGTTGCCCCATTCCGGGGTGTTCGTCTTACCGAAGATCACCAGGCCGGCGTCCAGATACCGTTCCACGATCCACGCCGTCTCGGCGGCCACGTGAGTGCGCAGGGCGCGCGACCCCATCGCTTCCGGAGCGCCCGCCAGCGATGCACCGAGGTCTTTGAGCAGGAAGGGCACTCCGGCCAGCGGCCCGGCCGCTCCGGTGCGCAGCACCCCGGAGGCATCGAGGTCCGCTGCCTGCTGCTGCCCGCGGGCGAACAGGTCGGTGATGACCGCGTTGAGGTGTCTGCCCGCGTCCAGGCGCAGAAGCGCGGCTTCCAGCAATTCGGCCGCGGTGACCTCGCCCGCGGCGGCCAGGGCCCCCTGCCCGACGGCGTCGACATCGCCGAGTTCCACCGCGTCGGCGAAGTCCATGGTTCGAATGATCCTGCGCGAAGCAATGATCGGCAACTTCGCCCTCCGTCGGCAGCTACCGAGCTCCCCGACGCCGTGTCTCGTTTCTCCAGGTGCGAGACACCGCGGCTTCACTCGTGTGCGGTTTGTGATGCGCGGAGGCCGGCTTGGTAGCGACCCGGCGTCTGCCCGGTGAGCGAGGTGAACGCCTCGATGAAGCTGGTGGGGTTCGACCATCCGCAGGCGATCGAGGTATCGGTCACCGATCGGCCGCCGGCGAGGTGAACGAGTGCCCGGTGGATGCGGAGCATCGTGCGCCACTTGAGGAAGCTCATCCCGAGTTCGCGGTGGAAGAGTCGCGTGAGCGTGCGTTCACCCGCGCCCACGGCGTGCCCGAACTCCGCCAGAGTCGTCATCTGAGCCGGGTCCTCGTGCAGCAGCTCGGTCACTGCCCGCAGACGGTCGTCGCGTGGTTCAGGCAGGTGCAGAGACTGCGCTGGCGTCTCGACGAGTTCATCGACGAGCACCGCCCGCAACCGGGCGTACACCTCGGGTCGTGTCTCGCGCCGTTCCGTCAAGGCCAAGAGGGCCTCACGCAACAGCGGCCCGACCGCGCACACGCTGGGGTGACGGGGGAGCCGCGCGCACAGTTCGGCGGGAAGGACCACGATGCGCACGTCGGTATCGCCATGGCAGCGGTGGGCGTGTTGGAAGCCAGGCGGCGTCCACGTCACCCGATTGGCCGGCGCGATCCACGTTCCGTGCGCGGTCGTGGTCGCCAGTGCGCCGCTGGCGCAATACACCAGCTGACCTTCGGCGTGCCGGTGCGCGCCGATACGAGAACCGTGCCGGGCCCGACCGGTGATGTGCGGGGCTCCGGCCGGATAGGTCGGCACCGAATCGACCGGCTGGCGGGTTTGGGGCATGCGAAGTCACGTTACCGGTGGTTGACCAGCATTTGTTAGGTCACCCTTACCGAGTAAGCACCACTCGCTACCAAGGAGCGCTCATGGAGACCCTCAGTTCACCCCAGATTGCTGACGTGCTGGCCCGACTGTTCGCCGAGGCTCGGGTGGCCGACGGCCCGCTGTACGCCGAATGGTCCCAGGCGTTACAGGTCGACGGAGAGGAAATGGCACGGTTGATGGCCCGGGAGGCGCAGGATTACCGGGCTGTCTATCGGGATTTCGCCGGGAACTTCCTGAACGTGTCGGCCGAGTTCGGCCAGTTCCTCTACATCTGCGCCCGGGCACGCCGCGCGCGGCACATTGTCGAGTTCGGCACCTCCTTCGGCGTCTCGACCATCCACCTCGCGGCAGCATTGCGCGACGGCGGAGGGGGCCGGATGGTGAGTACAGAACTCGAGCCCGCCAAAGCCGAACGTGCACAGCAGAATCTGAACGACGCGGGACTCGCTGACGTGGTCGACATTCGCGTCGGTGACGCGTTGGAGACGCTGCAGGACGGCATCGACGACGGTATCGACCTCGTGCTGCTCGACGGAGCCTGGAGCCTTTACCTCCCGGTGCTGCGGATCCTCGAATCACGGCTGGCGCCAGGAGCGTTGGTGATCGCCGAGAATGCCGTCGACGAGTCGGGCGACTATCTCACCTATGTGCGCAACCCCGCCAGCGGATACCGCTCGCTGCCGCTGCCGTTCGAGCCCGGTCGCGGCAACGAGATGTCCGTCTACGTCGCCTGACTCGGTCCGTCCGGACAGACCTACCCGGCCGGCGGGAGAACCGGTTGCACACCCGTCGATACCGTCCCCGTGCGGTACGGGGGACTCACGCCTGGTCCTCCGGGGATCGACGGGCGGCCGCGACCGCCCTGCCGCCGCGGAGCGTGGACTCGGTGAGTGCCAATGCCGCGAGAATGTCACCTGCGGTGATGAACAGACCCCACCAGTACATCCAGCGCAGGTCGGGCTCGGGTTGTGCGGCGAAATAGATGACGAGGAAGATCGGACCGACGAGCCCGAACACGAACGTCATCAGCTGGATCCGAAGGTAGACCCGCAACGTGGCCATCGGCGCACAGTTTCTCCCGGCGGCGGACCGGGCGTCAACGGCACAGCGGTGGGATACCGCCGCGGCACCCGGCGCGAACGCTTAGCCTTGGAGGACGCGGCGGCGGCACCGGCCCGGCGCGGAGCAGAGGAGGAGTCGAGCACACATGCGTCGAATCATGCGCACCGCGCTCGCCGCGGCGATGCTGGCGGCGGCGGCCGGCCCGGTGGCAGCCACCGGCGGCGTCCTCACTTCCACTGCGACCGCCTCCGAAGGCGCCACGTTCGTTCCGATGAGTCAGGCGTTGCGGCGCTGCGACCACAGTGAGATGCAGTACGTCGGCGCCACCGGTTACGGCCGTGCGTCGGCCACGATCGGACGGCAGGGCGGTGAGGTGGTCGCGGACCTGGCGTTCGCCACCGGCCGGCCGAACACCCCCTACGAGGTCAAGCTGATCCAGATGCCCCGGTCGTCGGCCGCCCCCTGCCCGGCCGGCGCGGTCGGGGTGTCCGGCACGACGCTGTTCACCGACGGCGCCGGCGCCGCCACCGCGGTCCTGCGGGGGCCGGCGATGGACGGCGCGACCGGTGCGTGGGTGTCGCTGACCCGCCCGAGCGCGTTCTCCCAGCTCCCTGAGGAGTTCTACACCTCGGACTTCGTCGCGCCGCTGTGACGGGGGCGGGCAGCATCAGCCCGCCACGATGACACCGCCGGGCAGCATCAGCCCGCCACGATGACGGTGAGGTGCTCGCCGCGCCGTTCCACCCGCATGTCCGCACGCCGCGCCACCGCCGCCACGCCCGCGGCATCGACCGGTTCGGATCTGGTGCTCGCGAGTGCCCGGGCCAGCCGCCCCTTGTGCGCCTTGTTGAAGTGGCTGACGACGGTGCGTGTGCCGTCGGCGCGTTCGGCAAGGACGTCGACGGTGACGGCGCCCGCGACCTTACCCAGTGCGGCATAGGAGCCCGACCGAAGGTCTACCAGCAGGTCGCGGTCCGCGAGATCGGCGAGCACCGGGTCCAGCGCTGGCCGCCAACGCGCGGCGAGGGTGGACTGCCCGGGCAACCGCGAACCAGCCGACAGCCGGTAGGCCGGGATGGGATCTCCGGCCCGCAGCAGCCCGAACAGCGCCGATCCGACGGCCAACCGGGAGTACGCCCGCTCGGCCGCCGCGCCGCGCAGCGACGCCACGTCGAGGGCGTCGTAGAGCACGCCGGTGTAGCGGTGGATGGCGGGCAGCGTCGGCGCAGTGCGCAGCGCGGCGTTGCGGTCGATCTCGGCGTCCTGCGCTGCGGACAGTCCGAGCGCCGCGCGACTGGCACCGCGGTCTCCGGCGAGCTCGACCAGGCGATCGATCAGATCGCTTCGTACCGGGTTCAGGGCGGGGCAGCTCAGCCCGTCCAGCTCCAGGGCCGGCCCTTCGCCGCCAGGGTGCTTGGTCTCCGACGGCGGCAGCAACACGATCACGCCGCAGACGCTAGCGCGCCGCTCAACCGGCGGGCGGCGGAGGGGGAACCGGTGCGCCCGGAGGAGGCGGGGCAACCGGTGCGCCCGGCGGTTGAGCGGCGCGCTAGCGTCTGCGGCGTGATCGTGTTGCTGCCGCCGTCGGAGACCAAGCACCCTGGCGGCGAAGGGCCGGCCCTGGAGCTGGACGGGCCGAGCTGCCCCGCCCTGAACCCGGGACGAAGCGATCTGATCGATCGCCTGGGCGAGCCCGCCGGAGACCGCCGTGCCAGT
>NZ_BLTG01000116.1 GCF_017312405.1 Mycobacterium sp. PO1
TCCTTGAGCCGCTTGGCGTCATTGGCCTTCATGCCGCCGTACTGCGCCACCCAGCGATGCCAGGTCGATTCGGCGACCTCCAGATGACGGCACACCTCGGCCAGCTCCTGACCGGAGCCGAGCAGCTTGTTGCCCTCGGCGAGCTTGCGGATGATCTGATCCGGCGTATGCCGCCGCCGCTTGTTCGATGCCATGTCGTTGGTGATTCTTCCTGCCCGAACACTCGGGCAACAGAGTCGCACAACGACTGGACCACTACAGGGGGCTCACCTCACGTGGCCTGGGCATACCGACCGCAGCGCCGCTAGGTTACGACCTCGACAATAAGCTGGCGCCGTTAATACGAGCAGGCATCTACCTCTGAGACTTTACGCAACGCAGGTGCTCAAGGCGCGGACGGGGGCTCTACCGGCCGGGGCTCTTGGCCTTATCATTGGTCCATGGCTTCGTTCAAGAGTGCCTCGGCGACCCCACCGATGGCTGATCCGATGTTCAGCCGGGTCAACCCAGGCCGGGCCTCGGCGATGATTGTCGATCAGATTCGTGTGTTGATTCGGGAAGGTCAGCTGCGGCCGGGCGACCGCCTGCCGGCCGAACGTGAACTCGGTGACAAGTTCGGGGTGAGCCGGGTTACGGTGCGCGAAGCACTGCGCGGCCTCGAGGCGAACGGCATGGTGCGCATCAAGGTCGGCGCCCACGGCGGCGCGTTCGTGACGGCACCAACGAGCCAGCGTATCGGTGAAGGCATCGAGGATCTACTCAGCTTATCGGGCCTGACCGACAAAGATGTGACCGAAGCGCGGCAGGTCTTCGAGATCGGAATAATCCCACTCGTGTGCGAGCGTGCGACAGAACAGGACATCGACGAACTGACAGAGATCTGCGACCGGGGCGACGCGGCTTTGAAAGAAGGCTTCTATCCGATGGAACTGTCAGCGGAGTTCCATACACGCGTCGCCCAGGCCACCCATAACAAGGCAATCGCGATGCTGGCCGAATCCTTTCACGGACCCACCTTGCTCTCGATGCGCCACGTCCAGCAGTCACACCCGGAGATGGGTATCCGAGGCATCCGAGAGCACCGCCAGTTTGTGGCGGCGATCAAGAAGCGCGATGTCGACAAAGCGACGTCCTTGATGCGTACCCATATCGGCCGAACGGCAAAGTACGTCTCAAAGGGCAACTGACCCCAGAAAACGGATCACCCGCGCCGGCGCAGTTTCGGCGGTCTGCGCCGCGACCGGAACGTCCCAATACTCGTTGACGGGAAGGCACTCCTGTAGGTAACGCGCCGCCGAGGGCGCATGCGACGCATCTTCACCCGGCACGATGAGCGCGGGCACCTCCGATACCAGTAGGTCATCGGCTTCAGGGCCAGGCACGGTGTCACGGTCGAACAACAGAGCCGCCATCGCCGCGACAGTGATCTGGTACCGGGGGCTGTCGAGATCGCGGTATTGCGCGGCGAAATCAGGGTCGGAGCGCAACACGGTGACCCACGGGCCCAGTCTGGCGTCTGAGGAGAAGTTGCCGTCGGTCGTTGCCGCCAGGTCGGCAACACCGGCCAGCCCGTGCTCCGCGGCGTAGGCAAGGTGGGCGCGGAACCGTTCGAGCTGCTTTCGCCGGTACCGTACGCCGCCGGCCGGCGAATACAGCACCATCCCCCCAACCCGTCCGCGATGAGCGCTCGCCATGCACGCCGCGATCGAACACCCAATGCAGGCACCCATGATATGCACTCGGCCCAGCCGAAGATGGTCCAACAGGCCGACACCCTGTCTCACGTAATCAGCCCATGAGATGCGCTCGACGCGCCCGCCAGACTTGCCGGTCTCACGCTTGTCGAACGTGATGCATTGGAACTGCTCCTGCAACTGTGACAGCATCCGCGTTCGACGATAGAGGCCGTGCTTCTCCCACGCGTCCATGGAGGCGGCGAAGCCGCCGGGCGAGAACATCAGTAGCGGTGGGCCCGAACCTGCTACCGCGTAACGGGTTTCAATGCCATCGATCGTCGCTGAAGAAGTGCTCAACGTCGCAGACCTCCCTTGATCTGGCGAGCAGCCCGCACGTCATCTGCGTACGCCGTGATGGCGTCCAGCGCGATCTGGGCGACGTTGGCATAGGTATCCGGTGGGCTGTCGAGACCATCGGCGCTGTAACCAATAGCGGCCGTGGCCATCCGGATCCGGCCGTCCAGCCACGGGCCGCCACCGAATCCACCGAGCACCGGGATGGGTACCGCCTCGGCCACTGCCGCCCCAACGACGGGTCCCGAATTCGTGAAGTTCAGCAGCACTGCGCCCGCATCAGCGAGACGACGGGCCTCACAAACGATCTCATTGAGAAGTTCGTCTGAAACCGCATCCTCGGCGCTCGGTGTGGCGCTATACGTCACACCGTATCTGAGGGAAGTCTGCGGGGTGATACCGAACTGGGCGAACACGGGAATCCCTGCACGCGTCACCGCGGTCACGGCATCTAGATGATCGGATGCCCCGTCTAGTTTCACCATGTCGATGCCGGCTTCCTTGGCGAGACGAATTGCCGCCCGCACAGCACTTCTTCGCCCGTCCTGCAGCGGACCGAACGGGAAATCACAGGACAGCAAGGCGCGCCGGACACCGCGGCGCACTGCCTGACACACCACGATCATCTGATCCATGGTGATTTCAAGCGGATTCGGCTGACCCCACAGGTTGATTCCCACAGTGTCACCAACCGACACCAAGTCGACGCCGGCACGATCGACTATCCGTGCCATCTGGTAGTCCCACGCCACCACACCGACGATCTTCTGCTCACGCAGTTTCATGTCCTGCAGGTCAGCGAGTTTCACCTGAGTGCCCACGGCGGATCCTTCAAGCTCGCAGCGCTGTGAGCAGATCGGACACGTCTTCTTCGTGACCGCTGACGACGAGTACGCGCGCAAGAGGCCGCAGCACAGCAACGGTCTGACTCGCCGCCGCGCCTTCCCCGACGACGACGCCGGCGGTCATGATCGCGCGAACCGTGCTCGTCGCACCGATGATGCTTGCTGCAGCGGCATCCCCACCGGTGGTGGCAACCATGACGACCACATCGGCGTCGGCAAGCTCATCCGCAAGACTGGAGACGGCGCCGTCGGTGTCGAGCAACGAAACCCAACACTGCTCCCCCGCATTCCTTCTCGGTTCGGCTACCGACAGGAAGCGTGCACATCCCCACGGCTGAGATGAAAGCCGCTCGATGATCGCTCGTGCACCACCGTCGAGCGCAATGACGCGCACGCCCCTCCGCCCGGCGATCGGGCGGTTGATCCGGTAGCGCATCTCGGCGCCAGATGTCGCACGCGCGCAACTACTCCCGAGAATCGGCTGCAGTGGACTGGTCATACCGATGTCTGCCGCACGCCTTCGCGCACCCTGAGATCTTCTCGGCACGCCTCGCTGAACGATGCGCCACGCGGAAGGACGACGGCCGCAGACCGAACACGATGATGTTCAGGGTCAACACCTGGAGGAGTCGTACCCTTGTCGCGCAACGCCCCAGCCGCCCGCTTCAACTTTTGACGCGCTCTGATGATGCCACTGTCGGCAGACACCAACCGCTCCTTGGTCCGATCGACGATCGGCCCCATACTCTCCTGCAGCGACGAGTCTTGGATCGCGATACCCCGCACGCCTGAGTATGTGTCTCCACGCTTCTGCGCCGCACGATCCATCAGATAGTCGTTGTCCTTGTTCGCCTGCGGTCGGTACGTGCCAGGGATGTTGGCACTGTGCACCCCGTGCCCGTCCTTCATCGCCTCAACTTCCTGCGAAGTCAACGGTCTCACGGGGTGGTAGTCAAACGAGTACGCCCAACAGTTCTCATCGTCGATGGGGATCCAAAAGTGGCCGTGGACAGGATGATCCCCACGTGGCGGCACCATCGTGAAGCACGGCATCACCCACGGCGTGATGCGCCAGTAATAGTTGTCGGCGTCAGCGTTGCGCCGGGCACCAACGAACAAACCACCCTCGGAGTCCGCGACCTCGAAGAACGGCTTGAGGTCGGCCATGTTGTAGTCGTTAGCCTTGCTGCCTTTGAACAGCGGGTCCGACTTAAGGCCCCCGGAATGCAGGAACGACACATGACTGGAATCGATGCCACCTTCGAAGGCTTGCAGCCAATTGCATTCCTGCCATCGTTTGGACGTGAAGGTCTGATCGGCCGGCACAAGAGCAAATTCGAATTCCGGTAACGGCGGCTGCTTCGCGGGGTCTCCCATGTAAGTCCACAGCACGCCCCCGATCTTCATCAGCGGGTAGGACGTCAGTTTGACGTGCGCGCAGAAGGTGGACCCCACAGGTTCTGACGGCACCTCGACGGCTTGTCCCGTGACGTCGTACTTCCAACCATGGTAGGGACATCGCAGACCGCCCTCTTCGTTGCGGCCAAACCACAGTGAGGCGCCACGGTGCGCGCAGAACTCGTCGATCAGGCCGAAGTTGCCGTGACTGTCACGAAAAGCGATCATTCGCTCGTTCAGAAGCTTCACGCGTACCGGTGGGCAATCATCCTCCGGCAGCTCCTCGGCGAGCAAGGCTGGAATCCAGTACTGGCGGAACAACTCCCCCATCGGCGTTCCCGGCCCGGTTCTCGTCAAGAGTTCGTTGATCTCTGCGCGTAGCACCGTTAACTCAGCTAATCCTCTCCCACCATCAGGCGGTAACGCACATTTGCATTGATCCGCCCCGGCGTGTCG
>NZ_BLTG01000117.1 GCF_017312405.1 Mycobacterium sp. PO1
GTGGCGCTCCTAGTGTTCTAGTGGGCGCGTTTGTGCTGTTCAGCGGTGTTTTTGATTGGTATGACGAGGGATTGGGCGTGTCGGCGCTCAGATGAGGGACGCGCACGCGGTGTGCCTCTAGGTTTCGGGGTTACCACACCAACCGCAACCACAAGGACGATCCGCGTGCGCGTCAGTACTGCATTTAACCGTCTGCTGCAGATCCCCGGTGCCACGGTCACCGAAGTCACCATCGGTCAGCGTGATGTCGAGGTCGCGTTGCGCCCGCGGGCGCGGTTACTGCAATGTCCGTGTGGCAAACGAGTCAAGGGTGTCTATGACAGGCGTCGGCGGCGCTGGCGGCACCTGGACCTGGCGCGACACCGGCTCTGGCTGGCCTATGACATCCGCCGCCTGCACTGCCCGGACTGCGGGGTCATCACCGAAGAGCTGCCTTGGGCTCGTCCCGGCGCTCGCCATACCCGCGATTTCGAAGACATGGTGCTCTGGTTGGCCCAGCGCACTGATCGAACGTCGGTGTCGGTATTGATGCGCTGCGCCTGGGAAACGGTCACCGCGATCATCAACCGCGGAGTGGTCGAGCTCCTGAACCAACGTCGCCTCGATGCGCTCTACCGCATCGGTGTCGATGAGATCTGCTACCGCCACCCACACCGCTACCTGACCGTCATCGGTGATCACGACACCGGAACCGTCATCGACATCGAACCTGGTCGCAGCCGCGAATCGTTAGCCAATTTCTATACCAGTCAACCGGATTCAGTCCTATCGGCCATCGAAACGGTCAGCATGGACGTCAGTAGTGTCTACACCAGCGTCACCACCGAACACCTGCCGCACGCCGTTATCTGCTACGACGGGTTCCACGTGATGCAGTGGATTCAGCGTGCCCTCGATCGGGTCTTCGCTGAATCGATCCGCCTGCCTGGGCATGCCACCGCGGACTGGAAAGCCGCCCGTTGGGCGCTGCGCACCGGGGAGAACAAACTCAACGACGACAAGCGCGCCCTGGTCAACCAGATCGCCCGCACCCACCGGCGCATCGGCCGGGCCTGGACACTGAAAGAACAGGCCCGCGATCTCTACCGCTACGAGCACCCACCTGGCGTCGCCCGCACGCTGCTCAAAGCCTGGATCACCGCCGCTGCACGCTCCCGGATCCCGGTGTTCGTCGCGCTGAGCAAACGATTCAAGAAGTACTTCGATGCCATCCTGGCCGCCATCGAACTGGGCATCTCCAACGCCCTCGTCGAAGGCATCAACGCCAAAATCCGCCTCATCAACGCCCGGGGCTACGGCCACCACAGTGCCCAGACACTGACCTCAATGATCTACCTCTGCCTCGGAGGACTGCAGGTCACGCTCCCCACAAGAACCTGAGGAGCCGCACA
>NZ_BLTG01000118.1 GCF_017312405.1 Mycobacterium sp. PO1
CAGATTGACGTGTCGACGGCGCGACTCCTGCTGCAGCAGCTAAGGATTGAGCGTCAGGGAAGCGGGCGCGGCAGTCTCCGATCTCAGCCAGCAGGCTCGCGGCGCGCACCACTCCGGATCGTGGAAACGATTGCACGATAGGGCCATCTGGATGCGCCAGGAGCGCTTCTTTGATCCGGGCCTCCAGCGCCGATTGCCGTTGGCGAAGGCTGGTGAGTAGATCGACCAGGCTCAACACGATCAGTTCTCCAGCATCGGAAACGGCGCCACTGATGTGGCCGGTGGCCGCTTCGTGCAGGTGGGTAATGAGATCGGCCGGCGTGGCGCGACCGCTGTAGCCGTTGGCATCGAGCCAGTGGGTAAGCCGCGTCGGCGACAACCACGCCGCTTTGGCTTCAGATGGGAACCGCCGCAAGAAGGCCAGACTGATCGGGATGTCGAGCTGATGGAACAGACCGATGGCACCGGGGAAATGGTGCTGCAGCGTTGCCAACAGCTGATTGTGCACTGCGATGCGGTGCCCGACGAGGTCCTGACGTGCACGAACCATGGCACGAAGCGCCCTTGTCGCATCACTGTCAGGGCGCACGACCGCCCAGCGGTGCGGATCGGTGCGCAGCGCATCAGCCAAGACGAAGGCATCGAACCGGTCGTCCTTGTTGCCCGCCGATCCGTATCGGGCCCGCAGCGATTTCACTTGCCGCGCCGAGATCACGACGACCTCGAATCCGTCGCGGATCAGGTGCTCGACGACGGGGCCGTCGCCGCGTTCGATCCCGACCCGTTCGACTTGATGGCTGCGCAACAGCGAGGTGATCTTGGTCAGACCCGCTCTGCTGTGCGTCACGGTGATTTCCTTGACGCGTTTACCATCGCCATTAACGATGCATAATGCGTGATACTGCCAGGACCAGTCGATCCCGGCGTATGTGGGCGTAGCCTCCATGATTAGTGCTCCTTCCGTTTGCCCACGGATTCAGCACTCCGGTCCGGGACGTGACGGTCGGTCGCTCACTGAGGCGCTCCGAGCGGTCGCACAACCGCTGTGGCGCATAGCCCTATGGCCGATCTGCACGTCCCGGGCCGCCAGGCCCTGCGACTCTCAGACAGGTCATCCCTCAATGGGTGACTCGGTCAGCCCGGCAGTGACCCGACGAGCCCGGGGTGCAGACAAGACATACGCCCTGTCGACACTGATCGTCCACCAGTGAG
>NZ_BLTG01000119.1 GCF_017312405.1 Mycobacterium sp. PO1
CCCCCGGAGGGGGCGGCGGGTATCCGCCCTGGGTGGGCTGCGATCCCGGCGGCGGAGGCGGGTAACCGCCCTGCGGTGGCTGGGAACCCGAAGGTGGAGGCGGGTAACCGCCCGGAGGGGGCGGCGGATAGCCGCCCTGCGGCGGCTGAGAACCCGACGGCGGCGGGGGGTAACCGCCCTGCGGCGGCTGCGACGCCCCTTCGGGCGGGTATCCGCCGGGCTGTGATGGGTTGTCCGACATCGGATCTCCTTCGCTCAGTGGGCGGTGGGAAGCGGTACACACACAGTTGACATGATCTTGTCCGCCACGGTCTGGCGCTTAGCATCCCACAGGGGATACAGCACTGCGACGAACCAGAGCAGTCCGCATGCCGCAAGCAGGAGCAGGTGACCGAACTCCCGGAGCAGCGACATGGCGAAACCAATTGGCCGGCCGTCCTTCTCGCCGATCAGCTGGAAACCCATGATCGACTTGCCGATGCTGCAACCGGTGACACCCTGCCGGTAGCCGAGGTTCCAGATCAGATAGGCCAGCGCCAGCACGGGAAACACCGCAAGCGCCGAAACTCTGCCGACGGTCGACGCATCGGCCCTGCAGAACTCGCCGAGATCGTATTCGGAGATGTCGGCGACGCACGTCGTCTCGCGGGTGGCCGTCAGCACCCCCCAGCCGATACCGATCAGCAGAGAGACGGGCAGGTAGTCGAGCAGCCAGGCGCACACGCGGGTCCGCCAGGGGATGAACGAGTCGGCAGAGGAACCCGCCGGCATGCCGGGCGTGGTCACGAAGCCAACCGACGCCGGCACGGGCCGGAGACCGCCGGGTGGCGGCGGCGGAGCGGTCATCGACGCCTTCCGTACGGGAACGAGCCTGCTCACACTACCTGAGAAAAACCTTAGAACCGGCGTTTCACGGCCGCGAGCCGATCAGGAGAACGCACGGGCCAGCGCGGCTATTGCCATCCGGCGCCGGTTGTCCTATCGGGTCAACGGCGCACGTTGCCGTCGGACAGGAATCCCAGCAGGTCGTGCCGGGTCAGGACGCCCACCGGCTTTCCGTCCTCGACCACCATCACCGCATCGCAGTCCCGCAGCGTCTTGGCGGCGTTACTGACCAGTTCACCTGCGCCGACCAACGGCAGCGGTGGGCTCATGTGCTCGGCCACGGCGTCGGCGAGCTTGGCGCGGCCTTCGAACACGGCCGAGAGCAGCTCCCGCTCGGAGACGCTGCCGGCGACCTCCCCGGCCATCACCGGCGGCTCGGCGCCGACGACAGGCATCTGCGACACGCCGTACTCGCGCAGGATTCCGATCGCGTCACGCACCGTCTCAGACGGATGGGTGTGCACCAGATCGGGCAGCGCGCCGGACTTGCGCCGCAGCACGTCCCCGACGGTGGACTCTTCCACGGTGCCGTCCAGGCGGCTGCGCAGGAAGCCGTACGACGACATCCACTCGTCGCTGAAGATCTTCGACATGTAGCCCCGCCCGCCATCGGGCAGCAGCACCACCACCAGCGAGTCCGGCCCGGCCCGCTCGGCGACCTGGACGGCGGCCACCACGGCCATCCCGCACGAGCCGCCGACCAGCAGCGCTTCTTCCCGGGCCAGGCGCCGTGTCATGTCGAACGAGTCCGCGTCGGACACCGCGATGATCTCGTCGGGGACCGACGGGTCGTAGGCCGAGGGCCAGAAATCCTCGCCGACACCTTCGACCAGGTAGGGCCGCCCGGTGCCGCCGGAGTACACCGAACCCTCCGGATCCACGCCGATGACCTTCACCCGACCGCCGGACACCTCCTTGAGATAGCGCCCGGCACCGGTGATCGTCCCTCCCGTGCCCACGCCGGCGACGAAGTGGGTGACCTTCCCGTCGGTGTCCTCCCAGATCTCGGGGCCGGTGGTCTCGTAGTGGCTGGCCGGGCCCATCGGGTTGGAGTACTGGTCGGGCTTCCAGGCCCCCTCGATCTCCTCCACCAGCCGGTTGGACACGCTGTAGTAGCTGTCGGGGTGATCCGGCGGTACCGCGGTGGGGCACACCACGACGTCGGCCCCGTAGGCGCGAAGCACGTTCTGCTTGTCACCGCTGACCTTGTCCGGGCACACGAAGATGCACTTGTAGCCGCGCTGTTGGGCGACGAGCGCCAGACCGACTCCCGTGTTGCCCGAGGTGGGCTCGACGATGGTGCCGCCCGGCCGCAACTCCCCGCTGGCCTCGGCGGCGTCGATCATCTTGATCGCGATGCGGTCCTTGGAACTGCCGCCCGGGTTGAGGTACTCGATCTTGGCCGCCACGGTGCCCGCCCCCGGTGTGACGACCGAGTTCAACTGCACGAGCGGGGTGTGGCCGATGAGCTCACTGATGTGCCGGGCGATGCGCATGGCTCTATCGTCCCAGGCCGGCTCCGCAGCTACCAGGTGGCCTCACGGATGTACTCGCCGATCTGCCGGATCGAGCGGGTTGCTTCCGACACCGCCGGCGCGCCCAATTGGAATACATGCATCTGACCTGGCCAGATCCGGATCTCGACGGGGACACCCGCCGCGGCGAGCAGACGCGCCGCTTTGCGCGCGTCGCTGAGCAACACCTCCGATCCCGACACGTGGATGAGCGTGCGCGGTAAGCCCGGTTCGATGTGGTCGAGCGGCTCGTAGATCTGCTCGGGCGCGCCGTCGACGATGCGCTTGGAGGCCGCCTCTTCGATCAGCTCGACCAGCGCATGGAACGCCTTGTGCGGGAACATGGCGTCGCTGCGCACGTTGGGATGGTCGGCGCGGGCCTCGTTGTCGATCTCGAACAGTGGGGACATCGTGACGACTGCAGCCGGGGACTCCGGCTCGTAGCCGCAATCGTCGACGTCGATACCTTCGGCCAGGAGCCGTTCGGCCAGCGCCAACGACAGATAACCACCGGCGGAGTCGCCGGCCAGCACGATCTGATCAGGCTCGTAGCCCGTTTCCCGCAACCACCGGTAGGCGTCGAAGCAGTCGTCGAGCGCCGTCCCCACCGAATGGTTCGGGATCATCCGGTAATTGACCACCAGGACGGGGCTGTCGGCGAACTTCGACAACGCCGCCACCAGCCGGCCGTGCGTGTTCACCCCGCAGGTCAGGAACGCACCACCGTGCATGTACAAGATGACGCTGCGCTTGCCGTCGGCGGGCAGCACCCCGGACGCGCGGACCAGCTGCGCGGTGCAGTGCGGCAGGCCGATGGTGGCGCGCACCGTGCCGGCCGGCGGGCGCATGATGCGGGCGGCGAAATCAACCAAACCCCACGGCCAGGGCAGCCGGGGAGCGTAGCTGCCGACCATCAAGGTGGGCTTGATGGTCATCATCGCCGCCAGGCTCATCAGGCGACCGGCGATGCTCGGCCCGTCCTCGACGACCTCGACCGGGGCAGCGTCACTGACCGGGTAGCGGCGGGCTTTAAGTGCTCTAGCTGGTCCGATACCCACCCGCGCGGAGCTGGGGACCTTACTCGGTGCCGTCATCGCGACCAACTCCTACAACGTTGTAGTGCCGGGATAAGCCGGGTTACTCAGACTAGCTCTTTACTTAGCTTGCCATTTGTAACCAGTATCACAATCGTTTAAACGCCTTTGACACCGGAGTCGATACCGCACTGTGATCGGCCATCCGCTTTCGCCGCCGGTGTTCGGCGGCATCGGGCCCTAAACTTGCGGTGTGGGTAGCACCGGTAATGCTCCTCGCGCAGGCAATCGCAGGCCGCGCCGCTCAGCCATCGCGCTGGCGGCCGCGGCAACCCTGGCTTCGACGGGTTCGGCGTATCTCGGGGCCCGCAATCTGCTCAGCGGGCAGGCCGACCAGGCCCGACAGGTCATCCCGAAATCGTGGGACATCCCGCCGCGGGCGGACGGCGTCTACCGCCCCGGCGGCGGCCCGGTCGATCGCTGGCATCGCGGCGTGCCCTTCGACCTGCATCTGATGATCTTCGGCGACTCCACCGCCACCGGCTACGGGTGCACCACCGCTGACGAGGTGCCCGGTGTGCTGCTGGCGCGGGGCCTGGCCGAGGAGTCGGGACTGCGCATACGGCTGAGCACCAAAGCGATCGTCGGCGCCACGTCGAAGGGACTGTCCGGACAGATCGACGCGATGTTCGTCGCCGGCCCGCCGCCCGATGCGGCGGTGATCATGATCGGCGCCAACGACATCACCAAGCCCAACGGCATCAGCCCGTCGGCGCGCCGCGTGGGCCGTGCGGTGCGCCGGTTGCGTGACAGCGGGGCGGTCGTCGTGGTCGGAACGTGCCCCGACTTCGGCGTCATCAAGGCCATCCCGCAGCCGCTGCGCTGGGTGGCGCGCAGCCGCGGCCTGCGGTTGGCCCGCGCCCAGGCCGGCGCGGTGCGGGCCGCCGGCGGGGTGGCGGTGCCGTTCTCCGATCTGCTCGCCCCGCACTTCTATCAGGCGCCTGAGGTGTTGTTCTCGTCGGACATGTTCCATCCCTCGGCGGCGGGCTACGCCCTGGCGGCCAAGCAGCTGCTGCCGGCCCTGTGCCATCAGCTGGGTGAGTTCGTGTGCGGTGAGCCGCCCGAGGAAGCCCTGGAATCCCGCACCGCCGACTCCGGTTCGCTGCTGTCACGGGTCACGGCGCTGAGCCGGTTGTGGCGGCGTTCCACCGGGGTGCCCGCTCCGATCGTGGTGAGCGCGGGCTAGGTTCGGTCACACGTTGTGAATCCGTTCCCGATCCCAGTCCCCGAGTTCTAGGAGCCCTCATGCCCGAAGCCGTCATCGTCGCCGCCACCCGATCCCCGATCGGTCGGGCCAACAAGGGCTCGCTCGTCTCGATGCGCCCCGACGACCTCGCCGCGCAGATGGTCCGCGCGGCCCTGGACAAGGTGCCCGCGCTGGATCCGCGCGACATCGACGACCTGATGATGGGCTGCGGCCAGCCCGCCGGGGAGTCCGGGTACAACATCGCCCGCGCCGTCGCTGTCGAACTCGGCTACGACTTCCTGCCGGGCACGACGGTCAACCGGTACTGCTCGTCGTCGCTGCAGACCACCCGGATGGCCTTCCACGCCATCAAGGCCGGCGAGGGCGACGCCTTCATCTCCGCCGGCGTGGAGACGGTGTCACGGTTCGCCAAGGGCATGGCCGACGGGGCGCCGGACACCAGGAACCCGATGTTCGACGACGCGGTCGCCCGCACCGAGCAGGCCGCCGCCGGCGCCACGGAGTGGCACGACCCCCGCGAGGACGGTGCGCTGCCCGACGTGTACATCGCGATGGGACAGACGGCTGAGAACGTCGCCGCATTCACCGGCATCAGCCGCGAGGACCAGGACCACTGGGGTGTGCGGTCGCAGAACCGCGCCGAGGAAGCGATCAACAGCGGCTTCTTCGCCCGCGAGATCGCCCCGGTGACGCTGCCCGACGGCACCGTCGTCAGCACCGACGACGGGCCCCGCGCCGGAACCACCTACGAGAAGATCAGCCAGCTCAAGCCGGTGTTCCGGCCCAACGGCACGATCACCGCCGGCAATGCCTGCCCGCTGAACGACGGTGCGGCCGCGGTGATCATCATGAGCGACACCAAGGCCAAGGAGCTCGGCCTGACGCCGCTGGCGCGCATCGTCTCCACGGGCGTCACCGGCCTGTCGCCGGAGATCATGGGGCTCGGCCCCATCGAGGCCGTCAAGAAGGCGCTGGCCAACGCGAAGATGTCGATCAGCGACATCGACCTGTACGAGATCAACGAGGCGTTCGCAGTCCAGGTGCTCGGCTCGGCCCGCGAACTCGGCATGGACGAGGACAAGCTCAACGTCTCCGGTGGTGCGATCGCGCTGGGACACCCGTTCGGCATGACCGGGGCACGCATCACCGCGACGCTGCTGAACAACCTCGCCTACCACGACAAGACCTTCGGCATCGAGACGATGTGCGTCGGTGGCGGCCAGGGCATGGCCATGGTGGTCGAGCGCCTGTCCTGAGGCCTTCTGGCGTTGAGACTGCAGTGAGAGCGGGAAAGTGCGAGTGACCACCGCGCCACACGCAGTCTCAACGCCATAACGCCCACAGCGCAACGAAAAGGGCCGCCCACCGTGGTGGGCGGCCCTTCGCGCACAGGCTGCTAGTCCTGGTTGAAGTAACTCAGCAGGCGCAGGATCTCGACGTAGAGCCAGACCAGGGTGACGGTCAGACCCAGCGCGATGCCCCACGCCGCCTTCTCCGGCGCGCCGGCGCGGACCATCTGGTCGGCGGCGTCGAAGTCGATCAGGAACGAGAACGCGGCGATGCCGATGACCACCAGCGAGAAGATGATCGCCAGCGGGCCGCCGCTGCGCAGGCCGAAGCCTTCACCGCCACCGACGCCGAAGAGCGCGAGCACGAGGTTGAGCAGCATCAAAGCCAGCGCACCGAACATGGCCGCCACGATGAAGCGGGTGAACTTCGGCGTGACCCGGATGGCGCCGGTCTTGTAGACGACGAGCATGCCGAAGAACACGCCGATGGTGCCGACGATCGCCTGGGCGATCATGCCCGGTCCGCCGGTGGAGATCATGTTGGCGAACACGAACGAGATCGCGCCGACGAACAGACCTTCGAGGGCCGCGTAGCTCAGCACGATGGCCGGGTTGTCCTGCTTGCGGCCGAAGGTGGCCACCAGCACCAGCGCAAGTCCGCCGAAGGCGCCGACCAGCGTGAACGGCATGGCCAGCCCCAGGTTCTGGGACACCAGGAAGTAGGAGACGACCGCGACGGCGCTCAGCACGGCCAGCGTCATGCCGGTCTTGGTGACGACGTCGTCGATGGTCAGCGGGCGGGAGACACCGGTCTGCCGCTGGTCGGGGTACTGCTGGGTCGTGTAGGGGTCAGCCTGTACCGCTTGGGCACCGTAGCCGGCGGCTCCGGTACCGAACTGCGCGTATCCGCCCTGCCGCCCCTGGGGCAGCGAACGGAATACCGGGTTGCTGCTCTCGCGCACCGTCGGTTCCTTTCCTGTGAATCCGAGTCGTGACGAACACTCAACGATCGAGTTTCCCGGTAGGTTCCCGCCGCGACCGAAGACCGCGCGATCCCTTCCCAGGTTCTTCCCAGGAAACCTTACCCGGGCCTGACCTGAGGCGGCAGACGATCTAGATTGCATGGCGTGGACGAAAACGAGGATGTCCTAGTAAAGGTCGACGGTTCGGTCGGGCGCATCACGCTCAACCGGCCCAAGGCGATCAACTCGCTGACCCATCCGATGGTCACCCAGATCGGGGCGGCGTTGACGGCGTGGCAGGACGACGACGACGTGGCGTGCGTGATCGTCGACGGCGCCGGCGAACGCGGTCTGTGCGCCGGCGGCGACGTGGTGGCGATCTACCACAGCGCCAGGGGCGACGGCACCGAAGCCCGCCAGTTCTGGCACGACGAATATCTGGTCAACGCCCAGATCGGGCGCTACCCGAAGCCGTATGTGGCGATCATGGACGGGATCACGATGGGCGGTGGCGTCGGCATCAGCGCCCACGGCAGCGTCCGGATCGCGACCGACACCACGAAGATGGCGATGCCCGAGGTGGGCATCGGCTTCATCCCCGACGTCGGCGGCACCTATCTGCTGGCGCGCACCCCCGGCCTGCTCGGGCTGCATGCGGCACTCAGCGGCGCCCCGTTCACCGGCGCCGACGCCATCGCCATGGGCTTCGCCGATCATTTCGTTCCCCACGACCTACTCGAGGCATTCCTCGCCACGGCCACCGCCGACGGCCCAGCGGCCGCGGTCGCCGCTCATGCACAGGAGCCGCCCCCCAGCCCCCTTCTCGCCCAGCGGGACTGGATCGACGAGTGCTACGCCGCCGACACCGTCTCCGACATCCTGGCGGCATTGGGCGACCGAGGCGGCGAGCCGGCCGCCAAAGCCGCCGAGCTGATCTCGTCGCGCTCCCCCGTCGCGCTGGCCGTCACGCTGGAGGCCGTCCGCAGGGCGGGCAGGCTCACCAGTCTGGAAGACGTGCTGCGCCAGGAGTTCCGCACCTCCTGCGCATCGCTGCGATCCCACGACCTGGTCGAGGGTATCCGTGCACAGTTGATCGACAAAGATCGCAACCCGAAATGGTCACCTCGGTCGTCCGAGGGGGTCACCACTGCCGACGTCGACGCGTACTTCGCCCCGGCAGACCCAGACCTGAGCTTCGACTGACCCCTGAAAGGACGCCATGACATCTTTCGAGACCATCCTGGTCACCCGCACCGACCGAGTCGCCACCATCACCTTGAACCGGCCCAAGGCGCTCAACGCCCTCAACACCCAGGTGATGAATGAAGTGACCGGCGCCGCAGCCGAACTCGACGCCGACCCCGGCGTCGGCGCCATCATCCTGACCGGCAACGAGAAGGCCTTCGCCGCAGGTGCCGACATCAAGGAGATGGCCGAGCTGTCGTTCGCCGACGTGTTCGCCGCGGATTTCTTCGCCGCCTGGGGCAGGTTCGCCGCCACCCGGACCCCGACGATCGCCGCGGTCGCCGGCTACGCGCTGGGCGGCGGCTGCGAGCTGGCCATGATGTGCGACATCCTGATCGCCGCGGACACCGCGAAGTTCGGGCAGCCGGAGATCAAGCTGGGAGTGCTCCCCGGCATGGGCGGCTCGCAGCGGTTGACCCGCGCGATCGGCAAGGCCAAGGCGATGGATCTGATTCTGACCGGGCGCAACATGGACGCCGAGGAAGCCGAGCGCGCCGGGCTGGTGTCTCGGGTGGTGCCCGCCGACGCCCTGCTCGACGAGGCCAACAAGGTGGCGGCCACCATCGCCGGGATGTCGCTGTCGGCGGCGCGGATGGCCAAGGAGGCGGTCGACCGCTCCTTCGAGACCACGCTGTCCGAGGGCCTTCTCTACGAACGCCGCCTGTTCCACTCGGCGTTCGCCACCGACGATCAGACCGAAGGGATGGCCGCGTTCACCGAGAAACGCGCCGCGAACTTCACACACCGTTAAAGTGCCCTCGTGAGCGAACCAGGGACGGAGCAGAGGCCGCAGCAGCAGCCCGCGACGGGGTCTGACAACGAGCCGTCCCCGGTCGCCACAGCGACGCCGTCAGCCACGGCCGGCCATCCCGAGTCCGAGCCGTCGACCTCCGACGAGCAGCGCACGCTGCCGTGGTGGCAGCGCCACTACACGTTCACCGGCAGCGCGGTCGGCCTGGTGTTCGTCTGGTTGTCGCTGACCCCGTCCCTGCTGCCGCGCGGCCCGCTGTTCCAGGGCCTCGTCAGCGGTGGCGCCGGCGCCGCGGGCTACCTGCTCGGGGTGTTCGGCGTGTGGCTGGTCCGCTACATGCGGGGCAAGGACAGCAGCCCCCCGGCCCCGCACTGGGCCTGGCTGGCGCTGCTGGTGGCCGGCCTCGCCAGCCTGGTGGGGATGGAGTTCTTCTTCCAGGTCTGGCAGAACGATGTACGTGACCTGATGGGCGTTCCGCATCTGCGTTAGTACAACTATCCGCAGGCCGCGGTGCTGGCGCTGATCGTCATGTTCGTGCTCGTGGAGCTCGGCCAGCTGATCCGCAAGCTCGTGCTGTTTCTCGTCCGCCAGCTCGAACGGGTGGCGCCGCGGCGGGTTTCGGGGGTGGTGGCCGTCGGCCTGGTCCTCGCCCTGACCGTGGCTCTGCTCAACGGTGTGGTCGCCCGCGTCGCGATGGACTGGCTCAACAGCACCTTCGCCGCGGTCAACGACGAGGACTCGCCCAACTCTCCGACCCCGACGACGACGTTGCGGTCCGGCGGCCCCGAGTCGCTGGTGTCGTGGGCGTCGCTGGGGCACCAGGGGCGGATCTTCGTCGCCGGCGGGCCGACGGTGGCGGAGCTGACCGAGTTCAACGGTGCGCCCGCGACCGAGCCGATCCGCGCTTACGCAGGCAAGGACGCCGGCGACGACATCCGCGAGACCGCGCAGATCGCCGCCCAGGAGTTGTTGCGCACCGGTGGGCTGGACCGCGAGGTTGTCGCCGTGGCCACCACCACCGGCACCGGCTGGATCAACGAGGCCGAGGCCTCGGCGCTGGAGTACATGTTCAACGGCGACACCGCGATCGTGTCGATGCAGTATTCGTTCCTGCCGAGCTGGATCTCGTTCCTCGTCGACAAGGAGAACGCCCGCCAGGCCGGTCAGGCCCTGTTCGAGGCGGTGGACGAACTCGTCCGCGCCAGGCCCGAGGCGGACCGGCCCAGGCTGGTGGTGTTCGGCGAGAGCCTGGGTTCCTTCGGCGGCGAAGCGCCGTTCCTGAGCCTGGACAACCTGGTCGCCCGGACCGACGGGGCGTTGTTCTCGGGGCCGACGTTCAACAACACCATCTGGACCGACCTCACCGCCAACCGCGACCCCGGCTCACCGATGTGGCTACCGATCTACGACAAGGGTTACAACGCGCGGTTCGTGGCACGTCCCGACAATCTGGGCCGGCCCGCCGACCCGTGGGGTGAACCGCGGGTGGTCTACCTGCAGCACGCCTCCGATCCCATCGCCTGGTGGACGCCGGATCTGTTGTTCCGCGAACCGGACTGGCTCAAGGAGCGGCGTGGCTACGACGTGTCGCCGCGAATGGACTGGATGCCGGTAGTCACGTTCCTGCAGGTGTCCGCCGACATGGCGGTGGCGGTCAACGTCCCCGATGGGCACGGCCACGTGTACGTCCGCGACGTGGTCAACGGCTGGGCGGCGGTGCTACAGCCGCCGGGCTGGACGCCGGAGAAGACCGAACGCCTGCGCCCGCTCATGCACAGCGGCGAGAACTCCTAGACCACAACCCTTTTGAGGGCGTGGTAGCCGCCGATCACATCGGTG
This sequence comes from Mycobacterium sp. PO1, assembly GCF_017312405.1. Taxonomy (GTDB): domain Bacteria; phylum Actinomycetota; class Actinomycetes; order Mycobacteriales; family Mycobacteriaceae; genus Mycobacterium. The sequence continues at coordinate 10,787 of NZ_BLTG01000119.1, forward strand.
GCCCGGTGCAGGCCGAGATCCTTCAACGCGGCGGCGGCCAGGCTGGAGGTGTAGCCCTCAGAACACAGCACCACCCATTCGACGTCGTCACCGACCGCCTGGGGCAGTCGCGCGTCGCTGGTCGGGTCGCAGCGCCATTCCAGGACGTTGCGTTCGACGACCAGCGCGGCAGCCACCTCGCCTTCGGCGGCACGCTGAGCGGCGGGGCGGATGTCCACCAGCACTGCGCCGCGGGCCAGGGCGGCGGGCACCTCCTCGGCCGGCATCCTGGTCAATCGGGTCCGCGCGGCGTCGAGCACCGCATCGATCCGGCTGGTCATCTAGCTGTCCTCCGGCGCATCGGTCAGCGTGGTCCGGGTGCGCCGCAACGTGTCCTGATCGGTGAGGTCGTAGTAGGACATCACCGTCAACGGCGGCGAATAGGCGTGCACACTGAGAGTCGCTCGCCCCTCCGCATCGTCTTCGACATCGTGCACCCAGCCGAGCGGAAAGCCGGCCTGATCGCCGGCGACCAACAAGCGCTCCCGCAACCCTTCTCCGTCCCAGCGGGTTTCGCGCAACGCACCGGACAGCACCGTGAGTGCGCCCAGTGACCCGCCGTGGTCGTGCAGCTCGGTCGAGCGCTGGGGAACCCAGCTGATCAGCCAGACATCCAGTTCGTCGTCGCCGTGCAACCGGACGAACCAGCGCTCGTCACGAGGCAGGCCGTCGGCCGGGAAGAGATGGTCGTAGCGACCGCGCAGAACCTCGTCGGCGAACCGGTCGGTGGTGTGCAGCAGATCGGCCAACCGCAGACGGGTGGGCAGAACGGAGGTGGCAGACATGGGGGAACTCCAGGAACGGGACGAGGGGAATCGGGGTCGGCATCAGAGCCGACAACACTCCATCCACCAGGCCACGTCGTTCACGCCGACCAGTGTTGCATAGATTGACGGCATGCGCAGGTACCCCCAGTTCGCCGTGGGCGCTGTCGCGGTAACCGTGATATCGGTGAGCGGCTGTTCTCCGGACAGCGGTCCGGAAACGACGTCCCCGGTGCCGGATTCCCCGACATCGTCACCGCCGGGGACGACCACCGAGCAGGCCACACCGGCCCCGCCGCCGCCCGGCGAGGTCGCGATATCCCCAGGTGGGGTGACGACGGCGGTCGGCGCACCGGCGGAATCCACCGAGGATGACTACTTCCAGGCATGTATGGCCGCACGCACCTGGATGGAGCAGCGCGGCGATGACCTGCAGGCCCAGATCGAGCCCTATCTGGCGATGGTGCAGAGCACCCAGAACGCGGGTCCGGCGACATTCGGCGCACCGTGGTCGGAATTGTCTGCCGGCCAGCAATCCGCGGTGATCGTCGCAGTCGAGGCGGCCGCCGACAGGATGTGCGGCTAGCCCGGCTGGGCCGCGCACAATGAATCCCATGCGGGTGGCATTGGCGTTGGGCTCCGGCGGTGCACGCGGTTACGCCCACATCGGCGTGATCAACGAGCTGCACGAGCGGGGCCACGAGATCGTCGGCATCGCCGGCTCGTCGATGGGTGCACTGGTCGGCGGCTTGGAGGCGGCCGGCAAACTCGACGAATACGCGGTGTGGGCAAGCTCGTTGACACAGCGAGCGGTGCTGCGACTGCTGGATCCGTCGATCGCGGCGGCGGGTGTGCTGCGGGCCGAGAAGATCCTCGAGGCGGTGCGGGAAATCCTCGGCGAGGTGACGATCGAAGAGCTGCCGATCCCGTTCACCTCGGTGGCCACCGACTTGATCACGGGAAAGTCGGTGTGGATGCAACGCGGACCGGTCGACGACGCGATCCGGGCATCGATCGCCATCCCCGGCGTGATCACACCACATGTCCTCGACGGCCGGCTGCTCGCCGACGGCGGGATTCTCGACCCGATCCCGATGGCGCCGATCGCCGCGGCCCCGGCCGACGCGACGATCGCGGTGAGCCTGGGCGGTGACGACCCGGAGGTCTCACGAGGCGAACGGGAGACAAGGCCTTCCACCGACTGGCTGAACCGGATGTGGCGCAGCACGTCGTCGCTGTTGGACACCAAGACCGCGCGCAGCCTGCTCGACACGCCCACCGGCCGTTCGGTACTGGGCCGCTTCGTCGACGCCGACGATCCCGACGACGCCGAGACCGTGGCCGCCACGAGCCTGCCGGTGGTGCCGCGACTGGGCGGTTTCGAGGTGATGAACCGCACCATCGACATCGCGCAGGCCGCGCTGGCCCGCCACACGCTGGCGGCCTACCCGCCCGATCTGCTGATCGAGGTGCCGCGAACCGTATGCCGCAGCTTGGATTTCCACCGCGCCGACGAGGTCATCGAGATCGGCCAGGAACTCGCCAGCGTGGCGCTGAACAGCCTCGACGCCGGTGAGCCGGCGACTTAGCCGATCTGGTTCAGCGCGAAGCCGTAAGCCTCTTCGACCACATCGGTCTCCCCGCACACCATGTCCGGGCCCTGGGCCACGGTGCCGCGCAGCGTGGCGGCGTCCAAGGTCACGTGCCGGGTCCCGGGCGCGTCGGTGCCGTCTTCGCAGTCCCAGGCAGCGGGATGGGTGTAGGTGAACCGCCACTGCCCATCCACCAACTGCGCGTCAACGTTCACATAGCCTGTGTCGCTGACGACATGCGCGCATCCCGTCCCACAGGGAGTCACCACCCAGGTGGAGGTCGAACCGTCATCGGAGACGAAACGGAAGGTGCCGTTGAATACCGGGCCATCCGACCACGCCGGAGCGGAAAGCCCGAGTGTGCACCCGAAGCAGATGGCCGATACGGCGGTGACAGTGCTGAGCTTCACGTTCCCCCAAGGTCGTGTCGGTCGATGAGCGGATCATAGAGCGCTGCTGCACAACCTGTCTCGCCTACGGCGGGTGATGACCGGCACGTCACACGCCGAGGAACTCGGCCACTCGCTCCGCCTCTCGGCGCCCCTGCCCGCGGCCGGCCCGCGCCGACGGTGCCCGGCAGGCCGGGTCGAGAGGGTTGGGGCCGAAGGCCTGCGCCGAGTCGGCGTCGGCGAAGATCGCCAGTGCCGCACCGGGAAAGGCATCGATCTCGTCGATCGCACCGCCGCCCCACGGGGACGGCGAATCGATGCCCGACGGCACGAGCGCGACGGCCGCGGCGCAGTCGCGCGCGGCGACCATGTTCACGGTGCTGCCGACGCCGCCGTCCATGAACCGGCGATCACCGATCGTCACCGTCGGCCAGACGCCGGGCACCGCACAGCTCGCCGCCACGGCATCGACGAGATCCACCCCGGATTCGTTGTCGAACACCACGAGTTCGCCGGTGTCGACGTCGATTCCGGTGACCCGCAGGACGCGTGACGGCCAATGGTGCGAGGGCAGCCGGTGGGCGATGACCTCGCGGCGCACCGACTCGGCCACGGTATCGGTCTGCGCGGCGATCGCGCCGATCCTCTGCAGCTTCTGTACAGCGGTGGTGTCCGGAGCCAGCATGGCGCTCATGAACAGCTCGGTGATGGACTCCACCGAGACACCGGGATGGAGCTCGTGCGCACCACCGGCGTCGGAGGTCTGCCGGTCGAAGAGCTCCTCGAGGCTCAGGCCGCTGCTGAGCTGGGCGGCGACCGTCGAACCCGCCGAGGTTCCGAGCAGCACATCACTGGCAAGCAGCGCCTCTCCCGCATCGGACCGCTCGTCACAGATGCCCTGCAACACCCCTGTCTCCCAGGCGATGCCGGCCAGACCTCCGCCGGCGAGGACCAAGGCACGGTCGAAGGTGGTCAGGCTGCTCTGCGCCACGGCAATCCTCTCGTTGTGTCGACCACGGCCGAAGGTCGGACGCTTCAGCCCAGCAGTTCCTCGGAGAGCTGCTCGAGAGCCTGCCGGGCATAGCCGCGCCACAGCGCGGCGAACGCCGGCATCAGGGCCGTCGCGGCGCGCGTCTTCGGGTGGACCACCCAGTGCCAGGTCACCCGGGTGCCGGTGCCGACGGGAGCGAAACGCCACTGGCCCTCGATGTGGTCGACCAGTGGTGCCAGCGGACCGGTGATCCCGGAAAGCGTGTAGCCGAACCGGTTGGGCGGATCGAGCAGCGTGAGTTCTTCGCGCATGCTGCCGCCGCCGACCTGCACGACCGTGCGGGTCTGTCCGACGTTGTCCCACTCCCCGGTCTGATCGCGGATCGCCTTGATCGGCGCGATCGGCCCGTACCAGCGGCGGAACAGCGTCGGCAGTGCTATCGGCAAGGTGCGATCGAAGGCTGTCGCGACGTCGACGGGAATCGCGCGCGAGTGCTCCATGACCTGGGGTGCGGGCATGGCAGCGATGCTAGATCAGCCGAGCCGGGGAGCGGCTCTGCCGCCGAGCAACGGCAGGTCCAGATAGGTGGCGATGCCCGGCGCGGCGGCGCACACCGCGGGCACGGAGTTCACGCAGTGCGCGGCGGTCGCCACGATTCCGGACTCCGGGCCCTCGTCACCGAACTCCGACTGGAAGCCCTTGACCGACACGGTGAAGCTCGGGTCGCCGCGGACCTCCATCTCGTAGCGCTGACCTTCGGGACCGAAGTCCCAGGCGGGGTAGAGATCCCGTTCCCCCATGAGCCAGTTGACCGTCACACGCACGACGACGTCGTCGCCGACCAGCGCCTCCCAGTGGAACTTGCGGGCCGCGACCTGACCGGGCTCGATGACGCCCATCGGAGAGTCGATCGGCGCGGTGGCCACCGCGACTTCCTGCGAGGAACGCACCACCGGGTCGGCGGCGAACCCGATCTTGTCGACGATCATGCGCACCGACTGGATGAATCCGCCGTCGAGCAACTTCTGCATGGGGCCGGTGAGCGCCTTCTCCGGGGTGTCGCCGAAGCCCATCACGTAGCGCAGCACATCCGGCGCCTCGTACGTGCGCAGGTCGGAGAATTCCTCGGCCCGGACGAACGTCACACCGGTCGACATCGCGGACAGCATCAGCGGGAACTTCTCGCTGATTCCGCCCGGGGCGATGCCGGTGCCGTGCAGCGTCGCGTTGCCCTCCAGCGCCGCGGCGCGCAACGGCGCCGCCTCCTTGTCCGACGGATAGAACCAGCCGACGGGGCTGACCACGTTCTTGCCCGAACGCAGCAGGGCGGCCACCTCGTCGGGGTTGGGCAGCAGGGGCGTGTAGACCACGGCGTCGGCGCCGAGGGCGAGGATCTCCTCGACGCTGTCGGTGGCGGCCACCCCCACCGGGTCGACGCCGGCGATCTCCCCGACGTCGCGCCCCGCCTTGTCCGGCGAGTGCACCCAGCAGCCGACCAACTCCAGCTCGGGGTGCTCGATGACGCCTCTGATCGCGGCGACGCCGACTCCGCCGGTGGCCCACTGCACGACCCGCAACGCCATGTCATCCTCCTCGTAGCCGCAAAACTAGAACACGTTCTACTAGTGGTCTACACCGATACTCGTCCAGGAGCACGCGAAACGGGCAACTGCGCATTAAGGTGACGGGGCTGGCACCACACACCGGAGGGAACCTCGATGAGCGACCCGAACCAGGGACCCCCCGGCGGCTCCCGGAACGACCGGCGCCAACCCGAGGACCAGGGCGCCACGCCCGGGCAGGGCTGGTCGCCGCCGACCCCGCAGCCGAGCTCGGCGTACCCTCCCCCGGGTCCGTCGTATGCCCCGCCGGGCGCACCGCAGTATCCCGGTGCGTCCTATCCGCCGCCGGGTGGTGCGCACTACGGCGGCAACCCGGCTTATCCGCCACCGCAGGGGCCGCCCCCGGGCTGGCCCCAGCAAGGTCCGCCGCCCGGCGGGGGGCAGAACAAGGGCCCCATCATCGCGCTGATCGCCGCGGCCGTCGTGGGCCTGCTCGTCCTGGCCGGGGTCGGAATCTGGCTGGTCATGCGTTCGGATGACTCGGGGTCGGGCACCGCGGCCACCACGTCGCCCACCGCCGCACCGACCACCTCGGCGCGCGAGCCGACCCGGCGACCGAGAACCACCACTGCCGCGCCGTCGCCCGACGAGTCGCTCAACGCGCAACTGATGGGACTGCTGTCGGCGGGACACGACGCGTCGAACTGCGAGCCGGTGTCGCCGGCGGGCACCGCTCTCGCCACGGTCGACTGCGGGCCGTCGAACTCGCCGGGCGGGCCGGCAAGCACGCGGTATTCGCTGTTCGGCGATCGGGCGACCCTCGACGCCGGGTTCGACCAGGCGATCGGCGTCAACGAGGAACTGCTCGAATGCCCGGGCAGCGGTCTCGAATCGCCGACGACCTGGCACTACACCGACACCCCTGACGACGTGGCCGGCAAGGTCGCCTGCGGCACCTACAACGGCAACCCGGACCTGGTGTGGACCAACGACGAGGCACTGCTGCTGGTCGACGCGCAGGGGCCCGACCTCGCCGAACTGCACGAGTGGTGGATCGAATTCGGCTGAGCGCGCTAAGTTCCCTTCGAGAACGCAACGCCGCGAAGGGAGGACGCTCATGAACCGCGTGTTCGTGGTGGGTGTCGGGATGACGAAGTTCGAGAAGCCTGGGCGGAAAGAGGGGTGGGACTACCCCCAGATGGCCCAGGAGTCCGGCAGCAAGGCGCTGGCCGACGCCGGCATCGACTACACCGAGGTCGAGCAGGGCTACGTCGGCTACGTCGCCGGGGATTCCACGTGCGGCCAGCGTGCGCTCTACGAACTCGGCATGACCGGCATCCCGATCGTCAACGTGAACAACAACTGCTCGACGGGGTCGACCGCGCTGTACCTGGGCGCCCAGGCGATCCGCGGCGGGCTGACCGACTGCGTGCTGGCGTTGGGCTTCGAGAAGATGCAGCCGGGTTCGCTGGGCGGCGGGGCCGACGACCGCGAGTCGCCGATGAAGCGACACATCCTGGCGCTCAATGACATCGACGAGATGCAGTTTCCGGTGGCGCCGTGGATGTTCGGAGCCGCGGGCCGTGAGCACATGCGCAAGTACGGCACCACCGCCGAACATTTCGCCAAGATCGGATTCAAGAACCACAAGCATTCGGTCAACAATCCGTACGCGCAATTCCAGGACGAGTACAGCCTCGACGACATCCTCGGCGCCAAGATGATCTCCGACCCGCTGACCAAGCTGCAGTGCTCGCCGACCTCCGACGGGTCGGCTGCGGTGGTGCTCGCCAGTGAGGAGTTCGTCGCGCGTCACGAGCTGTCCGGTCAGGCCGTCGAGATCGTGGGGCAGGCGATGACCACCGATTTCGCGTCCACCTTCGACGGCAGCGCGGCCAACATCATCGGCTACGACATGAACGTGCAGGCCGCGCAGAAGGTGTACCAGCAGTCGGGCCTCGGCCCGGAGGACTTCCAGGTCATCGAACTGCACGACTGCTTCTCGGCCAACGAACTGCTGCTCTACGAGGCGCTCGGGCTGTGCGGACCGGGGGAAGCACCCAAGTTGATCGACGACGAGCAGACCACCTACGGCGGACGGTGGGTGGTCAACCCGTCAGGCGGCCTGATCTCCAAGGGACACCCGCTGGGCGCCACCGGGCTGGCGCAGTGCAGCGAACTGACCTGGCAGTTGCGCGGCACCGCGGACAAGCGCCAGGTCGACGACGTCACCGCCGCGCTGCAGCACAACATCGGGCTGGGTGGGGCCGCGGTCGTCACCGCCTACCAGCGCGCGGAGCGCTGAAACGGCGGACCCTGCGTCAGCGATGTAACCGGCAGGTCGGGATCCTTCGGAGTTCCGTGGAGGTTCGACGATGCGCACGCTGGGAATCGTCGCAGCCGCGGTGGCGGCACTGGTGAGTGCTGCCGCCGGTTTGGCCGCCGCCGACCCGCGCAATCCGCTCGACGTCATCGAGCAACTCGAGTTGGCGGGTTACACGGTCACTGTCGACCGCATCGGCAACGCACCGATCCAGGACTGTGTGGTGACCGGGTTGCGCAACCCGCAGCAGATCACCGTGCCCGCAGTGGTGATCGGCGGCGCCGGCGGCGCCGGCGGCCATGGCGGTCGTGACGACGGTGAGGTCGTCGATGTCGTCGTGCACCAGTCCATCTCGGTTTCGCTGGACTGCGCACGCTGATGCAGGGGGTGCCTTTGCGACAGTACGCATTGTGACGGATTTCGGACCCGTTCGATCACAATGCGTACTGTCGCGGCACCCGAAGGCCGGCGACGCGCAATCGCGCGAACGCGCGAAAAGGCCCGGCCGTCGGGGCCGGCCGGGCCTTCCCTTCGCGCGCCCTACACCGCCGCAGGGACTTTCGCCTGCGCCGGCTCGTCGACGTGCGAGGTCTGGGTGGCGTGGGAGTCGTCGAGCATGGTGATCTCGTCGAACGGATCACGGCCCGCCAGCACGGCATCCACCTTGGCCGTGTCGACAGTCTTGGTCCAGGAACCGACCAGCAGGGTCGCCACCGCATTGCCCGAGAAGTTGGTCAGCGCACGTGCCTCGGACATGAATCGGTCGATCCCGACGATCAGCCCGACGCCGTCGAGCAGGTCGGGTCGGTGGGCCTGCAGTCCCCCGGCCAGCGTCGCCAGGCCGGCGCCTGTCACCCCTGCCGCGCCCTTGGACGCCACGATCATGAACACCAGCAGACCGATCTGCTCACCGACGGTCAGCGGGTCGCCGAGCGCGCCGGCGATGAACAACGACGCCATGGTCAGGTAGATCGCCGTGCCGTCGAGGTTGAACGAGTAGCCGGTGGGCACGACGACGCCGACGGTGGAGCGGTTCACGCCGAGATGCTCCATCTTCGCGATGAGCCGCGGCAGCGCGGATTCCGACGACGACGTGGACACGATGAGCAGGTATTCGCGGGCCAGGTAGCGCACCAGCTTGAAGATCGACACCCCGGACACCACGCGCAGCAGCGAGCCGAGCACGCCGAACACGAAGATCACGCAGGTCAGGTAGAAGCCCAGCATCAGTGCCATCAGCTGACCGACCGCGGCCCAGCCGGTCTGCCCGACCACGTTGGCGATCGCGCCGAACGCGCCGATGGGGGCCAGCCACAGGATCATCACCAACACCTTGAACACCAACTTCTGGAGGTGTTCGATCCCGCGCAGGATCGGCTGGCCCGCGGCGCCCAGGCCTTGCAACGCGAAGCCGACCAGCAGCGCGACGAACAACGCCTGCAGCACGCTGCCTTCGGTCAGTGACGAGAACAACGACGTCGGGATGATGCCCTGGACGAACTCCATCAGCCCGCCCGCTTCGTGCGCCTTGTCGGCGAGTTCGGCTCCCTTGCCGGCGTTCTCTGTCAGGTTCATACCCGCACCCGGGTGCAGGAGGTTGCCGACGACCAGCCCGATGCCCAGCGCGAAGGTGGACATCACCAGGAAGTAGACGAATGCCAGCCCGCCGACCTTGCCGACCGTGGCGGCCTTGCGGACCGAGCCGATGCCCAACACGATCGTGCAGAAGATCACCGGCGCGATCATCATCTTGATCAGCGCGACGAACATGGTGCCGAGCACGCCGACGCTCTTGCCGATCTCGGGGGCCATGATCCCGACCCCGACCCCGGCCAGCACGGCGACGATGACGGCGATGTAGAGCCAGTGCGTCCTGTCGCGTCGTTTGGGTGGCTGCGCCGGCTGCGGCACCGTCGGCCGATCTGTCGTGGTCGTCATGATGGTGTCCTCCGGGCTCGGGTCGACAATGGGGTCTGCAAGGATGGTCGGCCAGGGCGTGAGCCAGGTCACGTTTTAGTTCATTTCGTTCACGGTGGAAGGCGGTGCGGACGATGGCACCGACACCGCTCACCTCGGGCCGCCGTGGGTGGCCACGGTCGTTGGCGGGACAGGCGATCGCGCTGCAGGTCGTGGTGATCGCGCTGATCGTGGTGGCCGGCAGCGCGCTGGCGCTGATCGACGCCCGCGGCGACGGTGACGCCGCTGCGCGTCAGCAGGTGCTCGGCATCGCCACCGCGCTGGCCGACGCGCCGTCGACGGCCGAAGCGATCGAGTCCGGCCGCGCCACCGAGGTGCTCCAACCGGTGACCGAAGCGGTCCGCACCCACACCGACATCGCCTTCATCACGATCATGGCGCCGGACCGCACCCGTTTCACCCACACCGATCCCGACCAGATCGGTGGTGACTACATCGGGACCATCGCGCCGGCTCTGCGCGGTGAGACGTTCACCGAGGTCTACACCGGCACGTTGGGGCCGTCGATCCGCGCGGTCGCCCCGGTACGAAATACGGCCGGCGACATCGTCGGCCTGGTCTCGGCGGGAATCCTGCAGCAGAGCCTGGCCGACCGCTGGCGGGCACAGTGGCCCGGCATCGCCGCCGTTGTCCTTGGCGCCGTTGCGGTCTCGGCCATCGGCCTGTGGGCGATCCGGCGTCGACTGCTCCGGCAGACCCACGGATTGCGTCCCGATGAGCTGCGCGTGATGTACGAACACCACGACGCGATCCTGCACTCGGTGTCCGAGGGGCTGATCGTGCTCGACGCAGACGGGGTGGCCTTGGTCAACGACGAGGCCCGGCGCCTGCTGGCGCTCCCGTCGGGAGCCGTGCGACGGGAGGACCTGCCCGAGTTCCTGCGATCGTTCAACCCGGGTGCTCGCGATGAGATCCACGTGACCGACGAGCGCGTGCTGGTGGTGAACCGGTCCCCTGTGCGGCTGCCCCGCCACCCGGAGTCGAGTCACGCCGAAGTGGTGACGATTCGCGACCGCACCGAATTGCAGGGAGCGCTGGGCGAACTCAACTCGTTGAAGGTGTTGACCGACTCGCTGCGATCGCAGGCACACGAGGCGGCCAACAAGCTGCACACCGTCGTGACGATGGTCGAGATGGGACGCCCGGATGAGGCCGTCACCTTCGCCACCGACGAGTTGGAACTGTCCCAGCGTCTCGTCGACCGACTGTCCGAGGCGGTGAGTGAGCCGGCGTTGGTGGCGTTGTTGCTGGGCAAGGCGGCTCAGGCCGATGAGCGGGGCATCGAGTTCACCGTCACCGAGGACACGCAGCTTCCGGCCGAGGCCGACGAACTGCTGCTGACGGGACAGGAGATGGTCACGGTGTTGGGCAACCTGATCGACAACGCCATGGATGCCTGCGACCGGGCCGAGCCGTGGGTGGAGGTGACCGTCCACCAGGATGCACACCGACTGCTGATCAGGGTGGCTGACAGCGGAGAAGGTATGGATGTCAACACCTTTGCCCAGGCGATGACGCGCGGCTATTCGACGAAGGTGGGTGAGGACGCTGACCGGCACGGGCTCGGTCTGGCGCTGGTGGCCCAGGTGGTCAACCGTCACGGCGGAACGCTGAGCGCCGACGTGACGTACGGCTCGGTGGTGACAGTGACGGTGCCCCGCTGATGATCTCGGTGCTGATCGTCGAGGACGAGGAGTTGATCGCGGAGGCGCACCGGTCATACCTGGGCCGCCTGGAAGGCTTTTCGGTGCACGCGGTGGCGCACACGGCGCGTGACGCGATGCGCGCAGCCAGCGAGGCCGCCGCGGACGCGCGCGCCATCGATCTGGTGCTGCTCGACCTCGGACTTCCCGACGCAAGCGGAATCGCGCTGGCTTCAGCGTTATCCGGGCTGCGGCCGGCGCCGGACATCATCGCGATCACTTCGGAGCGCGACCTCGAGATGGTGCGGGCGGCGGTGGGACACGGGGCGCTGGCCTACCTGCTCAAGCCGTTCACATTCGCCGCTTTCCGGGATCGCCTCGAGCGGTACCAGCGCTACCGGGAGGCGCTGCCGGCGGGCACCGACGCGGCCAGCCAGGCCGAAGTCGACCGTGCGCTGGCCGAATTACGCGTGAGCTCGGACCGGTCGACCGCGCCGAGATCGGGTGCGGCGTCGACGAACGACGACATCGCGCGCGCTGTCCGCGACAGCGGCGACGGCGGGATCACTGCCGACGAGGTGGCCAAACGTGTCGGGGTGTCGCGCGTGACGGCGTGGCGCTACCTCGAGCGCCTCGCCGACGAGGGAACGATGTCGCGCGCTACCGACTACGGGAGAGCCGGCCGTCCGAAAACCCGATACCAGTGGCGCTGACCGCACGCGAACATCGCGCGAGGTCCCAGGCGGGACGGGTCAGGCTGGGGCGGGCTGGAGTTCGCGGGCACGCGGGGCGCGCACGATGATCGGGTCGGTCGCCACGAACTGCGTGTACAGCTCCTCGATGGTCGAGGACACCGCGAAGACGCTCACCCCGCCGGCGTAATCAGCCGCATAGAGCCGAGAACCGTCGGCGGCCAACGCCACGCAGGACGGCCGCCCGGCGAGCGTCAACGACTCGACGATCTCGAGGCGCAGCGTGCACAGGACCGTCACGCGGTCGTAGTCGACGATGTAGGCGCGCGCCAGGTCGGGGCTCATGGCCAGCTGAGTGGGGGCTCCGCCCAGCGTCACCGTGTCGGTGACGGTGTAGGTGGACAGGTCGATGACCTGCACGGCACCTCCCACCGCGCGGTCGGAGGTCAACACGTAGACCGCGCTGCCGACGTGGGCGATGTCGCGGATCGGCGAACCGACCGGCACGACCCGGCGCACCCGTGCCGTCTCGGCGTCGACGATGATCAGCTGGCTGCCACGCTCGTCGGTGACGCCGGCGACCAACCGCTTGCCGGTGGGATCGACACGCAGCGCGTCGATGCCGGCGCCCGGACCGCTGCCGAGCTCGATGGTGCTGACACGCTCGGCGCCGGTATCGATCACCGCGACCGCGACACGTCCTTCGTCGTCCTGGCCGGCGTACACACGCTGGCCGTCCGGGCCGACGGCGAGTGCGGTTGCCGGGCCGGCGAGTGGGAACGTGGCCGTGACGGTGCCGGTGGAGAGGTCGATCACCGACAACCGGTCCTCATCCTCCGACGTCGTCGCCACGAATGCCTGGGCTTCGGATGCGACCGCGGCGACCGGTTCCCCGGCCACCAGGTGCGTGGCGAAGGACAGCGTCGCCGGATCAAGGATCGACACGGTGTCGTCACCGGGGTTGGTCACCAGAGCCCCGGCAGTTCCCACGGCGAGATCGCCGATGGGGCCGCGGCCGATTGTGATCTCGCGCTCCCGAACGGCGGGATTCTGCCCAGCAGCCCCCAGCACCGCGCCAGTCACACCTGACGCAGATCTGCCATCGAGCACCATGTGCCCCTTGGGCATCAAAATGTTTGCCATGTGTCGTGGTACCTCCACCGGCTGACCCAACGCCGGCCCTAGATTCCCTGTCGTTACGCCCGGATCGGGCGCGACCTGCACCGAGTGTAGCCACCGAAACCGACACGCCAATCGGGCCAATTCGCGGTCCGGCCCCGAAATAGCCACCCTTCTCAGGCCACGCTTAGAAATTTCTTCGTTATCGGCTCGTTATATTTCGCTAGCAATGGCGAAACACGACGTGAACAGCGCGGGAAGAATAGCGCGCTTCGCCTCTGATGGGCCGGTCTGTCAAACGTCGGATCACAGATTCTTAGCTTTCGCGCAAAAACTGAGCGCCAAATCACAAGGCGACATGCCGCAGTCGTCAGCGCCGGACGCTCCACCTGACGCCGACGCGTCACGGCGCCCGCCCCGGGGTACGCACGAGTTCGTCCCCCGATTAGCTGACATCCACGCGGGAGGACGGACCTAGGCGATCTCCGCCCCTCGTAGCGACGCGATGTGCGCCGAGGGAATCAGCCCCTCTGGATCACACAGCCCGAGCACGCGGGCGACCGCCGGGCTGGCCACGACGCACCATTCGACTCCGCCGCGGAGCAGATGCGCGTTGATGGCGTGCAGAGCCGACATCCCGTCGACGGCCATGAAACCCACCTCGGTGAGGTCGAGAACCAGGCCGGAGCAGCCGCAGGCGGCGTCACGAACCGTCGCGGCGAATTCTGCGGCGTTGACCGTGTCGATCTCGCCCGACACCGACACCGTGGTGTGCGTGGTGCGACCCCGCCCTCGGGTGCGGGAACCGACCTGCAGCGCCGTCGAACCGACCGAGAACTGGCGCCGGTCGGCGGTCCTGCTGCGGATGGAGGTGACTGTCATCGCCGTCCCACCACGCCTCAACCGCGCCAGGCTGTTCGGCGCTCCATGACGCGCACGCCCACTGTGTCTCGATCGAACTTCACGTTGTCCACGTCGGCGCTCCGCTCCACACCGTCAATCAGCCGAAGTGGACGTTCCCCGACGAAACGAAACTCAAACCTGCCAGGGTCGCCGAATTATTCGGAGAAGCTCGTCAGGGCGACATCCAGTGACGAGAACACTTCGATGTAGTCGGCGATCCCGGTGATCTTGAGCGGTCGGCTGGTCGCCGGGCCATCGGCGACGACCGCGAATCGGGTGTTCTCGCCGAGGCGGTTGTGGGTGACCATCAGAACCTGCATCCCGGCAGAGGCGAGGAATTCGACATCGGTCATGTCGACAATCAGTCCCGCGGGCTTCCTCGCGGCGGCGGTGTCGATGACGTCCTGGAGCTGCGGTGCGGTCAACATGTCCACGGCACCGGTCGCGGTGACGACGACGGTGGAGTCGGCGTCGCCGACTTGGCGTTGGCTGAATTGCTGCACGTGGCAAGCCTCATCTCTGGGTGTGCATCCGGAGGGGCAGGCTCCGGACGTGACGAGTGATCAAGACGATCTAGTGAGGCTTGACGTCTAAACCTGGCACCCAACCGCCTCCAGGTTATCGGAGACGCCGATCACGCGTGAGCGCTCGGCGGACGAAGTCGTCGCCCGGCCTGAATGCCCAGAAGGCTACCGCAATAGCGTGGGCTGCCACCACCGCGTCAGGGGACGTGGGCCACTTGGGCGGCGCGCCGTTCCCGGATTCGTGGTAGCGCGACGGATAGCATCCCCACAGACACTGCACAGGGAGGCCACATGCACGCCCGCTTCGCCCGTTTGTCGAGTGCGACCGCGGCGATCGCGGTGACGACCGTCGTGTTCGGTTCGCCGGTCGCGCAGGCCGCCGACGGCGACGCCGAGTTCCTGTCGACCCTGGCCGGCCTGGGCATCGAGTTCGCGACGCCCGACGAGGCCGTGGCCGCCGGCAACAACATCTGCGACATCGTCTCTGAGGGCAACGCCAACGGCATCGCACCGACCGAGATCCGTTCGGTGGTCGTGAACTCGATGGTCGGCGAGAGTCTCACCAGCGCCGAGGCCACCCAGGTGATGCTCAGCGCGGTGTCCGCCTACTGCCCCGAGTTCACCGCCGTCGTCGGCAGCTGACGGCGAGCGCCTCCGGCAACTGAGGGCGAGCGCATCGTCCCGCGATCTCCATCCAATCTCCAGACAACCTCCAAGCACCGGCCCGGCCCGGTCGAGACCATGGGTCCAGTCACATAACCCGTGGTCACGCCAGTGGCCCACCGATGCAAGGAGTTCTGTCATGAAGAAGTTCATCGCCGCCACGATCCTGCCGGCCGGCGCCCTGCTGGCCTTGGCCACTCCGGCGACCGCTCAGCCCGGTTCGGCGGCCACCACCATCAACGGACTGGAAGCCCAGGGGTTCGACGTGCGCATCACCCGCGTGGGAAGCGCACCGCTGGACGCCTGCACAGTCACCGGTGTGCGCAATTCCGGGCGTCCGGCCCAACTCATCCCGTTCGACGACGACGACATCAACGTGTTCACCGTCCTGCCCAAACCGAAGGTCACCGTGTCGCTGAACTGCCAGGGTTGAGCGCCGCGACGTTCTTCAGGTGACGCCGACTCGACCATCGAGTTCGCCCGAGGGACGCGCTGCTGATCGCGCAGGCGTCATGGCTGATCGCGCAGGCTTCATGAATCAGCGGCCGCTCACGTCGACGGCACGATGAGGCAGCCGGCGAACTCCTGTGCAGTCCGTTGCCCGGCCGTTATCCGACTCATAGCGGGCACCCACCTTCGCCACACGCTGGGCCCATCAGGGCTTCCTACCGTCTGCAGCGCGGGGATTCGCCCGCGCACATCAACGGACAAGGAGAACACATGAACGTCACCGGCCTCGCGGCGAAAGCGTCGACCTTGGTGGGCGGTTTCGCGCTCGCCGGACTGTTGGGACTCGGACTCGGCAGCGCCGCCGCGGCCCCCGGGCAGCCGTGCGGCGCGCCGAACACACCTGCGTGCCAGGGCGCGCCTGGACCGGGTGGTTCTGGCAGCCCCGGTCAGGGTGGATGGCAGAACCGCGGCATGGACCAGGGGCGTGCGGACCACCAGCCGTTCAACTACAACGGCCAGCAGGTCCATCCGCTGCCCGCCGGGAACGGCGACGGGTGGGGGTTCTGGTTCCTGGGACGTTGGATCCGGCTGTAGCAATCGGCGCGTTCTGAGCGTGTGGCCCGGCGCTCGACGGGCGCCGGCCCACCGCGCGCGCATCATCGGCGGCTCACCGCGGGCGCATCGGCCGCCCACCGCGGGCGCATCGGCCGCCCACCGCGGGCGCATCGGCGGCTGACCGCGGGCGCATCGGCCGCGCGCGCCTCCCGCATGAGTCTCGACCTTCACTTTAGCCTTAGGGGCCGTGACCACTTTGCTCGAGCCTTCGCTGGCTGACCTGGACTTCGACCCGGAAATCCTGTGCAGCTGCCACAGGTTCTGCGGCCCACTCGCCCATCCGGCGACCTTCTGGGTCACTCTTTCCTGCGGATGCCCGTACCCGATGTGCCAGCGTGCGTTGCGGATGGCCAACGTGCGACTCAAGGTTCGAAGCCTGACCTGCCGGTTGTGCGAGACGGAGGAGATCGCCATCCGCTCGGTCGTCCGTATCTGACAATTACGTAAGGTTGCGCACAACCAAATCGTGGTAAACACGGGTCGTGGCCTCTCTTCGCATCGACGACCAGATGTGCTTTGCCCTGTACACCGCGTCGCGGACGATGACGGCGGCATACCGGCCTCTGCTCGCCGACCTCGGCATCACCTATCCGCAGTACCTGGTCATGCTCGCGCTGTGGGAGGACGGTCCGAGCAGCGTGGGCCAACTCTGCGAGCGGTTGAGCCTGGATTCGGGAACGCTGTCCCCGCTTCTGAAGCGTCTCGAAGCCACGGGTTACATCACCCGGCAGCGATCGATGGCCGACGAGCGACGCGTCGACATCGCGCTGACCCCTACCGGTAGCCGGCTACGCGAGCGGGCCGTCTGCATCCCGGAGCAGATGTTCGCCTCCATCGACATGTCGATGGAGGACGCGATGGGACTCAAAGACGCCCTGAAGCGGTTGACCACGGCGATTCTCGCCCATCAGAACAGCACCCCCCCGAGCGAAGGAGCGCACTGATGAAAACCCTGTACACCGCCGAGGCGCTGGCCACCGGCGAGGGACGCGACGGCCACGGGCGCACGTCGGACGGCAAAGTCGATGTAGCACTGAGCATCCCGAAGGAGATGGGCGGCGCAGGCACCGGGACGAACCCCGAGCAGTTGTTCGCCGTCGGTTACGCGGCGTGCTTCCATTCCGCGCTGCGACTGGTCGCCAGACAGGACGGCGCCGATGTCTCCGACTCCACCGTCGGCTCCCGGGTGTCGTTGGGCAGCAACGACACCGGCGGCTTCGTACTGGCCGTCGAGCTGGAGATCACACTGCCGAACGTCGACCACGACACCGCCCAGGCGCTGGCCGAGAAAGCCCACCAGGTGTGCCCCTACTCCAACGCCACCCGGGGCAACATCGACGTCGTGCTGACCGTGACCGACGACTGAGAGTCCGGCTTCACGCGAAGTGTGACTTGTACACCTGCCCGTGGACGCCGACAGTCTTGTCGACGACCTGTGACACCGAGAAGTCTGCGGCGGCAGACAGGTACGCGTATGCGGTCGGGCGGTCCATGCCGCGATCGGTTTCCAGGAAGTCGAGGGCGTTGACGACCGCGCGCCGCATGGCCACGTCGAGATCCGTGCCGTTGCCGTTCAACGCTCCGTCAGGATCGGACAACCCGATCGGCACCCAGGCTTCCGCAGTCTCGGCGAACGGGTACCGGTAGGCCACCGACGGGGCATCACCGGAGCCCGGCTTGCAGACCGACAGCCGGTAGCTGCCGCGCAACGAGCCCTCCATCGCGGTGAGGGCGACCTCGCCGTCACCCATCGCCATGTGCGGATCGCCGACATAGAACAGCGCGCCTTCGGCGAACACCGGCAGGTAGAACGTCGCACCTTCACCGAGGAGTCGGATGTCGATGTTGCCGCCACCGACAGTCGGCGGCACAGAATGCGCGGTCGCCGAAGTCGGGTCGGGATCCTGGGAGAACGCCACCCCCATCATCCCCATGAAGGGATTGAGCGGGAAGCGAACCTGCGCGTCGCCGTACTTCATGACGCCGTGGCCGTCGACGACCGTGGTGAAGGTCGAAACATTCCCGTAGAGCGCCGGATTCGAGTTGGACCGACCGTCGGTTCCGACCGGCGGCATCACCTCGCTCAGGGCTATCCCTTCCGGCGCGCCACCGTCGGACTGGCGGGCCAGCGCACCCTTGCCGTGCCGGCTCGACACGACACCGTAGGGGACCCGCGGGATCGCCTCCAGGATCTCGATCTTGAGCACGTCGCCGGGTTGCGCCCCCTCCACGAACACGGGTCCGGTGACCACATGAGGCCCGTCCTTGTCGAAGTTCCGGGGTGTGCGGGTGTAGTCCGCGGCGACACCGATCGCATCAGCGAGCACGTCGGAGTCGGCGACGCCGTGAGCGCCGAAGAACTCGACCGGGTCGCGGCCCTGGTCTTCGAGGACACCTTCGTGACTGACGGTGTCGATGGTGACCGTCTCACCCGACGCCATCTGCATCGCCGGCGCGGTGTGCACATTCGGCACGTAACCCCACAACACCTGATCCGGTGTGGACTGCAGGTAGTGATCACCGCTGGGCTCGCCCTGCCCGGGCTGCAGGATGGTGAAGCTGGAGGACGTGGCCGACGGTGTCGACGTCGAACCACCTGACGAGCAGGCCGACGCCACGCCGGCCACGCCGGCGCCGGCGCTGAGGGCCGCGACCGCGCGGACGAAATCGCGTCGGCCGAGCCCGGTCCACAACGATTCGGCCGCCTCGCGGGCAATCTCGCTCATCGCGGCCTCACCACCGGTAATCCAGGAACTTGCCGTCGAAGGTGACCACCACGCGGTCTCCGTCGGGATGTTCGCGACGGGCGATGTCGACCTTGAAGTTGATGGCACTCATGATGCCGTCACCGAACTCCTCGTGGATGAGCTCCTTGAGCGCCGGGCCGTAGACCGCCAGCGCCTCCTGGAAGCGGTAGATGGTCGGGTCGGCCAGCAGGGCCGGATCGATACCGCGGGACGGCTGGCTCTGCAGGCTCTCCGCGACCGCGGAGTCGAGATCCAGCAGGGCACAGACCCGTTCGGCCTGCCCGGCCGGCATGGGGTGCTGGCCCAGCAGGGCCGCGACGCACCACACCAGCGGCGCATCGATCTCACCGGCGATGTCGGCCCAGCTCAGCTTCTTACGTATACGAGCTGCGATGATCAGTTCAGCAGCTTCCGACTTGGCCATGATCGGGGTCATGCGTTCGCTCCTTCGCGTTCCTTGGGCGTGGCGTCGAGGCCGTCGGGAACGAATAGCCTCGGCTTGCCGGTCCGGGCGTGGGTGGCGAACAGCGTCAGACCGACGAAGGCCAGACCGCCCACCAGATTGCCGACCACAGTGGGGATTTCGTTCCAGATCAGGTAGTCGCCGATGGAGAAGTCACCACCGAGCATCAACCCCGACGGGAACAGGAACATGTTGACGATCGAGTGCTCGAAACCCATGTAGAAGAACAGCATGATGGGCATCCACATCGCGATCACCTTGCCCGACACACTCGTCGACATCATGGCCGCGACGACCCCGGTGGACACCATCCAGTTGCACAGAATGCCGCGGATGAAGAGGGTGAGCATGCCCGCCGCGCCGTGTTCGGCGTAGCCGACGGTTCGGCTGTGGCCGATCTCGCCGATCCGCTGGCCGACCTCGTTCGGGTCGACGCTGAACCCATAGGTGAAGACGATCGCCATCATGACGGCCACGGTGATCGCGCCGAGGAAATTGCCCACGAAAACCCAACCCCAGTTACGCAGCATCGAGCGGACCGTGACGCCGCGGCGCTTGTCCAGCAATGCCAGCGGCACCAGCGTGAAGACGCCGGTGAGCAGGTCGAAGCCGAGTAGATAGAGCAGACAGAACCCGACCGGGAACAGCACCGCACCGACCAGAGCGTTGCCGGTCTGCACCGTGATGGTCACGGCGAACGCGGCGGCCAGCGCCAGGATCGCCCCGGCCATGTACGCGCGGATCAGGGTGTCTCGGGTGGACATCGTGGCTTTGGCTGCGCCGGCATCGATCATCTTGCCGACGAAGTCCGAGGGACTCAGATAGGACATCAGGACACCTTCCGGGGAGTGGTCCCTCAGGTATTCCCTGGCCGTATTGCCGATCAGCAACGCCTCTTATACGTCCGTGTTGCCCCGTGTTGCCTGGTTATCACAGCGCGCGTTCTGCAGGTGTGAGGGTGGCACGTTTCACGTGCGCCCGATTTGACAACACTGCAGGCGTGGAGCAGATCAACGACCCGCCGGAAACGCCGAAAGACGCCACCCAGGCCACCGAGGGCCAGCGCGAGGAGCAGGACAAACTGGATCGCCAGGACGAAGACCCCGAGGGCCCCGCACGCAACCAGACCTACCGCGACATCCCCGACGAGAACTAGCGCGTCTTGTAGGCGACCGCGGCGCTCGACGGCCCGTCCAGGGGGATGGTCTCAAACGACCGAAATCCTGCCGCGGTGCACCACTGCCGGAATTCGGCGGCTGTGTAGTCGAACGCATCGCCGAACTCGATGAGCATGTTCAGCGACATCGTCAGGCCGAATGTGTTGGTGCGTCGCGCGTCATCGATCAGCGATTCGACGACGACGAAGGCCCCGTCGTCGGACAGCGCTGCATAGGCTTTGGCAATCAGTGCCCGCTTCTGGTCGAGGTTCCAGTCGTGCAGGATCATGCCCATCGTGATGACGTCGGCAGCAGGCACCGGGTCGGTGAAAAAGCTCCCCGCGACGGTGTCGATTCTGTCCGCCAGGCCACTGTCGGCGACTTTGCGGCGGGCGATATCGGTGACGGCAGGCAGGTCGAAGCTCACGCAGCGCAGATGCGGGTGTGCGGTGGCCACGATGCGGCTGAGCAACGCGTCCGCGCCACCGACGTCGCACAGCCGCGCGTAACGATGAAACGGAAAGCGGTCAGCCAGCACCTCGAAATTGCGCCGCGAGGACGAGTCCATGGCGGCGATGAAGGTCTCGAGACGTTGCGGGTCGGCGTAGAGAGTCTCGAAGAACGGCCGACCCGAGTGCTTGACCTCGCTTTGCGCCCGGCCCGTCTTGAGAGCCTCCGTCAGGTCGGCCCAGTAGCGGTAGTTGCGCTCTTCCCAGATGTTGAGCAACCCACCCTGATACGCGGGGCTGTTCTCGTCGAGGAAGTGGGCGCTCTCGGGGGTGTTCCGATACCGGGCGGCGGGACCGTCACCGTCGCGGTCGAGCAGCTCCACCGATACCAGCGTGTCGAGGAAGTCGGTGGCGGGACGCAGCACCAGGCCGAGGCGTTCCGCGATCTCGCCTACCGTCATCGCCTGGTCGCCGAGCACGGTGAACAGCCGCAGCCCCACCGCGGACAGCAACACCTTGGCGGTCGTGTATCCGCCACCGATGGCCATGATCCGGTCCGGCCGCAACTCGTCCATCGCCCGACCTCCGATCGGCGCTGTTCGACCCGTCAACCGTAACCGCATGCCCTCGCCGCGGGACCGGATGCGTCGAAGCCGTTGCCGCCGTGGCAATTCAGGCTTTCTCGGTGAGCGGCTCCTCCGGTGGCATCCGCTCGCGCAGGCTGTCGTAGATCGGCGGAGAACCGACCAGGTACGCGGTCAGCACCGCAGCCGCGGTGCCGGCCAGCATCGGGATCGCCGCCTCCGTCGTGGCCGTCATCTCGATGACGAGCACGATGGCGGTCACCGGGGCGCGCACTGTCGCACCGAAGAACGCCGCCATGCCGACCAGCGCCATCGGGATCTGCAGACCGGTCAGGTCATGCGGCCACACCGCGTCGACGACGCCGACGAACAGCACCCCCCACAGCGCGCCGAGCGCCAGCAGAGGCGCGAACAGACCGCCGGGCACGGCGGCGGAGTAGGACAGCGGGCCGGCGACGAACCGCACGAGGAGATAACCGATCACCACCGGCAGCACGAAAGTCTGCCCGCCGAGGATCATCTCGGTGAGAGTGTCACCGCCGCCGACGGCCAGCGGATAGACGAACATCGCCAGACCGACCAGAGCTCCGATGACGGCCGCCTTGACCGGCGCGGGCACCCGGCGGATCGCGCCGACGCGATCCAGGAACCACAGCACCAGCCGGTTGTACGCCGCTCCGAGAAGCCCGCACAGCACCCCGAACACCGCGAACAACCACAACCAGCGCAGCTGCGGGGTCGCCATCGGTTCGACCAGGAAGTCGGGCCGGTTCCCCAGCATCCAGCGCACCACGCCCACCGCGGTGGCCGCCGCGCACAACGTCGCCAGCACCGTTTTGACGCGGAACGACTTGGTGACCTCCTCGAGGGTGAACAGCGTGCCGCCGATGGGCGCGTTGAACGCGACCGCCAGGCCGGCACCGCCGAGGGCGGTCTGCATCATCCTGATCTCCGGAGCGGGCAGGCGGGCCCGCCGTGCCGCCTCGGCCCCCACCGCGGCACCCATGTGCACCGTCGGTCCCTCACGCCCCAGCACCAACCCCGAGCCGATGCCGAGCACGCCTCCGACGAACTTCGCGGGCACGAGCTTGATCAGAGGTGGGCGCGCCTCACCCCAGTAGACGGCCTCGACGTGCTGGATGCCGCTGCCGGCGGCCAGCGGCATCCACTTCACGATCAGCGAGGCGAGCGTCGCTCCGAGAGCCGCGGCGGCGATCGGGATCAACCAGTTGGGTCCGGCCAGCCCGTGTGCCCAGTCGACCATGTCGAGACGCAGCCGCTCAGCCTGGTCCAGGCACCAGCGGAACGCGCCTCCGACGACGCCGATCACGACCCCGGCCAGTACGGCGGTCAGGCAGATCAGGACCGCGCCGCGCATCGAGTCGTCGTACTCGTGGGGACCGGGCCTCGACGTCGATTCGGTCATCGTGGAGTGTGAGTCCGTCCGTCGTGCTGCGGGATTCGCGGGTCGGTGCGCTGGGCCGCCTCAGTGTCGCACACCGTCGGCGTCGCGGCGATCGGCTCAGAGCACCGGCAGGAGGCGGCGCAGGATGGCGGCCGAACCCGCGGCGACCTCGTCGACGAACGCGGCGAAGTCGAAGCGGGACTCCCGACCGGCCAGGTCGGACAGGGCCCGGACGAGCAGCCAGGGGATACCGAACCCTTCGCACACCTGGGCGACCGCGGCGCCCTCCATGTCCACCGCGGAGCCGCCGAGTTCGGCGTGCAGCCGTCGACGGGCGGATTCGTCGTGCAGGAACTGGTCGCCGGTGAGCACCGTGCCGTAGGTGATGCGGGGTGGCTCGTCGCGCCCGCCTGCGCGGCGCGAGATCGCAGGAAGCGCATAACCCTCGAGGCGGTCGTGGACCCGCGCACGCAGCGCGGGGTCGAGGTCGTGGCCGAAGCAGTCGGTGGGGTTGATGAACGGCACGTGGCCGGCCTGATAGTGCGTCAGGCCGTCGGGTTCGATCACCCCGGCGTCATGCTGGACGGCCCGGTCGCCGATCACGATGTCACCGATCCCCAGCGCTGGGTCCAGCCCGCCGGCGACCCCGGAGAACGCGATTGCGCGGCAACCGAACCGGTCGGCCAGCAAGGTCGCGACGACGGCGGCGTTGACTTTGCCCATACCCGCCCCGACCAAGACCACCTCGTGGCCGTCGAGCAGACCCGCGTCGAAACGAGCGTGCGCGACCACGTCGCTTCGCGCCTGGTTCAGCTCGCGGGCCAGGTGCGCACGCTCCGGTTCGATCGCGCAGATCAATCCCACTGTCACGGAAACATCATCTCCCCCGCCAGCCCCAGCCATCCAGGTTGTGGACAGCATTTTCCCAGGATCGGTGACGGACGCCCCCGCCGCGTTCGATAATCACCCGGTGACCGAACCGTCCCGCCCTCCTCGTTCACGCCGGCGCTTCCTGCGCCACCCTGCGACGATCGCCGGCCTCGTCGTGGTGGTCATCGTCGCCGGATTCGCCGCGTACTGGTTTCAGCCCTGGAAATTGTTCACCAGCACCACGGTCGACGAGGCCCCGCCCGCTGCCACCGCCGGGCAGGTTCCCGGCCCGCAGGTCACCGCGACCGGGGCCGCGGTCACCGAGGTGGTGGCCCAGGGCGATCTGGTCAGCCAGGAACACCCCACCAGCGGCACGGTGCAACTGCTGCGGTTGCCGGACGACTCACTGGTGGTGCGAATCGAGAATCTCGACACCAGCGACGGACCCGATCTGAAGGTGTGGCTGACCGACGCTGCGGTGTCGCCGGGCCTGGACGACGCGGGGGTTTTCGACGACGGTCGCTGGGTCGATCTCGGATCGCTCAAAGGCAACCGGGGCAGCGCCAACTATCCGGTGCCGTCGGACGCGGACGTCGACGGTCTGGACAGTGTCAGCATCTGGTGCGACCGATTCAACGTGTCGTTCGGCGCCGCCGAGTTGAATCCGCGCACCTGAACCGCATCCCGGTGACTTCCGGTCGGGAGGGCTGATCTCGTCGGTCAATACTGTTGCGGTGCAGCGCTTTCCGTAGTGCGTTCGTTGCGGCTGGCCAGCCACTTGCTCAGCGGCACGGTCGACAGACCGTGCAGCACTACGGAAACCGCGATCGCAAACGAGACGTAGACGAAGACCCGCTCATCGCCCAATCGACTGGAGGCGTCCATCGCGTAGTACAACGCTGATACGCCGATAGGTCCGAACCAGCTCATGAATGCGAGCTCCTGGCGGGTGTGCAGGCTCCGGTATACGGGGCTGACCAGCCACACCGCCGCCACGCGGCGCAGGAAGACCGCTGCCACCAGTCCCAGCAGCAGTACCGGACTCAGCGCCGCCCACTCCTTCATCGGCAGGAACACCCCCAGCAACAGGAACAGCGGGATCATCAGCAGCCGCGTCAACGCGTCGGCGACGGTGTCCTGCACCTCCTCGGCCGACTGCTGCACCACCTGACCGAACACCGCCGCAGTGATGAACACCCCGAGGATGCCGTCGGTTCCGATGAGTTTGAGCAGACCCAGCATGAACAGCCCGATCGGGATGGCCGTGATGAGCAGGCTGCTGTCGTCGATGTAACCGCGGTCCCGGCAGACGATGTAGGCCTTCCCGAACACCCAACCGGCCAGCGCCGCCAGCACGGCGGCGCCGAGCACCTTCCACAGCACCACCTCGAGCAGCCACTGGGTCCACGCCTGCCCCGTGGGTTGCACCGTCAACAGCAGCAGCGGCAACATCACGAACAGGAAGCCGAGGCCGTCGTTGACGCCACTCTCGCCGGAGAGGTTGAAGCGAACCCGGTCCGGCACATATTTTTCGGCGTTGACGCCGGTGACGACCGGCGTGGTGGTGATCGGATCGGTCGGGGTCAGCATCGCACCAACCAGCAGCGCAAGGGTCAACGGCAGTCCCACCGCGAGCAGCAGACCGGCCGCCGTCAACCACATCACCGCCATGCCGGCGCCGATGATGCCGGCGATCCAGCGCCAGTTCTGTCTCCAATACCCGTGGGGCAGCCGTAACGCCACACCAACCAGCCCCACCCCGAGCGCGATGCGCGATCCTTCGGTCAGCAGCGGATCGCGGTATTCGGCGAGCCGGTCGAAGGGAAGGGCGTCGAGGGCGTGTGGACCGATGGCCGCGCCGATCACGACCGCCAGCAGCGGCGCCGGCAGGCTCCACGAGCTCAGCCGCTCCGAGAACAGCACCAGTACCAGCACCACGCCTGCGCCCACCACGAGGGCGACATTCACCAAGTTCACGACTGCCTCAATCGTCGTTTGCTCACCAGCCCCTGCAGTCGTTTCCCGCTGTGTGACGATTAAACGCGACGGCGCTCACACCAGCAGTCGGGACGCCACGGGCTGCTCGACGTCGACGGTGTGTGTCACGGCGGCCTCGATGGCCGCGGCGACGCCGGTGACCGCCGTGTCGACCGAAATGCTGGGCATCCCGAGATTGCTTTCCAACGCTGCGACTTCGGGCAGCGCGGGCAGATGCAGCCAGGCGGCCCGGGACGGCGATCCGCTGGTCGCAAGGTGGTGCAGCATGCCGTACATGAGGTGGTTGCAGCCGAAGGTGCCGGCGGCGTCAGAGATGTCGGCGGGCACTCCCGCACGCCGCATCGCCAGCACCATCGCCTTCACCGGCGCAGTCGCGAGGTAGGCGACCGGGCCGCCGGGCACCGTCGGCTCACCGTCGAGAACACGGCCCGCATTGTCGGCCAGGCCGTAGCGGGCGCTGTCGTTGATGTTCTGCGCCACGCGTTCGACGGTGATCATCGACCGACCGCCGTATTCGCCGAGCATCACGATGAGGTCGGCGCCCACCTCATCGACAGCGGCGACCGCCGCGGTGATCGACTCCCAGAACACATTCGGCACGATCCGTCCGGTCACCGGAATACCCGCGATCACCTGACCGTCGAGGGCTTCGGTCACGAACTGGGCTGGATTGACCGGTGTGTTGCCGAACGGTCCGAAGCCGGTGACGAGCACAGCTGACATGGGTTTCGCTCCTTGGTCGGCGCTGCGTAATCCATTGTCGGCGATGTCGCGGCGTCGCGTCAGGCTTCAGTCCAGTTCGCCACCTCAGCCCACCGCCTCCAGCACATGGGGGCCCGGGCGCGACGTCGGCTTCGTCGTCGGCGCCGTCTTCTCCGACCAACCGGGCGGATTCAGCAGGTATCCCACGCGGCCGCGCCAGGTCTCGGCCCGCCACGCGTCGCCCACCATGGCGGCGAACTCGTGATAGTTCACCTTGACCGGATTGAACGTGTCGATGTTCGTGGTCAGACCGAACCGTACCGGCTCGACCTCGTCTGCGTAGCTGCCGAAGATCCGGTCCCAGACGATGAGAATGCCGCCGTAGTTCTTGTCCAGGTACGGGTTGTTGGCGCCATGGTGGACCCGGTGATGCGATGGGGTGTTGAAAACGAACTCCACGAGGCGAGGCAATCGGTCGACGCGCTCGGTGTGGATCGGGAACTGGTAGAGCAACACGATCGACTGCGCCAGAAAGATCATCCAGACCGGGATGCCGATCAGCGCCAAGGGCACATAGACGACGGACATCAGGAATGAGCCGGGGATCAGCCACGGCAGCCGAACAGCTGTCGACAAATTGAAGTACTGGCTGGAGTGATGCACGCTGTGGCCCGTCCAGAACAGTCGAACACGGTGCGACATCCGATGTTTGGCGTAGTAGGCCAGGTCGGCGAGGACCAGGGCGAGCGCCCAGACCCACCACTGCGAGGCCGACAGGGTCACCGGTGTCAGCGCCGCAGCGACGGCCACCACGGGCAGCTCGATGAATTTGTCCAGCGGCTTGACGACGCGGCCGATACCATAGATCGACAGGCTCGTCGTGACATCACGCGCCGACACGCCGGCCTTGTTTCGGCCGCTTCTCGCCTCACCGACGGCGTCGCGTCTCGGCTCACCGACGGCGTCGCGTCTCGGCTCACCGACGGCGTCGCGTCTCGGCTCATCGACGGCGTCGCGTCTCGGCTCACCGACGGCGTCGCGTCTCTCTCGGCGATAGGCGACAAACTCGACGGCCATCAGCACCAGGAAAGCCGGGATGGCGTAGACCGAAATCATCGAGATGTTCTGCAGATGATCCATCGATTCGCCTACTTCCGGCTCGCGCGGTCGGTGGCTTTGGGCATCCCGGCGATCTGCCAGGCCAGCGCCTGGCCGAACAAATCCTCGGAGACCCGACCGGGGTCGGTGCGTCGCTGCCGGACCAAGCCCTGGTACAGAGCGAGCACCACGACGGCGAACGATTCCGGCGTCACGCTGCGATCGACCCCGTGGTCCTCGAGCAGTTGCGCGAGGACGTCACGCAACATCGCGAGGGTCCGGTCGGTGCCGCGCGCGAGAATGTCCATGGTCTGCGGGTTGCGCACCGCGTGCAACCAGAACTCGGTCTGCAACGCGGCGGTCTCGATGTCCTTGTCCGCTGCCGCGACCAGCATCCGGCCGAGCACCGCCAGCGGGTCTTCGCCCTGCTCGCGGGCAGTGCCCATCGCCGCCACGATGGCCTCGACCCGCCCGGCGGCGCGCTGAGACATCAGCTCGCTGAACAGTTGCTCCTTGCCGGAGAAGTTCGAGTAGACCGCGCCCACGGAGAAGCCGGCCGACTCGGCGATCAGTTCCACTGACGCCGCGCCGTAGCCCTTGCGCGCAAACACCTCTGCTGCGGCGTCGAGCAGGCGCTCTCTGGTCTGCGCCCTCGCCTCCGCGCGGGTCAGTCTGCGCATTTTCCCATCAGATTCCATATCCAGATAGTAATCACTATTCGAATATCGATGGTTATGAACTTGCTGAGAGTTCGGGCCCTGCGCTCGTGGGCCCTGTCAGCCCCGACCACACGGTTTGAATGCGCTGGTCAGTGGATAGACCGCTAGCAGCATGGATGACAAAGCCGCGACTCGGGACGAGCTCCACCACGCCGCGAAGGCACTGGGGCTCGATCTGCCGGCCAAAGCCACCAAGGCTGAGGTTCTCGAGGCGTTGGCAAGCCCGGCGGCGCACCGGAACTCCGACGGTCGCGACGAAGACAGGCGCGACGGCGCCGACGATGGCGCAGAGGAGACGGACGCCGGGGGGCGCGTCTCGGCTCGGTCCGAGGACACGTCCAGCCGGGATGGTAAGCCGCGCATCGCCTCGCAGATGGAGGCTTTTCGCGTCCTCGCGCAGGCGCGGGCCGAGGGTCAGATGGTGCCTCTGCCGCGCATGCTGACCGGAAACGACCGGCGCACCCACGTCCGCCAGACGATCCGCGAGGACCACCAGCTGCGCATCGCCCGGCACAACGAGGAAGCGTTCGGCAAGTTCGACAAGCTCGCGTCGTCGCGGTTCTCCTTCTTCCGCGGCACCGCACTGCTCTTCTACCGGGACATGGCCGGTGACGATTCGTGGATGCCGACGGTGCTGGCCGCCGGCGATGTCCATCCGGAGAACTTCGGCGTCATGCCCAACGCCGACAACGTCCCGATCTTCGGCATCAATGACTACGACGAGGTGTTCTACGCTCCCTTCACCTGGGACCTCAAACGCGGGGCGACAGGCTTCCTGATCGCGGCCGAGGAGATCGGCGACTACGGCAGCGGCAAGCGCCGCAAGATCGCACGGTCGTTCGTGCGTGGCTACGCCGACAAGGTCAACGTCTACGCCGCCGACAACACCGAGGAATCTGCCGACCTCCGCCGCGACAACGCGCCGGAGCTCATCGCCGATCTGTTCGACGACGCCACCTCCGGCGGCCGGGCCAAGTGGCTGACCAAGAAGTACTACAACGAGAACAAGACCGGCTTTCGCGCCAGCAAGAAGTTGGTGCCCATCACCAGCCGCCGCGACGAATTCCAGGAACTGATCGACCGTTACGTCGCCGAATCCGGGCTGGTGGTGCCGCCACGCGCTGGGACGATGCGCGTCAAAGACGTCGCCGAGCGACGCGGCCAGGGCACAGCGTCGCTGGGGCTTGTGCGCTATTACGTGATGATCGAGGGGCCCCACGCCGACGCCTCCGACGATCTGCTGCTGGAGTTCAAACAGGCCCGTCGTTCTGCGCTGGACGGCCTGGTGCCGCACTCCGAGCACGTCGTCGACGGTAACGCCGACCGCGTCGTGCACGGCCAGCGCGTGCAGTTGGTCAGCGGGGACGTGTTCTACGGCAGCATCAAGCACCGCGGTATCAGCTTCCTGGTGCGGGAGCGGTCGTGGTTCCGCGACGACATCGATCTCGACGATCTGTCGTTCAAGAAGTGGTGTGAGTACGCCCGGATCTGCGGGGAGGTGCTCGCCCAGGCGCACGCGCTCTCCGACGAGGCCGGTCTGCTGGACCACGACGTCGAACCGGACATTGTCGATGCCATGGGGATCCCTGATCTTTTCGTCGACGACATCGTGCGCTACGCCGAGGAAGCCGACGAGAGATGCCGGCGCGACCACAACGGTTTCCGGGACGATCACGAGCTGGGCGCCTTCCGTCGCATCGATCTGGTCTACCGCTGAGGCTGGTGTTTGGGCCTCCGCTGCCCGAACTGGTCGTCGCCGTCACCGCTGTGCGCCGCGGGTCGCTGTCGTTGGCGGTCGGCGACAGCCTCGGCGGCAGCTCCTACGACCTGCTGATCTTGGTGGTGTTGGATGCCGTATACCGCGACGGCACAATCTCTTCAGCGGTCGGGCCTGCGGAGATGGCCTGGGTGTTGTTGTCGATCGTGCTGGTGTCGACGCTGATTCTGGGTCTGCCCCGCCGCCAGAAGCATGGGGTGGGCAACGTCGGCTTCGAAACGGTCCTGATGCTCGCTGTGTACGCCGGCGGCGTCGGGGCCATCACGCTGTCCTGATCTCGCCGCATGCGTTGCGTGCGGTGAACGTCACCGCGAGCCGGCGGCGCACCCATCAGGCCGGCTTGCTCAAGCCGTCACGCTCACTCGATCTCGCCGCACTCCTCTTGCACCGAACTTCACCGTGAGCCGGCGGCGGCATGCCATGGTGGCACTCGTGCGTCCACCGAGTTTGCCCTCTCCTCCGTTGATGTACCCGTTGTTCGGCGGCCTCTATGCCGCGGCGTACGGCGTCGGCGGTCAGCCACTGGTACGCCGACTGGTGCAGAGCTACGGCCCGGTGATCGCGCTGCCGGTCCTCGGCTACGGCCGCGTCGTCGCCGTCGCAGACCCCGCCCTCGCCAAACAGGTGTTCACCGCCAAACCCGATGTGCTGCTGGGTGGTGAAGGGGTAGGACCAGCCGCCGCGATCTACGGTCGGCGGTCGATGTTCGTGCTGGAGGAACCGGAACATCTGCGGCGGCGCAAGCTGCTCACCCCGCCGCTGCACGGAGACACCCTGCGGAGCTACGTCCCGGCCATCAAGGCCGCTACTCACTCGGCGATGGCGTCCTGGCCGTCGGATTCACCCGTCCGGATGCTCGATGCCGGTCGCGACCTGACACTCGACGTGATCGTGCAGGTGATCTTCGGGGTGCATGCCGCCGAAGACATCGAACGGCTCGGAAAGCCGTTCGCGGACCTGCTGGACTTGGCACTGTCCACCGAGACTCCGGTTCGCTACGCGGCACGCCGGCTCGGCGCACTGCGTTCCTGGGGCACGCTGAGGGACGTCAATCGCAGGATCGACCAGATTGTGCTGCCACTCATCGCCCGTCGACGCGAGACCGCAGAGCGAGGTGGCGCCACCGACGTGCTGAGCATGTTGGTCGATGCACGCGGAGAAGATGGCGATCGGCTGTCGGACAACGAAATCCGCGCTGATGTCATCACGCTCATGCTCGCCGGACACGAGACGACGGCCACCACACTGGCGTGGCTGGTGGACCTGCTGGCGCATCACCCCGACGTGCAGCGGCGCGTACGCGCCGAGATCGGCGCCGGACATACCGATTACACCGAGGCGGTGATCAACGAGACCCTTCGCCTGCGGCCGCCCGCGCCGATTACCGGCAGGATGACCGCCGAGAAGTATCGATTGGGCGACTACACGCTGGCGGCCGGAACACGCATCGTCCTGCTGCTCGATGCCATCAACCGTGACCCGGAGACTTACCCCGACCCAGACACGTTCGATCCTGAGCGTTTCGTCGGGGCGCGTCCGAACCCCTACGGCTGGGTGCCCTTCGGCGGAGGGATCAAGCGCTGTATCGGCGCCAGCTTCTCAATGTGTGACCCCTCCCGGCGAGTCCGGAGGCTGCATTCGTTGAATCACCCTGCCTTTGGTGGGGTGCGTTTGTGATCGTAGTGGAGCTTCTCGACGGCCTCGGGGGTGAAGTCGTCGAGGTACTCGTGCGGGCGCTCGGTGTTGAACCACATCACCCATTCGGCGGTGGCCAGTTCGACCTGGTTGACGTCCCGCCACGGGCCCTGGCGGCGGATGACCTCGTTCTTGAACGATCCGACGGTGGTCTCGGCCCACGCGTTGTCCAGGGCATCGCCGACCGAGCCGACCGAGGGATCCACACCTTCATCGATGAGGCGTTGGGTGAAGGCCACCGAGGTGTACTGGCTGCCCGCGTCCGAATGTGCGATCAGCCCGCGCAGGCTGGTGCCGTCCTGGGTGCGGGTGAAGAACGCGTGTTCGACGGCGTCGAGGACCAGGTCGGTGGTCATTGACCGGGCCGCCCGCCAGCCCACGATCCGGCGACTGTAGGCGTCGATGACGAACGCCACGTAGACGAACCCCATCCACGTGGCCACATACGTGTAGGGGTCGGACCG
>NZ_BLTG01000120.1 GCF_017312405.1 Mycobacterium sp. PO1
CAGGATCGGGGACTCGCCACGTACCTTGTGTTCGCTGCGTCGTTCAACAGTGATGTCGTCATTTCAACGGGTGGGCTCTCGGCACGCGTCAAGGACGTCGCGACACGGCTACTTTCATCATCGATCTCGGATAACCGGAGCATCAAGGACGAGATGATTGTCGCACTCGCGGACGAGGACGCAAAGGCGCTCGTCAAGCACATTGGCGCCGTGATCATCGATAGGCCCGACAGGCAGACGGCCGGTATAACGGCGATCTTGCGTTTCGCTCGCCTGCGTCCGGAATGCGTCGATCTTGCCTGTGCTGCACTGAAACGCGTTCCGCCAAAAGAGCTGAAGCCCGGCGCGATTCTCCAGGTCAAACAGGGCGATCCCCAACCAATCATCGAGCAGATGACGAAGCTGGTCGAGGCGAACGGCGGCTCCGAACAAGCGGGCGCGCTTGATGTTGCCCTGGAGCGTAGCTAACCATGGGTACGAGCTCTTCATACAAGGGCTCTAATGGGAAAATCCCCCGCGCGATGCGGGAGGGCTTCGAAGACTGGGCAAAGTCGCAATCCAAGGCCGATAAGAGCGACTTACCGGCGAATGTCGTCGCTCAGGCGCTTCGGATCCCGCTGTACTCCCGAGGATCTGGCGGAGGCGGCGGGGCTGGCGGGTCAACGCCTGGTGGAGCCGGTGGTCGCCAAAGCTCACCACAACGAACTGTCGGTTCGTACGCAAGAACAGCGGGTCGCGCAGCTGAGCTTGCTCGTGCTTTCCGCGCGGGTGATCGGGAGGCCATCGAGCGAGCTGGGCTGGATTTCGACGCGCTCTCCCAACTCACAAGCCGTGCTGAGATCGTGAGGGAGATCGTTGACGTCGTTTGCGCTGCGCAGACAACGAGCGACATCGCCAGCGAGGAACAGCGCGCTATCGCCGGCAAGCTCGTGGATTGGATGATGGACGACTCATTGAACAGTGAGCTACCGGACGCAGCCGAGACCGCCGAGCACGCCATTGGACTTATCGCCGCCGAGATCTTCATCTCGGAAGCAGGCGATACGCTCGTCGGGAATGACGAGGTTTCGCGCGACGAGTTGATTGATGGCATCAATGAAACCTCGCAGGTGCTCGCCGCGCAGGCGAACCTGGCGTCTGGCGCGACAGATGCGGCATCCATCGAAAAAGCGATTACCAAAGGCGTTCGGGCGCTGCGGAAGATCTACAAGCCGGGGAATCCCGCATGAACGAACCGTTCCTCCTAAGCGTTGAACCAGTACCAGCCGAACCGACGGCAGCTGCTGACCGGACATTCTTCTGGAATGGAGTGGGTTCGCATCCGTGGTTTGCATCGAACGTCGGACCCAACCTCGGTGAATTCGGAGAGGTCAATGAACGCAACATCGACTTCGTGCGCATTGCCTCGGCAGTCCTGTCTGCGGACAGGTCAGTCCTTCGGTCTGGCCGTCTCGCGAGGTGGAACAAGCGAGATATTGCGATCGAAGTCGATGTGTTGTCTGTCGAGCCTTGGGATAGTGTGCGCGCAGAACTGCAAGAACTCCTCGGATTCTTGACCGGAGACACCTGGCATCTCGCTTTTCGAGAGCAGAAGGGTGCGCCCGAGCAGACGGCTGTCCGCGCGGTAGGGGCATCACGCGTCGTCCTGTTCAGTGGTGGTGGCGACTCAGGAGTTGGCGCCCTGCTGTCCGCACACGAGTTGCAAGGAACGGCCAAGCACGCGCTCGTATCTCACTATTCGGACAAGTACCTTCCCCCTTTGCAGCGTTCCTTGGCGCAACAGACCAATGCGCTCTTTCCAGGAACGCTCGCGGACCACGTTCAGGTGCACCACTCACGGGGTCGGAAGACGGCGAACGGCAACTACTACCGTAAAGAAAACTCGACCCGTTCTCGATCGCTACTGTTTCTCGCGTTCGGGCTTGCGGTCGCGTCAGTCAACCAGCTGCCGCTCTGGATTCCCGAAAATGGCTACGCATCCATCAACCCGCCCCTCTCGCCGAACCGACGCGGCAGCCTGTCGACGAAGACCACTCACCCGGCATTCCTATTGGGTGTTCGCAACATCATGGCCAAGGTGGGGCGCATGGTGACCTATCCAACCCCTTTGCAGACCGCACGAAAGGCGAAATGTTCTCTGAGGTAAGGGATCTTCTCGGTGACGAAGCCGCGTCCGAATATCTCAGTGCAACAACATCGTGTTCGCACACGGGTGCCAAGACCTACGGAATCAGTCGTCGTGCGCAGTGCGGGGTCTGCTTCGGATGTCTGCTTCGGAAGGCGTCGTTCATCGCGAGTGGCGTCACCGATCGCACTGAGTACATCGATCCAAACGGTGACGAGCGGGTCGCAAATTGGTTGAAATCGAAGTCGGTCGAAGCAGCGATGCGAGACTTCCTCTCCACTGAACTGCGCGAAGAGGATCTCGCGACGATGCGTATTCCGAACACCATTCGGCTCGCAGACGCCGCCGCGCTCTGCAACCGAGCGATGGATGAACTTCGCGGACTATCCCTATGAGTGAGCACCTGCTGCCACTGGATGCTCATGCCCATATCGACGCCGGTATCTCTGCGGGAGATGTAGCAAACCTCGATGCATTCGTCTTCGCTATGACTCGATCGCTTGATGAGTTCGCGAATCTTTCTCGCAACGATCGTCGTGCTGTGTGGGCGATTGGTGTCCACCCAGGTTTGGTGCGGTCGCAACGTGCCTTCACCGCGGACAAATTCCGTCGCCTGCTGAGCACGACCCCTGTCGTTGGCGAGACCGGGCTAGATGGGGCGAGCCGAGTGCCGATGAGCGTCCAGCTGGAGACGTTTCGCAGCGTGCTGGCGGCGGTCGCCGACGAACCCCGGATCCTGAGCGTGCATAGCTATCAGGCTCAGGCCGAGGTTCTGCGGGAGTTGAACCGCCTGCCGGTGCAGGGCGTGATCTTGCACTGGTGGACCGGCAGTCCGGGACTCACAGAAGAGGCTGTCAGACTCGGGTGTTACTTCTCCGTACCACCTGCGGCGGCAGGTGTGCTTGGCCCTGATTTTCTTCGGTTGCTTCCGCAGGATCGAATACTGACGGAGACTGATCATCCGAGCGGAGACCGTCGTGGGCCACTGCCCCGCCGGCCGGGGAATGTGCGGGAGGTGGAGCGAAACCTTCGGCGGACCTGGGCCCTCGATGACGATGCGACTCGGACGCAAGTCTGGCGGAATCTCGCCAACCTGGCAGATGAGACAAGCACCGTCGACCTGTTCGGGCCTGACTGGCGGACTGCGTTCGAAGCCGCCCGCCGGTAGAGCTTGGGTGCTGGACTCAGCCTGGCACTGCAGCTGCGGCGACGTTCGTAAGGAAAGCCGAACCGACAAATGCAGATGCTGAGAGCAACCTACCCGTCAATGAGTCTCCGTTCATACGCATCGCCTCCTTTCGTGTGCGGCCTCGGAACCGAGACAACAAACTGGGAATGACGTAGAGCATCACGGCCACCGCAACGATGGGCAGTACCAGACCTGTTACCAGGCTCAATCCAGCAGCGCTGACCAAGATTAGCATCGGGCCAGAACTCCTACCGGTTGCGGTTGAATCGGCCGCGCTTCCTGATGGGCGAAGTCGTGCCAATCCATCCTCATCGCGTGTCGGCAGGTGCGTAGAACGTGCGCAACGAAACTAAGGCCCTTGTCCGTGCATCGGCTTGCTCGTAGTTGTCGAGCAGTGCCTTGGTCAGCTCTTCAAGGGTCCACAGTGTCAGCGGGACCGACGACCTGTCGGCTTCATAGCGTGCATCCTTCGTGAACCCGCCAGTGCTGACGTACAACCCGCGGTCATCCTTATGGCGACCGCCGAGAAAGCTGCGGACCTCTTGGCTTCCCATCGACCCCTTGCGATGCTTGACCTCGACAACGATTCGCGGCTGTTCGAAGCCGAAGCCGTCCGGCGAAGCCAGGATGTCTCGTCCAAGATCGGACCCCGGTGGCGACACCTGGGTCTTGTAGTTCATCGCCCGCAATATGCCCGCGACAAGTTCCTGCAGGTCGGCCCAGTCGAGCTGATTAACCTGGTCTTTGATCCGCTCGAAGGCCACGGCCTCGAAGTCTTCAAGCGGATCTTCCGCTTTCGTGTCGATTTCAGGCTCGGCAACTTCGACGGGTGCGCCCGTCGCAGCTGCCAGCAGTTCGGCACTAGCAGAGTCCGGCAGCTTGAATACGGTCATGACCGAGCCCAAGCTGTTTCGAGTGCCGACCGTCAGGCGATCCCGGTCGACTTCGATTGGCAACCAATCGACGGGACGCGAAAGGTCCATGCCGAGATTCGTGCGATCCGGCTGATACGTACACGCGGCCCGCACGGTGCCAACGAGATACCTGCGGTTTGTCGGCGAGTACGTGACAACGAGGTCGCCAACACCGATCTCATTGACGAATCGGTACACCTGCGAGGCAGCTGACATGGCCGAATGTTGCTTGATGCCAGGCCGGACCTCAGAGTACGCGGTGAGGAGCGCCTTGCGGCTTGCCCCGGAGTA
Organism: Mycobacterium sp. PO1; assembly: GCF_017312405.1. Taxonomy (GTDB): domain Bacteria; phylum Actinomycetota; class Actinomycetes; order Mycobacteriales; family Mycobacteriaceae; genus Mycobacterium. Next base: position 4,520 of record NZ_BLTG01000120.1, read on the forward strand.
TGCCGACTCGGCGATTTCAGGAAAGCCGATACCGACAGCCGTCAGGTCGCGGAAGTCGTCGTAGCGCTTGCCCCCGTCGCTCCGCACCATCCACATCGATGCCAACTACGTCTCCTTTGTCGCGTTGAGAATCGATGATGGCACTGCGATAGGTCTGGCGTCAGCCAGCCCTGCCCACAAGAATTCTTGACGGCGGGCGCGCGATGCTCGATCTTCGGACGAAACGAACTAGAAAAGCGCCGCGTGTCGAAACCTACTGCCACCCTGGCCGCCCTCGCAGTTGAACGCCTTGCTTGCGAAGTGCAGCAGCGACAGTGGTGTGGGAGACATTGAACTTGGCACCAATCGACGCAAGTGACTTGCCGGCGACGTAAAGCGTGGCAGCCTCCCTGGCCTGCTCATCCGTGAGGCCTTGGCGACGGATCATGACACCCTGCTCGCGCAGGATAGCGGCGACTCGTGTCTTGGAGATGCCGTAGCAGGCGCCGATCTGCTGGGTGGTCTCGCCAGCTTCGTACCAGGCCACAATATTGGTGATGTCGTGGGCGTTCAGGAAGCGTTTCGCGTGGGGTTTGGGCACATCTTGTCCGGACAAGTGTGGCCGAGGTGGTGACTCGGTGATGCGTTTTTGCAGGTCAGCCAATTTTTCATTGACAAAACACAGGTTCGATGTTCTTCCTATAGCCTCCACTTTTTGACCTCAGGTTCGCGGGTCGACTCTTCGCGCATTCTCGGCAATTCTCGATTCGACCGTCGTCTGCCGCAGGGCACCACCTGAACACGAACTCCAGTGACACCTATCGCTTGCTCGCGGCGGCGTGAGGTTCGAGATGCCGCGCTCAGGCGGCTTGGCCGTCTGGGGGCGCGGGTCCGCCGGGTTGGTCGGGGCCGCGGGATTTGTCGGGTTTGTCAGGATCGTCGGGGTCGCCTGGCTCGCAGGGTTCGTCGGATTCTTCGGGGTTGTCGTTGGGCGATGGTTCGGTCAACTCATAGTCGATCGGCTCGTCGTCCATCGGCGGGCCGTCGCTCAGCGCGTAGTCGATCGGTTTGTCGTCGATCAGTTCATGGTCGATCGGCTGGCAGTCGATCGGTTCATGGTCGATCGGTTCGTCGTGGATCAGCTCAAAGTTGATCGGCTCGTCCGTCAGCGCGTCATCCATCGGCTTATGGTCGATCGGCTTGTCGTCGATCGGTTCGTCCTCGACCCGCGGGGTGTCGCCGGGCTGGTCGCGGTGACCGCTCGGGGTGGATGCGGCGGGTCCGGGATCGCCCGAACGGCTCGATGTCGAAGGGTTCGGTGGCTGCTGGTCGGGGGGTCGTAGGAGTCGTTCGGGGCGGTGGTAGGTGTTGATGCGGGTTTGGCCGGTGTCCAACGCTGGTGGGGGGATCCATTCGACTTCGCCGCGTTCGTTCATCCGGGTGCTCCAGCCCTCGGGGCCGACGGCGCGGTTGTCGGGTCCACAGGCCAGGCCGAGTTCGTCGACGTTGGTGTTGCCGCCGTCGGTCCAGTCGGCGACGACGTGATGGGCTTGGCTGCCGTAGGCGCCCACCGTGCAGCCGGGTTTGGTGCAGCCCCCGTCGCGGGCGATCAGCATGACCCGCTGTGCTGGGGAAGCGACCCGGCGGGCCCGAAACAGTGCCAGCGCCGATCCGGTGGCCTTGTCGAACACCGCCAGGCTGTGATGGGCGTGGGCGGCCAGGCGGATCACCTCGGCGATCGGGAGGCGGGTGCCCCCACCGGTGACTCCGATCCCGGCCCGGGACTCGAGATCTTGCAGGGTGGTGCGGATGATCACCGACACCGGCAACCCGTTGAGCTGTCCGAGCTGACCACTCATCAGCGCGATCCGCAACACCGCGACCAGCGCATCATGCTGGCGTTGAGCCAGGCTGCGGTGATCAGCATCGATCTGAGCCTGCGAGGGCGTGCCGGAGACACACGGTTCGGGGTCGTCGGGGTTACACATGCCCGGGGCGGCGTACTTGGCGAAGATCGCCTCCATCAGCGCCCACGCTTCGGGGGTCAGCTCCCCGCTGATCGGGGTCATCGCATCGCCACGCTGTCGCCCCTTGGAGATGCCGCGGCGGCGGGCGCGTTCGGTGTCGTCGGGTTCGGGGCCGTCCTGATCGAGCAGGAACAACGCCAACTCCGCGGCATCGCTGACGTCCTTGGGTCCGGCCCCGGCCGCCAGGCGCACCAGATCGGTTTCGAACTCCTCACGGGTGCCGGCGTCGACGAAACCGGGCAGCTTGGCCACCGCCTTGGCGATCACCACCACATGCTCAGTGTTGATCGCACCCTGGGCCTGCGCGGCCGCGGTCGCCGGCAGCACCGGCGGCAGGGTTTGGCCGGTGAGCGACTGTCGCGGCCCCAGCAGCGCCGCCTCACCCAACCGCCGCCCCGCCTCGGCGGTGGAGATCCGCCACCGCACCGCCAGCACCTGGTTCCACGATTTGGCGCCCATCTCCTTCGCGGTGGTCTCGACCTGCAGACGCGCCAACAACCGGTTCCGCAGCGCCGGCAGCTGACACCACACCACCTCGAGCTCATCCAGGGCGTCGACCAGATCCGCGCGACCCAGCAGATCCACCCCAGCACCGGCCGCCTCATCAACCGCGGCACGCACCGCTGCGACCGCCTCCGACAAGACCACACCCGACATGACTCGAACATACATTCGACCACCGACAAAACCGGAGCTCCGATTCTGTGATGTATCAGGAGATCGGTGACAGTTCTGCCTCAGGACATCGGTGACACTGCACAGCGATGTCGAGACAGCGCACTATGTCGAGCAGGCGTGCGCAACGGAGACTGCGACGGCGCATTGCACCGTCGCGCTTGTCGCCTCACCTCACTGAGGCATCGTCACCGTGGCGCTTGGTGATCGCCGTGATCGGCGGCGTTGCCTCGATGGCCCGGCGGGCCAAACAGCTCAGTTCAGACCGCGTGCTCGTCGGCGACGGTGAGGGCCGTGTCGAGGATGCGCAAACCTTCGGCCACCTCGTCGTCGGTCACGTTGCACGGCGGCACCGCGTGGATGCGGTTGAAGTTCGCGAACGGCAACAGCCCACCGGACTTGCACGCGGCCAGCACTGCGGCCATGGCCGGGCTGGAACCGCCGTACGGGGCCAACGGTTCACGCGTCTTCTGGTCGGCCACCAGCTCGATCGCCCAGAACACCCCGAGGCCGCGGACCTCACCGACGCTGCGATGCCGGGCGGCGAGCTCACGCAGGCCGGGCCCGAGGACGTCCTTGCCGATGCGCGCCGCGTTGTCCACCATGCCTTCGTCGTCCATCGCGGTGATGGTGGCGACGGCACAGGCGGTCGCCAGCGGATGGCCGGAGTACGTCAGCCCACCCGGGTACGCCCGGTCGGCGAATGTCGAGTAGATGGCCTCGTTGATGGCGACCCCGCCGAGCGGGATGTAGCCGGACGTCACGCCCTTGGCGAAGGTGATCAGATCGGGCACCACGTCGAAGTTGTCGATCGCGAACCACTTTCCGGTGCGGCCGAATCCGGCCATCACCTCGTCGGCGATGAACACGATGCCGTAGCGATCACAGATCTCGCGCACGCCGGCCAGGTAGCCGGGCGGGGGCACCATGATGCCCGCGGTGCCCGGCACCGACTCCAGGATGATGGCCGCGAACGAGTCCGGGCCTTCCATCTGGATCAGCCGCTCGAGGTGTTCGAGCGCGCGCTGGGTTTCCTGCTGCTCGTTCTCGGAGTGGAAGGTCGACCGGTACAGGAACGGTCCGTTGAAGTGCACCACCCCGGAGCTGGCGTAGTCGTTGGGCCAGCGCCGCGGGTCGCCGGTCAGATTGATCGCGGTGTCGGTGCCGCCGTGGTAGGAGCGGTAGCGCGAGAGCACCTTGTAGCGGCCGGTGTGCAGCCGCGCCATGCGCACCGCGTGTTCGACGGCGTCGGCGCCGCCGTTGGTAAAGAAGATCCGGTTCAGGTCACCCGGGGTGCGTTCGGCGACCAGGCGTGCCGCCTCGGACCGCGCGTCGTTGACATGCTGAGGTGCGATCGTGCACAGCTTGGCGGCCTGTTCGGCAATGGCGGCAACGACTTTCGGATGCTGGTGGCCGATGTTGGTGTTCACCAGCTGCGAGGAGAAGTCGAGCAGCCTGTTGCCGTCACCGTCCCAGAGATAGGAACCCTGGGCGGCGAGCACGGTCATCGGTTTGATCTGTGCCTGCGCGGACCACGAATGGAAGACGTGCTTGCGGTCGAGCTCGTAGGCTCGCTGCCCGCGCGCAATCGCGGTGTCGAGGTCCTCGCCGGTGGGCAGAGCTTCGAAGGTAGTTGTCACAGCGGGGGTTCCGTTTCGTTCGTGCCGGGCGAGCGCGCGCTCGATGCCTCAGATTATGTCGTGTCGGTGTGCAGACGCGCGCGCTCGCGGTGATGACAGGCCGGGGTCAGGCGTTCTGGGGGAAGCCGAGGTTGAGCCCGCCGTGGGAAGGGTCCAGCCAGCGGGTGGTGATGGCTTTCTGGCGGGTGAAGAACTGCACGCCGTCCATGCCGTGGGCGTGGCTGTCGCCGAACAGGGAGTTCTTCCAGCCGCCGAAGCTGTAGTAGGCCATCGGGACGGGGATGGGGACGTTGATGCCGACCATGCCGACCTGCACTTCGTTCTGGAACCGGCGCGCCGCGCCGCCGTCGTTGGTGAAGATGGCGGTGCCGTTGCCGTAGGGGTTGGTGTTGATCAGCTCCAGGGCCTCGTCGTAGGTGTCGACGCGCACCACTGACAGGACGGGGCCGAAGATCTCGTCGGTGTAGACACTCATGGCCGGAGTGACGTTGTCCAGCAGGGTCGGTCCGAGCCAGAAGCCGTCCTGGCCGCCGTCGGGGGCGACCTGACGGCCGTCGAGGACGACCTTGGCGCCGTCGGCCTCGCCGGCGTCGATGTAGGAGGCGACCTTGTCGCGGTGAGCCTGGGTCACCAGCGGGCCCATGTCGGAGTCTTTGGTGCCGTCGCCGGTCTTGATGGTCGCGGCGCGCTCGGCGATCTTGGCGACCAGGTCATCGGCGATCGGTCCGACCGCGACCGCGGCAGAGATGGCCATGCAGCGTTCGCCCGCGGAGCCGAACCCGGCGTTGACCATGGCATCAGCGGCCAGGTCGAGGTCGGCGTCCGGCAGGATCACGGCGTGGTTCTTGGCGCCGCCGAGGGCCTGGACGCGCTTGCCGGCCGCGGTGCCGGTGGCGTAGACGTACTGGGCGATCGGCGTGGAACCGACGAACGACACCGACTTGACCGTCGGATTGGTCAGCAGTTCGTCCACGGCGGTCTTGTCGCCCTGCAGGACGTTGAACACCCCGGCGGGCAGTCCGGCTTCCTTCCAGAGCTCCGCCAGCCACAACGCTGCCGACGGGTCCTTCTCCGAGGGTTTGAGCACGACGGTGTTACCACAGGCGATGGCCAGGGGGAAGAACCACATCGGCACCATGGCCGGGAAGTTGAACGGGGAGATGATCCCGACCACGCCCAGCGGTTGGCGGATGGAGTGCACATCGATGTTGGTGGACGCGTTTTCGGTGTAGCCGCCTTTGAGCAGGTGCGGGATGCCGCAGGCGAACTCGACGACCTCCTGGCCGCGCGACACCTCGCCGAGAGCGTCGGAGAGCACCTTGCCGTGTTCGGCCGTGATGATCGCGGCCAGTTCGTCTTTGCGCTCGTTGAGCAGTTCGCGGAAGCGGAACAGCACCGCGGTGCGCTTGGCCAGTGAGGTGTCACGCCACTCCGGGAACGCCGCGGCGGCGGCGTCGATGACCCCACGCGCGTCCTCGACGGTGGCCAGCGCCACCTGCCCGGTCACCTCACCGGTGGCCGGGTTCGTCACCGGCGCGGTGGCACCGGAAGACCCGGTGAAAACCTCGTTGTCAACCCAATGGGAAATCACCTGGGGAGCCACGGTGCACGCCTTCCTGTCGTCTACTCGGACTTTGCTTCTATCGTGACCCATGCTGAGCCGCCACGGTGGTGACAGATTGCTTCGAAAAAGGGCCGACCCTTTACACTGTGTCAATGCCGTTGACCGTGGCCGAGGTGGTCGCGCTGCCGGTGGTGCAGCGCGGCGAACCCGAGGTGCTGAGCCGGTGCCGCTGGCACGAGTCGATTCGCTGGGTGCACGTCAGCGACCTGGCCGACCTGTCCTCGCTCCTGCAGGGCGGCGAGCTGGTGCTGACCACCGGCGCCGCGCTCGCCCGCTCGCCGCGGCCCTACCTGACCGGCCTGGCGCAAGCCGGTGCCGTCGGCGTGATCGTCGAGGTCGGCACGGAGGTCTCCACACTGCCCAGCCAGGCCGGCGCCATCGCCGACGAACTCGGGCTTGCGCTGGTCGTGCTGCATCGGCGCGTCAGGTTCGTCGAGGTCACCGAGGCCGTGCACCGCAAGCTCGTGGCCGAGCAGTACGACGAGGTCGCCTTCGACCGTCGGGTGCACGAGACGTTCACCGAACTGAGCATGAAACGGGCCTCGATCAACGGCATCGTCGACGCCGCGGCGCGCATGCTCGCCGAGCCGGTGGTACTCGAAGACCTGTCGCATCAAGCGATCGCGGCGTCGGCGACGATTCCCGCCGACCTGCTCGACGACTGGGAGCGCCGGTCCCGGCGCAGCCCGGCAGGCGCACATGCCGAACCCTGGGCGGTGACCGGCGTGGGCCCGCGATCGCAGGAATGGGGCCGGCTCGTCGTGCCCCGGGCGCCGGGCGAACCGACGCGGGCGCGGATGGTGCTCGAACGTGCCGCCGCCGCGCTCGCCATGCACCGGATGATCGAGCAGGACAGAACGGGACTGCAGCACCAGGCCCAGAGCGGGCTGATCGACGACGTCCTGCGTGGCCGGATCACCGACGAGCGGGATGTCGCGGCTCGTGCCCAGGCGCTCGGTCTGCGCCGGACGGCCAGCTATGTGCCCGTGACGGTCCGGGCGGTCCGACCCCACATCCCGACCGATCCGGTCGCCGATCATCGTCGGAACATCGCGCTGCTGGACACGGTCGCGCACACGGTGAACGCCGGCGGCCATTCGGCTCTGTTCTCCCTGCAGGGTGACGGGGAAGTGGGAGCGGTTCTGGCACTGCAGGATTCCCGCGGCAACGGCGCGGACAAGGCGCTCACGGCGCTCGGCGTCAGGCTGCGCGAGGAGGTGCGTCGCGTCGACGGGTCCGAATCCGTGCTGGCGGCGGGATCGCCCGCCGAGCAGGTCACCGACGCTGTCGCGGCGCTCGCGGAATCCGCTCACGTCGCCGAGGTCGCGTTGGCGATGCCGACCGGCGGACGGGCGTACTTCCGTGCCTCCGACGTCCGGCTGCGTGGACTGGTGACGTTGTTGCGTGAGGACGATCGGCTCCAACGCTTCGCCGAGACCGAGCTGAAAGCCTTGTTGGACAACGATACCGAGGCGAGGCCCGATCACCTGACCGTGCTGCGCGAGTACCTGCGGCTGGCCGGGAACAAGGCGGCACTCGCAGAGCGCCTGCACATGAGCAGGCCTGCGCTCTACAAACGTCTCGCGGCCATCCGCGCCGCACTCGGAGTCGACCTCGACGACGGTGAGTCGATGACGTCACTGCACGTCGCGCTGATGATCCTCGACGCGCGCGGGACCGGTCGCTGACAGCGATTGCGACGGCCGCCAGGCCAGGAACCCGACGACCAACCCGAGGAACGGAATCGCGGCCAGGATCGCGCTCAGCGTCACGCTGCCGCCCGTGACCAGCGTGAAATTGGACAGCACCAACCATAGGCTGGCCAGCAGGCCCACGACGGCCAGCGCCGGCGCGATGCGCGTCGGGAACACCCGGCCCGCGGCCCGGTCCGGGTGGCGCAGGAAGAAGACCAGGACCGCGACCGACGTCGTGAGCATCAGCGTCACCATGCCGACGGTGGCCACACCGGCCATCGAGCCGAAGACGCCGACCAGCGGATCGATACCCAGCACGGCGAGCGCGGCGACGATCACCGTGGCGGTGATGGTCTGCACGACCGACGAGAACGACGGCGCATCGTGGTCATCGTGCACCGCGCCCAGCCGCGCAGGCAGCAGCCCCTTGCGGGCCAGCACGAACTGGTAGCGCGCGATGACGTTGTGAAAGGACAACACGCAGGCGAACAGGCTGGTGAGCAGCAGGACGTTGACGACATCGCGCCCGAGGGAACCCATGGTGGCGCCGGTGGTGTCCAGCAGCATGTTGCCGTCACCGTCGAGGGTCTGCTGCGCGACGTCGGTGACCTGGTCCGGGCCGATCGCGACGACGAACGCCCACACGGTGATCGCGTAGAACGCCCCGATGATCAGCACTGCGGCGTAGGTGGCGCGGGGGATGGTCCGCTCGGGGTCGCGCGCCTCGTCGCGGAACACCGCCGTCGCCTCGAAGCCGATGAAACCGGTCAGGGCGAACAGGATGGCGATTCCGATGGTGCCCTGGCTGAACACGGCCGGGTCGAACGACGCGAAGGTGATGCCGGCGGGACCGGGATCGGCGACCATCAGCACGTCGAGCAGCACCACGACGCCGATCTCGAGGGTCAGCGCGACGCCGAGAACCTTGGCGCTCAACTCGATGTGGCGGTAGCCCAGCACCGCCACGATCGCCAGGACCGCGAACGAGTAGACGGGCCAGGGGATCACCGGTCCGTTGTAGTGGGCGACGGTGTCGGAGATGGCCCAGCCGATGTAGCCGTAGATGCCGATCTGGATGGCGGTGTAGGCGATGAGTGCGACGACCGCGATGCCCTTGCCCATGCGCTGGCCCAGCCCGACGGTGACATAGGAGAAGAACGCTCCTGCCTCGGGCACGTGCGGGGTCATCGTCACGAATCCGACGCTGAAGACCAGCAGCACCAGCGCGGCGATGGCGAAACCGACCGGTGCGCCTGCCCCGTTGCCGAGTCCCATGGCCAGCGGCATGTTGCCGCCGATGACTGTCAGAGGGGCTGCCGCCGCGACGACCATGAAGACGATGCCGACGGGGCCCAGGTGGCCGCGCAGCCGCCGCCCCTGCGATCCGGGCGAGGTCGCGGAGGACGTGGCGGAGGGGTTGGTGGTCACGGGGTCTCCTGGGGCTGTC
>NZ_BLTG01000121.1 GCF_017312405.1 Mycobacterium sp. PO1
GCCCCGTACGGACCACCCGCCGCACCCCCGCCGCCGGCGCCCGGCTCGCCGCCGGTGCCCGCGTCGGCGCCCCCGCCGATCTGGCCGCCGATGCCGATCCCGGCGCCCGTTCCCTGATCGACTCCCCCAGTCACGAGATGTGGTCCCGCCGTGGCCTCTTCACGATGGCCGCGGGAGCGGCCGTCGTCACCGCGTGCGCACCCGAGCCACCGGGGACCGTCGCCGACGACGGATCGGTCACCGTCGCCCATGCCTTCGGGGAGACGCGCATCCCGGCGCCCCCGACCCGGGTCGTCAGCGCCGGCCTGACCGACGCCGACGACCTGCTCGCACTCGGTGTGGTGCCGGTGGCGGTCACCGACTGGTTCGGCGACGAACCGTACGGGGTGTGGCCATGGGCGCAGGCCCGTCTCGGCGGTGCCCAGCCTGTCGTGCTCAGTCTGGCCGACGGCGTCCAGGTCGATCAGATCGCCGGGCTGCGGCCCGACCTGATCGTCGCCACCGACGCCGGCCTCGACGAGGAGACCTACTGCCGGCTCGGCGAGATCGCGCCGACGCTGCCGCAGTCCGGCTCGGCGGCGTTCTTCGAGCCGTGGCGCGATCAGGCCACCGCGATCGGCCAGGCGGTGTTCCGCCGCGACGACATGGCCGCGCTCATCTCCGGGGTCGAGGCCCGCTTCACGCAGGTCAAAGAAGCCAATCCGCAGTTCTCCGGCGCGTCGGTACTCCTGCTCGACGGCCGGTTGACGCGCGGTGCCGTGCGGGTCACCGGCCCGCCGTGGCGGCGAGAGTTCCTGACCCAGATGGGATTGACCCTTGCCGACCCCGCCGAGCCACTGATCCCCCGCGACCGCATCGCCGACGTTCTCGATTCGGCAGACGTGCTGATCTGGACCACCGAGAGCCCCGAGGAGCAGGGTGCGCTGCTCGCCGACCCGGTCATCGCCGCCCTGTCCGCGACCAACCGAGAGCGCCACGTGTTCACCGACAAGGAGCTCGCCGGAGCCATCGCCTACGCCTCCACGTTGTCGTGGCCGGTGGTCGCCGACAGGTTGCCGCCGATGATCGCCGCTGCGCTGAACTGATCTAATGACTGCGTGACCAGCCCCGGAACCGTCGACCACGAGCACGCCGTCTTCGCTCGGGTGGGTTCGGCCTACTATCCGGTGCTCGTCGCCGTCTTCACCGCGCTGGTCATCATCTCCAACGTCACCGCCACCAAGGGTGTCGAGTTCGGCCCGATCATCACCGATGGCGGATTCATCGTGTTCCCGCTGACCTATGTCATCGGTGACGTGCTGTCGGAGGTCTACGGATTCAAGGCGGCGCGGCGGGCCATCTACACCGGCTTCGCGATGAACGCGCTGGCCGCGGCCGCGTTCTGGGCGACGGTGTATCTGCCGGCGGCCGACTTCTATCCCAACCAGGAACACTTCGAGAACGTCGTCGGCGCCTATACGGCCCTGATCATCGCGGGCCTGGCCGGTTTCATCGTCGGCCAGACGCTCAATGCCTGGGTGGTGGTGCTGATCAAGGAGCGCACCAAGGAGAAGCACTTGTGGGCGCGGCTGATCGGCTCCACGTTCGTCGGTCAATTGGGTGACACCGTGGTGTTCTGCGCGATCGCCGCCAGCGCGATCGGCATCTCGACGTTCGGCGACTTCGCCACGTACACCGCCCAGGGCTGGGTGTACAAGACCGCGATCGAGGTCGTGATGCTGCCGATCACCTACCGCGTGATCGCGGCGATCAAGCGGCGCGAGCCGACCTATCAGCTCGCAGGTTGAGTTCTCGTTAAGACCGCTCTGGCAAGAGTCCCAGAGCTGCGCCGACCGGGCGCTTTCCAAGCTACTCGGCGGTAGCTTTGGGGCATGAGCGTGACAGCCGACGCGAAGGACGCGATGCGCACCGGCGACGTGGGGATCCGCGATTACGGTGACCGCGCGCTGCTGCTCGAATGCGACAGCACCGCCGAGGTCCTGGCCTGGACCGAGACGCTGCGCGCCGCCGAGCTACCCGGCGTGGACGACCTCGTGCCGGCCGCCCGCACCGTGTTGATCAAGCTTGCCGGGGTCGAGTACCAGGCGCCCACCCGGCAGCGCCTGGGCACGGTCCGCCCCACCGACGAGAGCGTCCACGCCGCCGCCCCTCCCGAGGGCCGCGCCGACGTCGTGATCGACGTCGTCTACGACGGCGCCGACCTCGACGAGGTGGCACGGCTGACCGGGCTGGACGTCGACCAGGTCGTCGCCGCCCACACCGGCACACCGTGGCGGGTCGGCTTCAGCGGCTTCGCACCGGGCTTCGCCTACCTGGTGGGCGGAGACGATCGCCTGGCCGTACCGCGGCGCACGGATCCGCGCACCAAGGTTCCCGTCGGCTCGGTCGGCCTGGCCGGCGAGTTCAGCGGGATCTACCCACGCGAGTCCCCCGGGGGTTGGCAGCTGATCGGCCGGACGTCGGCGACGTTGTGGGACATCAAACGCGCCGATCCCGCCCTGCTGATGCCGGGCATGTGGGTGCAGTTCCGGGCGGTGCAGCCATGAGCGTCACCCTGGAAGTTCTCCAGACCGGTCCGCTCGCGCTCGTGCAGGACCTGGGCCGGGCCGGTCTGTCGCATCTCGGCGTGACCCGCTCCGGCGCGGCCGACCGGCGCTCCCACACGCTGGCCAACCGTCTGGTCGCCAACCCGGGCGACCGGGCCACCGTCGAGGTGACCATGGGCGGCTTCACCGCCCGCGTGCACGGCGGGGCAGGCGAGGAAGGAATCGCCATCGCAGTGACCGGCGCGGACACCGACCCGGCTGCCGACGGAATCCCCTTCGGCTCAAACAGCATCCACTACGTCCACGACGGCGAGGTCATCTCGCTGCACCCGCCGCGTTCGGGCCTGCGCTCCTACCTGGCCGTGCGCGGCGGCGTCGATGTCGAGCCGGTACTCGGTTCGCGCAGCTACGACGTGATGTCGGCGATCGGGCCGTTGCCGCTGCGCCCCGGCGACGTCCTGCCGGTCGGCGCACACACCGCCGACTTCCCGGAGGTCGACCAGGCACCGGTGGCCGCGCCCGTCGATGACGTGCTCGAGCTGGCGGTGGTGCCCGGCCCCCGCGACGACTGGTTCGCCGACGCCGACATCCTGGTGCGCACCAACTGGCAGGTCACCAACCGCAGCGACCGGGTGGGGATCCGGTTGGTCGGGATGCCGCTGGAGTACCGCCGACCCGACCGTCAGCTGCCCAGCGAGGGCGCCACCCGCGGCGCCATCCAGGTCCCGCCCAACGGTTTCCCGGTGATCCTCGGGCCCGATCACCCGGTCACCGGCGGCTACCCGGTCGTCGGGGTCGTGGTGGACGACGACATCGACCGGCTCGCCCAGGCACGCCCCGGGCAGACAGTCCGGCTGCACTGGTCGCGGCCGCGCCGCCCGTCCGAGCACTGAGGGTCGCCGCTGTCATCGCCCGGCTGCGGTGCGCCGACACCGTCCCGGTCGCGCGCACCGGCGCGCGGTTCGCCGGCGTGCGTTTCCGGCGCGTCGGGGCGGGCGCTGGTAGAACCGGAGGTGTGCGCGCACGTCTCGTCCACACCGCGGACCTCGACGACGAGACCCGTGAGCACGCCCGCGCCATGGTGATGGAGGCGTTCGACGGTGGGTTCACCGACGACGACTGGGACCACGCCCTCGGCGGCATGCACGCCGTCATCTGCTGGCGCGGGGCGCTGATCGGGCACGCCGCGGTGGTCCTGCGTCGCCTGCTCTACCGCGACACCGTGCTGCGGTGCGGCTATGTCGAGGCCGTCGCCGTGCGGGAGGACCAGCGCGGCCAAGGGCTGGGTACCGCCCTGATGGACGCCGCCGAGCAGGTGATCCGCGGCGGCTACCACCTGGGGGCGCTGAGCGCGACGGAGCTGGGCAGGCCGGTGTACGTCAGTCGCGGGTGGCTCGCGTGGCGGGGGCCGACCTCGGTCCTCTCCCCAGCCGGGCTGACCCCGACACCCGACGACGACGGCTCGGTGATGGTCCTGCCCGCGCAGCTGCCCGCGGGGGTCGAGCTGGACCCCGACGTCGCCCTGACCTGCGACTGGCGCGCCGGAGATGTCTGGTGAGCCGAGCTCACATGCCGGAGGCGATGACGGTGAGCGGAAATTCACGGCCTGAGCGGGCGCGACACGACCGGGCAATCACCGCTTAATCAGCATGAAACATCGCGCCAATAGACAGAACGCATGAGTGAGCCGGACTTCTCACCGCTCACCGGGTTTCGGGTGGCGGTGACATCAGCGCGGCGGGCCGACGAACTCGCCACGCTGCTGCGGCGTCGTGGTGCCACCGTCACCAGCGCCGCCGCCATCGAGATGGTGCCGCTACCCGACGACGACGAGCTGCAGCAGAACACGGCGTCGCTGATCGACTCGCCGCCCGACATCGTCATCGCCACCACCGGCATCGGGTTCCGTGGCTGGATGTCGGCGGCGGACGGCTGGGGCGTGGCCACCGCGCTGACCGACGCGCTTAGCAAGGCCCGCGTCGTCTCACGGGGCCCCAAAGCCACTGGCGCATTGCGCGCGGGCGGCCTGCCCGAGGAATGGTCGCCGGACTCGGAATCCTCGCGCGAGGTGCTGCACTACCTGCTCGAAGGCGGGATCGCGGGTGCGCGCATCGCGGTGCAACTGCACGGCGCGACCGACGACTGGGATCCGTTCCCGGAGTTCCTCGACGAGCTGCGCGCAGCCGGCGCCGAAGTCGTGCCGATCAGGGTGTACCGGTGGCATCCGGCGCCCCGCAACGGGGACTTCGACCAGTTGGTCGCCGGCATCGCCGAGGAGAAATTCGACGCGGTGAGCTTCACCTCGGCCCCCGCCGTCGCGTCGGTGCTGATGCGCGCGGGTGAGATGGGCCTGGGAGCCGAGGTGCTCTCGGCGCTGCGCGGTGGCGTGCACGCGATGTGCGTCGGTCCGGTCACCGCCCGGCCTCTGGTCCGTCTCGGTGTGCCCACCTCGGCCCCCGAACGGATGCGGCTGGGCGCGCTGGCCCGCCACATCACCGACGAACTGCCGCTGCTGCAATCCCGGACCGTGCGGGTGGCGGGCCATCTGCTCGAGATCCGCGGCAACTGCGTGCTGGTCGACGGCGCGGTCAGGACGATGTCGCCGGCGGCCATGGCGACCATCCGGGCGCTGGCGCTGCGGCCCGGCACCGTGGTGTCGCGAGCGGATCTGCTGCGGGCGCTGCCGGGAAGCAGCACCGACACCCATGCGGTGGAGACTGCCGTGCTGCGGCTGCGCACCGCGCTGGGCGACAAGAAGATGGTGGCCACCGTCGTCAAGCGCGGCTACCGGCTGCCCGTCGACGAGGCGTTCGCCTCGTGAGCTTCGTGCTGGTCGCCCACGGCACGCGGGTGTCCCGCGGGGTCTCGCTCATCGGCGATCTCGCCGATCGGGTGGCACAGACCCTGGACCGGCCGGTGCACGTCGCGTTCGTCGATGTCCTGGGCCCCACTCCGACCGAACTGCTCAGCGCCGCCACCGATCGGACCGCCGTGCTGGTGCCGGCGTTCCTGGCGCGTGGCTATCACGTCCGCCGCGACATCCCCGCCCACGTCGCCGACAGCGGCCACCCCGACGTCACCGTCACCGCCGCCCTCGGGCCCGACCCTGCACTGATCCGTGTCCTGGTCGATCGGCTACTCGAAACAGGTTGGCGTCCGGGTGATTCCGTCATCCTGGGCGCGGCGGGAACCTCGGATCCGGATGCGATGCGCGATCTGCACACGACGGCCGCCGCACTGTCGGCGGTCCTCGGCTCGCGGGTCGAGCTGGCATTCGCCGCCACCGGCGAACCCCGCGTCGCCGAGGCCGTCGCCGCCGCCCGCGCCCGCCGCCGCCGCCGCGTCGTGGTGGCGTCCTACCTGCTGTCGGAGGGGCTGTTCCAGGACCGGCTGCGCGCCAGCGGCGCCGACCTCGTCACCGATCCGTTGGGCACGCACCCGGGGATCACCCGGCTGATCAGCAACCGCTTCCAGCGGGCCGGTGCAGAGTTCTCAGGGATGCGGGGTCGTTGACGGCGGCAGGCTCGCGACCAGCGGGGTGTCGGCCCCGACCCGACCCAGGCTCAGCGCCCCGCCCGGATCACCCAGCGGCGCATCGCGACCCGGCAGCGTCATGGTGAAGAACGCGGCGTTGTCCTCGAGGTACTGGGCCTCCTCGTCGGGCAGGTCGGTCTCGTAGTAGATCGCCTCCACCCGGCAGGCCAGCCGGCAGGCGCCGCAGTCCACACATTCGTTGGGGTTGATGTACATGGCGCGGTCGCCTTCGTAGATGCAGTCCGCCGGGCATTCCTGCATGCAGGACTTGTCCACGATGTCCACGCATGCGCTGCCGATCACGTAGGTCATGGCCACCACGGTAGGCAGCGCCGGTGGCCGCGTCGTGGGCCGAAAGTCCTCACTTTGGTCTCGAACGGACAACGCCCGGGCCCCGGCCGGGGGCCCCAGCCGCGAACGTGCATTCCCTGTAGTCGACAACGCTGTCGAGCTACAGGGAACGCACGTTCGCGGAGGTCTCGCGGTGGATCAGGAGCCGACCTGGACGTCACCGTCGGGGGTGAGCCGGGTGGCGTACACGGGCAGGCTGCGATCTGGGTCGTCGAGACAGCGCCCGTCGTCGAGCGCGAACGCCTGCTTCTTGATCGGCGACTGGACGGTGGGGCGCCCGCCGCGATCGCCGACGATGCCGCGCGACATCACCGCGGCTCCCGAGAACGGGTCGATGTTGCCGACCGCGCGTAACGATCCGTCGTCGAGCCGGAACAGCGCGGCCTGCACACCGTCAGGAAGCAGCACGCCGACACCACGGTTGGGCAGCAGCCGGTCGTACGGGCACGCGGTCGTCCACACGGTGACGTCACCCAGCAGCGTCATCGTCTCTCACCCACCGATCTTCGGCATACCGATGTCGGTGGGCACCCGCCGCCCGGACCGCTCGGTGAACGTCACCGTCGGGTCGACGACGTCCGGTGCATTCACGAACGACACGAACCGGGACAGCTTGTCGGGGTCTTCGAGCACGCCTTTCCACTCACAGGCGTAGCCCTCGACGTGGCGCTCCACGGCCGCCTCGAACTCGGCGGCCAACCCCAGCGAGTCGTCGCACACCACCTCACGCACGTGGTCGAGGCCGAGCTCCTCGACCCATGGCGCGGTGCGCTGCAGCCGATCAGCCGTGCGGATGTAGAACATCAGGAAGCGGTCGACGTAGCGGACCAGTGTCTCGTCGTCGAGGTCACCGGCGAGCAGCTCGGCGTGGCGCGGTGTCATCCCGCCGTTGCCGCCCACGTAGAGGTTCCACCCGGTTTCGGTGGCGATGACGCCGACGTCCTTGCCGCGGGCCTCCGCACATTCCCGCGCACATCCGGACACCCCCATCTTGATCTTGTGGGGGGCGCGCAGACCGCGATAGCGCAGCTCGAGGTTGATGGCCATCTGCACCGAATCCTGTTGCCCGTACCGGCACCAGTCGCTGCCGACGCAGCTCTTCACGGTGCGCAGCGCCTTGCCGTAGGCGTGTCCGGATTCCATGCCGCCCTCGACCAGGCGCCGCCAGATCTCGGGCAGCTGGTCGACGCGCGCACCGAACAAATCGATGCGCTGGCCGCCGGTGATCTTGGTGTAGAGGTCGAATTCCTTGGCGATCTCGCCGATCAGGATGAGGTGGTCGGGGGTGATGTCACCGCCCGGCACGCGGGGCACCACCGAATAGCTGCCGTTGCGCTGGATGTTGGCCAGGAAGTGGTCGTTGGAGTCCTGCAGCGACGCCTGTTCGCCGTCGAGAATGTGCTCCGAACTGGTCGAGGCCAGGATCGACGCGACGACGGGTTTGCAAATGTCGCAACCCTTTCCGGTGCCGAACCGTTCGATCAGACCCGAGAAGGTCCGAATCGTGGTGGCCGAGACGATCTCGAACAGCTCGGCTCGCGAATTGCTGAAGTGCTCGCACAGCGCCTTGGACTGCGCGACGCCTTCGGCTTCGAGCAGCTGCTTGAGCAGCGGCACGCACGAACCACAGCTGGTGCCTGCCTGGGTGCAGGTCTTCAGCGCGGGCACGTCGTGGCAGCCCTGGGCGATCGCGCCGGTGAGATCACCCTTGGTAACGTTGTTGCAGGAGCAGATCTGGGCCGCCTCCGAAAGCGCGCCGACGCCGAGACCTGTTGACCCGCTGGATGTCCCAGTCGGGGCGATCAACGCCATCGGGTCGCCGGGCAGCTGCTCGCCGACCATCGGACGCAGGATCCCGTACGCCGATGCGTCACCGACGAGAATGCCTCCCAGCAACGTCTTCACGTCGTCGGACAGCACGAGCTTGGCGTAGGTCTGCCCCACCGCGTCGTTGACGACGACCTCCAGGCAGTCCGGGGTGACGCCCATCGCGTCGCCGAAGCTGGCCACGTCGACGCCGAGAAGCTTGAGCTTGGTGGACATGTCGGCTTCGGGGAAGTCCGCACCCCCGCCGAGCAGTCGGTCGGCGACCACCTCGGCGCTGGTGTAGCCGGGACCGACCAGGCCGTAGCACCGGCCTTCGATCGCGGCCACCTCACCGATGGCATACACGCTGGGATCGTCGGTGACACAGGCCAGGTCGGTCAGCACACCGCCCCGCTCGGCGAGCTGCAGCCCGCAGGCGCGGGCCAGCTCGTCGCGGGGTCGCACCCCGGCCGCGAAGACAACCAGGCCGGCGTCGATGACGGTCCCGTCGCTGAGCGTCACGTGCACCGAGTCGCTGTCGGCCGACCGCCGCAGCGGGCGGTTGCGTTGGGCCGGTGCGATGGACTCGGTGCTCACGCCGGTGTGCACGGCGATACCGAGGTCGCCGATCATCCGGCCCAGCAGGGCGCCGCCGGCCTCGTCGAGCTGCTGGGCCATCAGGCGCGGCGCCATCTCGACGACGTGGGCCGTCACACCGAAGGAGCGCAGCGCATTCGCCGCTTCCAGACCGAGTAGGCCGCCGCCGATCACGACTCCGGCATCGGTGTGCCCGGCGGCCAGGGTCCGCTGGGCGTCGGCGTGGATCGCGTCGAGGTCGTCGAGGGTGCGGTAGACGTGGCAGCAGGGCAGGTCGCGGCCCGGGACCGGGGGGACGAACGCTGAGGAACCGGTGGCCAGCACCAGGGCGTCGTAACCGATCCGGGAACCGTCGGCGGTGACGACAGTCCTGGCGTGCCGGTCGATGTCGACGACCCGGGAGTCCAGCCGCAGCTCGACCGAGGAGTCGCCGGCGTACTCGTTGCCGGGCAGCGCGAGCCGGGTGCGGTCCCAGTGCTCGGTGTACCCGGTGAGGCCGACGCGGTCGTACGCGGCGTCGCGCTCCTCGGCGAGCACGGTAATCCGCCACCTGCCCTCGGCGTCGCGGGAGCGTAGCGCCTCGACAAAACGGTGGCCGACCATCCCGTGGCCGACGACCACGACATGTGATGTGGCAGCCATGGAGCTGAACCTACGAAGCCGATATTGCCGCCGTGTCGCCTCCTGTGAAGCGGTCATCACAGCTTGCTCACGTGGGCTCGCGACGACCTGTGAGGACCTTCGCTCAGAGCGAAACCCCATCCGGAACATGAGCGTGGTCCGCTCAAGTTCTACAGGGTGAACGAACCGGCGCCCGAGCCGGTCACGACTCGAGGAGATGACGACAATGGCACATGCAGTATCACTGTGGTCGCGGCCGGCGCTGACGCCGTGGAACACCGACCGCTGGGTCCGCGACTTCTTCGGCCCTGCCGCCGGCGATTGGGCCAGCGGCATCAACCCGGCCGTCGAGGTCACCAGAGACGGTGAGGACGCCGTGATCCGGGTGGATCTGCCCGGCGTCGACGTCGACAAGGACGTCACCGTCGAGATCGACAAGGGCCGACTGGCCATCAAGGGCGAACGCCGTGACGAACGAACCGAGGAGGACGCCGAGGGCCACCGCAGGTTCAGCGAAGTGCGCTACGGCTCGTTCCACCGCTCGTTCGGACTACCCGCCCACGTCACCGGGGACGCCGTATCGGCGGCCTACGACGCCGGCGTGCTGACCGTTCGCGTGGCCGGAGCCCACACGAGCGCCGACGCGCATCGCATCGCGATCGAAAGCAGGTAACTCCGACGCAGAACCGGTGGGAGCCAGCGGCTCCCACCGGTTACTGTGTTGCCGCCATGGATACGAGACTGGGCATCGACACGACGCTGACCGTGCTCGCCTCCGGGCTGATCTTCGCCTGGGCTCTGATCCTCGGGATCTGGAAGTACCGCCAGATGGCGACCAGCCCGACGCATCTGGCACACCCCTACGTCGACATCGCGCACCGCGCGGCGCTGCTCTACTCGTTCGCGACCATGCTGCTGGCCGTGTTCGTCGAGCTCAGCGCCTGGCCGGCAGCGGTCAATCTGGCCGCCGCCGCGGTGGTGGTGTTCTTCTTCGTGGCAGCGATCGCGACCTACGTCGTCCACGGCCTCCGCCGCGACACCACCAATCAGTTCGAGCACGTCGACACCAAGATCCGGCTGGCGATGGCCGCACTGATCATCGGCGAGGTCGGCGGGTTCGCCGTGTTGCTCGCCGGATTCGCGGTGGGCCAGTTCGGCTGACCGGCCGTCGCGCCCCCTCGGATGCGGATCTGCCTGCGCGTCTGTCCGGTGTGGTGAGGAGAGTGCGCCAGCGCCGGGCGATGACGGTTGTGCGGGCGCCGGGCGATGACGGTTGTACGCGGGCGCCGAGCGATCGACCACACAGCCGGCTCAACGGCAGATTTCTCGACAACAGCCCCCTCCCGGCCCACCGTGCGGTATTCATTACCATGAAGTAAGAACACTTGTTTACTGAAGAGGTGCGTTGTGCCGGATCATCGCGTGATCATCGTCGGAACCGACGGCTCCGAGACGTCCATCCGCGCGGTCGAGAAGGCCGCCGGCCTGGCCGCAGAGTCCAACGCCCGGTTGGTGGTCGCCTCGGCGTACCAGGCCGACCATCACCCCTCCGGGGCTCCCGACCCCGACCAGCCCCGCGACGAGCGCTACCGGACGACGGGCAATGCGCCGGTCTACGACCTGCTGCGCGACGCGTCGTCACGGGCCAGGAAAGCCGGCGCACAGGACGTCGAAGAGCGAGCCGTCGAGGGTGCGCCCGCCGACGCGCTGGTGGCACTCGCCGAGGATCTCGACGCCGACCTGCTGGTGGTGGGCAGCGTCGGGATGAACTCGATGGTCGGACGGCTCGTCGGATCGGTGCCACGCCTGGTGCGCAAGCGGGCCAAGACCGAGGTACTGATCGTCGAGACGGACTGAGCCGTCCTTCAGATCCAGCGCCCGAGGATCTCGGTCGCCCGTTCGGCGAGCGCCGCCTGCCACAGCGGCCCGAAGCTGATGCGCGCCACGCCCAGCGGACCGTAGGACGACGGGTCCGCCTTGCCCGGATCGGCGATCGCGTTCACCGGTAGCGGCAACTCGGACGTCAAGCGCTGCAACGTATCCGGATCATGGAACCCGACGGGGTACAACACGTCGGCACCCGCCTCGGCGGCGTGGCGCAGCCGGGCGATCGCACGGTCGACCCGGTCGGCCTCGTCACCGTCGGCGCGGAGAAACAGGTCGGTGCGGGCGTTGATCACGACATGCACGCCGGCCGCCGCGGCCGCGGCGCGCAGCGCGTCGACCAGTTCGGCGTGCTCACCGGCCGAACGCAGCCGACCACCCTCACTGTGGACGGTGTCCTCGATGTTGAGCCCCACCGCACCGGCGGACAGCAGCCCCTCGATCAACCGGGCAGGCGGCTGCGCATAGCCGGACTCGATGTCGACCGACACCGGCACCTCGACCGCGGTCGTGATCTGCGTGACCCGGGCGAGCAGCTCCTCGAACGACATTCCCTCGTTGTCGGGTTTGCCGATCGAGTCCGCCACCGGATGGCTGCCAACCGTCAACGCGTCGAACCCGGCGTCGACGGCGAGCCGGGCCGACCACGCATCCCACACCGTCGGCAGGATCACGGGGTCGCCCGGCGTGTGCATCCGCAACAGCGTCTCCGCTGCGTCTTTCAGCCGTTCAGGACCCATCGATACGCTCCGCCCGTCAAAGTGATCTGTCTCACCATTACTTCGATGATGTGGCTAGCATCGGGTGTCGTAATGTGATTCCTGACACCCTTCAGCCCAAGGAGGTCACTTGTCCAGCACCACCGAACTCGCCGAGCTTCACGATCTCATCGGAAACCTCCGGCGGTGCGTGACATCGCTGGCGTCGCGATACGGGGACAGCCCAGCCACCCGTCGCATCGTCAATGACGCCGAGCGCATCCTCAACGATATCGACCGACTCGACATCGACGCAGAAGAACTGGAGCTGGCGCGCGGGGTGACCCGCCATCAGCACGTCGCCGAGCGCATCCCGATCCCGGATACGCAATACGACACGGACTTCTGGCGCGGCGTCGACGACGAAGGCCTCGGCGGGACGCGCTGAGCTCACGCTGTGCCCGAGGAGGCACACTGAGCACGTGGGACAAAAGAACACCGAAAGGCAAATGTGAGCGCACCCGCCGCCGACCGCAACGCGACCGGCGTCTTCTCTCCTGGTCGTGCCCAGATTTCGCAGCGGACGCTGCGCACCGACAACTGGTGGAAGTCGCCCGTCATCATCGACCTCGGCTTCGCCGCGTTCATCATCTACGCGACGGTGCGGGCGTTCATGCAGAACTGGTACTACGTACCCGAGTACCACTACCTGACGCCGTTCTACTCACCGTGTGTGAGCACCGGCTGCGTCCCGGAGGCCAGCCACTTCGGCCAGTTCCTGCCGGACGTGTGGTGGTTGCCCTATGCGGCGCTGTCGCTACCGTTCCTGCTGCTGTTCCGGCTGACCTGCTACTACTACCGCGGCGCCTACTACCGCACCGTCTGGCAGGCCCCCACGGCGTGCGCGGTGGCCGAACCGCACGCCACCTACACCGGTGAGACCCGCTTCCCGCTGATCATCCAGAACACCCACCGGTACTTCTTCTACATCGCCGCGATCATCTCGATCATCAACACCTACGACGCGATCCTGGCGTTCACCAAGGAAGACGGCAGCTTCGGTTTCGGCCTGGGCAACGTCGTCCTGGTCACCAACGTCGTGCTGTTGTGGGCCTACACGTTGTCGTGTCACTCATGCCGCCACGTCGCCGGCGGCCGGCTCAAGCACTTCTCCAAACACCCTGTGCGCTACTGGCTCTGGACGCAGATCAGCAAGATCAACACCCGGCACAAGACCTTCGCGTGGATCACCCTCGGCACCTTGATGTTCACCGATTTCTACGTGATGGCGCTGGCCGCCGGGTGGTTCCCCGACCTGCGTTTCATTGGCTGACAACTTAATTCCAGGACTAGTTGAGGGTGATTTGTGATGAGTGAGTTGGAACGGCACGAGTACGACGTCGTCGTGATCGGTGCCGGCGGCGCTGGTTTGCGCGCGGTGATCGAGGCACGCGAGCGCG
The DNA here is from genome assembly GCF_017312405.1 of Mycobacterium sp. PO1. Taxonomy (GTDB): domain Bacteria; phylum Actinomycetota; class Actinomycetes; order Mycobacteriales; family Mycobacteriaceae; genus Mycobacterium. The sequence continues at coordinate 13,498 of NZ_BLTG01000121.1, forward strand.
GTCTGCGGGTCGCGGTGATCACCAAGTCGTTGTTCGGCAAGGCGCACACCGTCATGGCCGAGGGCGGCTGCGCGGCCGCCATGCGCAACGTCAACACCAAGGACTCGTGGCAGGTGCACTTCGGTGACACCATGCGCGGCGGCAAGTTCCTCAACAACTGGCGCATGGCCGAACTGCACGCGCAGGAAGCGCCCGACCGGGTGTGGGAGCTGGAGACCTACGGCGCACTGTTCGACCGCACCAAGGACGGCAAGATCAGCCAGCGCAACTTCGGTGGGCACACCTATCCGCGGCTGGCCCACGTCGGTGACCGCACCGGCCTGGAGATCATCCGCACGCTGCAGCAGAAGATCGTGTCGCTGCAGCAGGAGGACAAGGCCGAACTCGGCGACTACGAGGCCCGGATCCGGGTCTTCCACGAGGTCGCCGTCACCGAGCTGATCCTGGAGAACGGCAAGGTCGCCGGCGCGTTCGGCTACTACCGCGAGACCGGCGAGTTCGTCCTGTTCGAGGCGCCCGCGGTGGTGCTGGCCACCGGCGGCATCGGCAAGTCGTACAAGGTCTCCTCGAACTCCTGGGAGTACACCGGCGACGGCCATGCGCTGGCACTGCGGGCCGGCTCGGCGCTGATCAACATGGAGTTCATCCAGTTCCACCCGACCGGGATGGTCTGGCCGCTGTCGGTCAAGGGCATCCTCGTCACGGAGGGTGTGCGCGGCGACGGCGGAGTGTTGAAGAACTCCGAGGGCAAGCGGTTCATGTTCGACTACATCCCCGACGTCTTCAAAGGCCAATACGCCGAGACCGAGGAGGAGGCCGACAAATGGCTCAAGGACAACGACTCCGCCCGGCGCACCCCTGACCTGCTGCCCCGCGACGAGGTCGCCCGGGCGATCAACACCGAGGTCAAGGAAGGCCGCGGAACCCCGCACGGTGGCGTCTACCTCGACATCGCGTCTCGGATGTCGTCCGAGGAGATCAAGCGCCGGCTGCCGTCGATGTATCACCAGTTCATCGAGCTCGCCGAGGTGGACATCACCACCGACGAGATGGAGGTCGGGCCGACCTGCCATTACGTGATGGGCGGGATCGAGGTCGACCCGGACAGCGGCGCCGCAGCGACACCCGGGTTGTTCGCCGCGGGCGAGTGCGCCGGCGGCATGCACGGCTCGAACCGGTTGGGCGGCAACTCGCTGTCGGACCTGCTGGTGTTCGGCCGGCGCGCCGGCCTCGGTGCGGCGGACTACGTGCGGGCGATGTCGGACCGTCCGAAGGTCAGCGACGATTCGGTCGAGAAGGCCACCGCGATGGCACTGGCCCCGTTCGACGGCCCCGGCGACGGCTCGGCACCGGAGAACCCGTACACCCTGCAGCTGGACATGCAGGACACGATGAACAACCTCGTCGGCATCATCCGCAAGTCCGAGGAGATGCAGGAGGCGCTGGACAAACTGCAGGAGCTGCGCCGGCGCTACCGCAACGTCAAGGTCGAAGGGGATCGCAAGTTCAACCCCGGTTGGCATCTGGCGATGGACCTGCGCAACATGCTGCTGGTCAGCGAGTCGGTCGCGAAGTCGGCGATCACCCGCACCGAGAGCCGCGGCGGCCACACCCGCGACGACTACCCCCAGATGGACGCCCAGTGGCGCAATGCCCTGCTGGCGTGCCGCGTCGAGGGCGACGATCCGGTGGTCCCCGACGTCACCGTCGAGAAGCAACGGCAGGTGCCGATGCGACCGGACCTGCTCGAATGTTTCGAGCTCTCCGAACTCGAGAAGTACTACACCGACGACGAGCTCGTCGAACACCCGCAACGGAAGGGCTGAAGCCATGGCTGCATACGACGCGAAGATGCGGGTCTGGCGCGGGGACGCCAGCGGCGGCGAGCTCAAGGACTACACCGTCGAGGTCAACGACGGCGAGGTGGTGCTCGACATCATCCACCGGCTGCAGCAGACGCAGACCGGTGACCTGGCGGTGCGGTGGAACTGCAAGGCGGGCAAGTGCGGGTCGTGTTCGGCCGAGATCAACGGCCGGCCCCGGCTGATGTGCATGACCCGGATGTCCACATTCGGTGAGGACGAGGTCGTCACCGTCACCCCGATGCGAACCTTCCCGGTGATGCGGGACCTGGTGTGCGATGTGTCCTTCAACTACGAGAAGGCGCGCGAGATCCCGTCGTTCACCCCGCCGAAGGACCTGCAGCCCGGCGAGTACCGGATGGCGCAGGAGGACGTGAACCGCTCGCAGGAGTTCCGCAAGTGCATCGAGTGCTTCCTGTGCCAGAACGTCTGCCACGTCAACCGTGACCACGAGGAGAACAAGGAAGCGTTCTCCGGGCCGCGCTACCTCATGCGCCAGGCCGAGTTGGACATGCATCCGCTGGACGTGCACGGCCGGCGGGCTGAGCAGGCGCAGGAAGAGAACGGCCTGGGCTACTGCAACATCACCAAGTGCTGCACCGAGGTCTGCCCCGAGCACATCAAGATCACCGACAACGCGCTGATCCCGATGAAAGAGCGTGCGGCCGACCGCAAGTACGACCCGATCGTGTGGCTGGGAAACAAGCTGTTCCGCAGGTGAGCGCAGGCAGATCAGGTGAAGCCGGTGACCGAGTCTGACGACGACCCGGGCGTGGTGCGTTCGCGCGCTACGTCCGACAGCGTCGGCGTGGCGGGCTCGCTCGTCACAGTGGGCAGCGCCGGAGTCGCCGGGTCCATCGCCACCACCGGGAGCGCCGGCGTTGCGGGCTCGATTGCCACCGCCGGGAGCGCGGGGGTGGCCGGGTCGGTCGCCACGGCAGGCAGTGCCGCGGTCGCCCGCTCGATCGCCACCGCGGGCAGTGCGGCCATCGCGGGCTGCATCCTGACCGTGTTGTCCATCGCGTGCGCCGGCTGCCTGGCCTGCCTGGGCTGCGTCGCGTGCCGTGGCTGCAAGGTGTGCGCCGGATGCGTCAACTGCGAGGGCTGCGTCGGGTGCGTGGGCTGCGTGAACTGCTCCGGGCTGACCAATGCGGTGGGTCTGCGCGACGTCCACGCGGCCTGAGTGCCGTTGATCAAGTGCTCACGAGTGCCCACGAGTGCCCACGAGCTCCGTTGATACTGCGCTCACCGCGGCTTCCACTCGCACTTCGTCGCCGTGGCTGCAGTCTCAACGCCCTTTTCAACCTCAACGCCCTTTTCAACCTCAACGCCCTTTTCAATCTCAACGCCCTTTTCGATCGAGGCTGATCCGGCTGTTCTGCGCCATAGCGGCGATCATCTGACCCGGGTTTCTCTAGAGTTCGAGCATGCCGACGACCGCCCGACTGCTGCTCGACCCGAACCGCTTCGACCCGCACCACCTCGATGCGGAGTCGCGGCGGCAGCTGCAGTCCCTGATCGACTGGTTCGAAGAGCGGGGAAAGACCCGCCTGCTGCGTGACGACCTGGAGGCCACGTGGGTGACCGACTTCCTGGACTTCGTCCGTCGTGAGCGACTGTTCGCCACGTTCCTGACCCCGTCGGAGTTCGCCGGCGGCGACCCGAACAAGCGCTGGGACACCTCACGCAACGCGGTCCTCAGCGAGATACTCGGCTTCTACGGGCTGTCGTACTGGTACGCCGAGCAGGTCACGATCCTCGGGCTCGGCCCCATCTGGCAGAGCGACAACGTCAAAGCCAAGGAGAAGGCGGCCGCCCAACTCGACGCCGGCAGCGTCATGGCGTTCGCGCTGTCCGAACGCGAACACGGCGCCGACATCTACAACACCGACATGCTGCTCACGCCCGGTACCGATGAGCGCTCGCGCGAAGAGCAGACCGGTACCGATGAGTAGCCCTGTGTC
>NZ_BLTG01000122.1 GCF_017312405.1 Mycobacterium sp. PO1
GTGCGCAACGCGCAGCCCGAACAGGGCGCGACCCAGCGTCCATCCGACGGCATGCGGCAGGACCAAGCGGTTGACCGCCATCGCGAAGAGCGCCACCCCCGCAACGGCGGTGAACACCCATCGCATCGCGTCGTCGGCCGGAGTCGCCAGCGCCAGCAGCGCCGCGGTCGCGACCACCCCGGCACCGGGCAGGGTGTCGACGAGCAGCGCGCCCACCCGGGCGGACCAGGAGGCCGGCACCGAATCCGGTGTCGACGCGGTCTCCGAATGCTCCGGCGTCGTGTCCAGCACCGCGGTCACGACGTGACCTGGTCCAGGTTGGCGATCCGGTACTGCCCTTCGTCCAGGGCCATCGTCGCCCGCAGGCGGTAGCCGACCTGGTTGTCGGTGGCCTCGACGTTGGAGATCTTCACCCGCATCGCCACCAGCACGTTGATGCTGCCGTCGTCGTTGTGCCGCTCGACCGCCGCGCGCAGGTCGTCGACCACGACCGTGGCGTTGGCGGCCTGGTACGCCTCGGCGAGCACGCTGCTGTACATGCCGGCCTGCACGCCGAACTCGCCGGTGGAGCACTCCAGGATCTTCGACTGCGCGGCCGTCATCGCCGCGGTGTCGGGCGCCTGGGTGGCTGCGACGCAGTCCTTGGCGGCGGCCAGCGCGGCCGCGTCGGCTTGGGCGATCTCGGCGGCGCGCTCGTTGGCCCGCCACGCCAGGTACCCGCCGGCCACCGCGGCTCCGGCGAGCAGCACCAAAGACGCGCAGACCGCGGTCAGCCAGCCGCGACCGAGCCGGGTCGGGCGGCGGTCCGCGTGCCGGCCGGCGCCGACCGTCGCGTCCTCGTTTGCAGGGTCGTCGGCAGCGGGGCTGTCGGCGTCGGCGTCCCCGGGCGCAGGGTCGGCGGCGGCAGGGCCCTCGGTTTCGACCTCGGAATCCTGGTCGGCGGTCGCCTCCGCCCCGGCATCGCCGGCGGCGGATTCGTCAGCTTCTGCGTCGTCTGCGGTGGATTGGTCGTCAACGACCGTCGTGTCTTCAACTACCGTGTCGTCGTCAGCTGCCGCCGGGGTGTCCTGCGGCGCGCTGTCAGCGTCGGCGTCGGTGGTGGGGTTCAGCCGGCTGGTGCCAGCATCTCCTTCCATCCGTCGTCTCCTGGGTTGCTCGAATTGCTGACGTTGTACCGGACGCCATCCGGGCCGACCACCTCGCCGCTGCTGGGGTTGTAGGCGGCGGTGGTGCCGGGCGGGCCTTGCGCCGGAGTGTAGATGCACGGGTTGGGCTGCTGTCCACTGCAACTGACGGTACCCGAACCGGGCGGGCTGACCGGGTCGCTGATCGGCGCCGTCGACTGCGGCGGCGGCAGCTTGTCGGCCGGCAGCGGGTTGGTGCCGTTGTTGATCGACGGGGCCGGGATCACCCGGCCCGGATCGACGCCCTGGTCACACCGCGCGCCCGGAGCCGGGCAGGCCAGAATCTGGTTCGGGTCGCCGTACCACGGGTTGGTGCCCAGCGGCACGTACGGCTCGTCGCTGCGGCACTCCGCCGGGGTGGCCGCGCGCTTACCGGGCACATCCACGCACGGATAGTTGCGCGCACCGCGAACAGCATTGCCCTGGAAGTCTTTCGGGATCTTGCAGTACGTGCCGGACGGCAACGGCGCGCGGCTGGTGTCGGCGGGCGAACGCCATTCCGAGGCCGGCAGGAAGCCGGTCATACACGGCGGCGGCAGGTTGATCGACAGACCGAAGTGCAGCAGGCCGCCGTCCTCCATGATCGACCCCATCTGCAGCAGCGACGCGCCCTGCGGGTAGATCACCAACGTCTGCTCGATGTTCTTGTTGTAGCGCTTGAGCATGTCGGACACCACGGCGAGGTTCGCCAGGGTCTGCGGTAACGCCTCCTGGACGTCACTGAACACCGTCGTCACCTGATCCAGCGTCGGTGCGGCGTTGCGCAGCCCGTTGCGCAGCGCGGCGTCCTGCTGCGCGGCCTGGGAGGCGATGACGTTCAGGTTGCGCGACCACTGGCCGATCGCGTCCCCGGAGTCGACCTGGCTCTGCAGGATCGGCTCCGCGTTGGCGATGATGTCGTTGACCTGCGGCAGGTTCTCCTGGAAGCCGCCGGCGAGGTTCGTCGTCGACTCCACCAGGCGCTGCAGCGCAGGTCCCAGACCGCCGACGGCCAGCGACGTCTCGGTGAGCAGGGTGTCGATCTTCTCCTTCGGCAGCACGGCCAGACCCTTGTTGGCCGCATCGAGCGCCGGGCCGACCGGCGCCGGCACGGTGCTGTCGGTGATCACCGCACCGGGTTGCAGATACGGGCCCGAATCGGTGTCGGGCACCAGGTCGAGGTACTGCTCACCGATCGCCGACACCGAATGCACATCCGCCCGCACGTCTTGGGGGATGCGGTAGTCGTCGTCGATGCGCATGGTGGCCCGGGCGCCCGACTCGGTCGGCTCCACGGCGGTCACCTTGCCGATCTGGGTGCCGCGATAGGTCACGTTGGCCGTCTCGTACAGACCGCCCGAACTCGGCAGCTGCGCATAGAGCGTGTACTGGCCGATGCCGGCCAGGCTGGGCAGACGCAGGTAGTACAGCCCGAGCACGGCCAACGCGATGACGGTGAGGACCGTGAAGAGCAGCAGCTGCAGCCGTATGAACCGGGTCAGCATCGGTCACTCACCCCTTTCGATCAGCGGGCCACCCGGCACCGAGTTCGGGTTCGGGGTGAACCGCACGTCCGGGATCATCGTGCTCGGGTCGCGGCCCCACGACTGCTCGAGGGCGCGCAGCATGCCTGACACACCGGTTCCGGACAGGAAGCCGTTGTCGATGGCCGACAGCGTCAGGTCGATCAGGATCGACGTGTTGATGTAGTCGCCGCGGATCACCTTGTCCACGTTGCCGATCGGGTACGGCGCGGTCAGGAAGATCTGCAGGGCGCCCAGCAGGTACGGCCCGGACTTGCCCAGCTCCCGCAGCGGGCGCTGGAGGTTGGCCAGGTTCGTGTTCAGGTTGTCGCTGGCCGGGGCGAGCATGCCTTCGGCGGCGTTGCTGATCCGGCCCACCGCCTCGACGGCGTCGGCGAACTGGTCGCGGGTGTCGGCGAAGTACTTGATCAGCGGCGGGAACTCGGTGAGCACCCGGTCCAGCGTCTCGTCGCGCTGGGCGACGATCGCCAGCAGACGGTCGGTCGAATCGATCGCCCGGGTGATGTCGTCACGCTGCCGGTTGAGCTCGTCGGTGAACGTGTCGAGTTGGTTCAGGAACGTCCGGATCTCGTCGGCGCGCCCGTTGAGCACGTTGAAGACCTCGGTCTGGATGGTCTCCAGGTTCGCCACGCCGCCACCGGTCAGGATCGTGGCGATGCTGGCCAGCACCCGCTCGGTGGTGGGGAACGCCGACGCGTTCTTCAGCGGGATCGTGTCGCCGCTCTTCAGCATCTGCGCGGACGGGTCCGGCGGCGGATCCAGCTGGACGTGCTGCGAACCCAGCAGGCTGGTCTGGCCGATCTTCGCCAGCGCGTTGGCGGGCAGCTCCACGCTGGGGTCGACGTCCAGCGTCAGCGTGGGCACCCAGTTCTTCAGCTCGATGGCGCGCACCCGGCCGACGTAGACGTCGGCCACGCGTACGCGGCTGTTCACGTTGAGCGCCAGCGTGTCCGGTATCTGCACGTAGATCGTCTTGGCGCCGGGCCCGGTGCCCGGACCGCCGGGCAGGGGCACGTTCGAGATGCCCTGCCACCCGCACGAGGTGAGCATCAGCGCCGCGGCGCCGAGGGCCACCACGCGCTTGGGGAGTTTGCGCCAGCTGACTTTCGAGAGTTTCACAGGTCAGCCTCCCGACTCTGCCGGCAGCAGCGGCCCTGCCGGGGCGGCCGGCGCCGGTGCCGCCGGCGGCGCTGCGGGGGCGATGGCGCCCAACGGGTTGCCCGGGACGACGCCCGGCGCGGGTGCAGGCGGCGGGGCCGGCTGCGGGTACCACGGCGGCGGCAACGGGTTGTTCTGGTCGAACGCGTTCGGCGGGCCGGGCAGGTTGCCGTCGCGCGTGGTGCCGAACGCCGGCGGAGCCGGCGGTGGGACGATGTCGGGGCCACCCATCAACTCGTTGAGCGACTCGGGGGTGAGCATGTTCTGGGTGAACGGCTGCACCTCGACGCCCTGCATACCGGGCGCGACGATCCAGCCGGGCTCGTGGTTGCCGTGCGACCACAACGTGTCTCGCGACCAGATGCCGGGCACCGTCGTGTCCTTGTAGCCGGGCGGTGGGCGCAGGCGCTCCTCGGAGTAGGCGATCTGCTTGGGCAGTGTCATCGCCGTGCGCAGCTGGTTGGCGCCGAACGGCAGGTAGTTGAACTTGATCGCGTCGAGGATCGGCCCGAGGTACTGGGCGCACAACTCCGCCGACTCCTGATAACCCAGCCGGCTGCCCGCCTGGATCGCACTGCACAGGAACTGCATCGGGTTGGCGAAGTTGTTGATCACCGGCACGGTCACGATGCCACCGGCGTTCGGTGACGAGATGTTCATCAGGTTCGACGCGACGTTCGGGTAGGCGTGCAGCGCCGTCTCCAGGCCTTCGCGCGCCTGCGGCTGCAGGATCGCGGTGGTGACATCGGCGAGGTTCTGGATGTCGGTGGTCAGCACCTCACCGTTCTCGTCGATGAATCCCCGTGTGGTGTCGAGCAGTTCGTTGAGGTCCTGCAGCGCGTCCGCCACCTCGTTGTCGGTGTTGGTGAACGCGTTGGTGATCTGGGCCAGGTCGTCGTTCAGCGCGACGAACTGCTGGTCGCTCTGGTAGAGCGCGTTGACGAACAGCGCCAGGCTCTTGATCACGCTGAAGAAGTCGCCACGGCCCTCGTTGAGCGTGTACAGCGCCTCGGACAGGTTGGTCAGCGTGCGGTTGAGCTGCTGGCCCTTGCCGGCGAAACCGTCGGCCGCCGACTCGATGATGTCGCCGAACGGACCCTTGGGTTGTTCGGGGGTCGGCCCGAGATCGGTCAGCAACCGGTTGATCGAATTGCGCAGGTCGTCGTACTCGACGGGGACCTGGGTGCGGTCCAGACCGAGCACGGCACCGTCTTCGAGCACCGGGCCGCCGGTGTAGGGCGGCGCCAGCTGGATGGTGCGGGAGGCGACCAGGCTCGGGTTCAGGATCGACGCGGTGGCGTCGGCGGGCACCTTGTACTTGTCGTCGTAGTGGAAGGTGACCTTCATCTTGTCGCCGTCGGGCACGATGCTGTCGATCGAGCCGACCCGCACCCCCATGATCTGGACGTCGTCGCCTTCGTAGAGGGCCAGCGTCTGCGTGAAGTAGGCCGTCACCGAGTTCGTGGTGGCCTTCTTGTAGAGGTTCCACCCGATGACCGCGGCGATGATCCCGAGGATCAGCACCAGGGCGAGGAGGATCACCGAGGCGCGGGACACGCCGGACAGTTTGAGGTTCCGGACGTTGAAAATCGTCGACATCTCTCTCCTCCCCTAGCCTTGCGATCCCGGCGGGAGGAACGGCGGGTTGCCGGGCAGCGGCGGCTCACCGGCCGGCGGCAGTGTCAGGCCGGGCCCGGGTGGCGGCG
>NZ_BLTG01000123.1 GCF_017312405.1 Mycobacterium sp. PO1
GGGGTGCGTTGGGATCCGCCGGTGGCGGCGGTGCAGCCGGAGGCGGGGGTGCGGCCGGTGGCGCGCCTTCGACGACGCCGGTGTCCGGCGGCGGAGGTGGCGGTTCAGGCGCGGGCTGGGCTTGGGCGACCCCCGGCAGCACCAAGGCTGCCGCAGTGACACCCGCCAGCGCCGCGAGCCCGAGAGACTTCGGGAAACCCCTGCGTCGGTGGCGATGCGCGTCCGGCTGATCCATGGGGACGAAACTACCGTGTTGCGCCCCTGACGCAAGTGAGAGTTGCTCAAAATGTGCTCAACCGAGACATTGCTGTAGCCATTGAAGGCTCAGATAGAGCTATTCTAGGGGGTTGCTACCTAGGTGTGGACAGCAGGACGCCCCCGCGCGTTGCGCGGGGGCTGCCCGGGTGAGCCGATCGGGGCGGGCCCGACGTCTCGATATGTGTTTCTCCCCCGGTTGATCGCGCGGGTCCGCGGCCTCGTTACACGATGGCGGACGCCGGAGTCTGCGGGCGCCTCCGACGCGGCGCGTCGAATTTCATCCCATAGCTACTGTCCAGTAACATCGACGGTGCTCGCTGGGGGTTCAGCGTTGAACACGACAGGAGGCATCGTCCATGGATGTGTTGATCACCGGTTGCGACACCGATCTCGGACGCACGATCGCGCAGAACTTCGCCCAGGCCGGCCATGACGTCATTCTCGCAGCAGCCCGCCGGCAGGAACTCGAGGTGCTCGCCAAGGAACTCGACGTCTCCGACGACCGCATGATCGCGGTGGACAACAGCGACCCGAAAGCCCTGGCGGCGGCTCAGGCACAATTCCCGGCGTACCTCGACACGGTGGTGAACGTCCCGGCCGCGACGTGGCAGGGTGGCGATCCTCGCGCCTTCACCCTCGCCGACCACGCCATGCAGTGGCGACACATGTTCGACAGCGGTCTGGTGTCGGCCATGTTGACCGTCCAGGTTCTCGGTGATCAGCTTCGTTCGGGCGGCTCGATCATCACCGTGGTCCCCGAACCCACCAATGAAGGCAGCGCCGGCGCCGCCGTGAAGGCCGCGATCGCCGACTGGACGGCGGGACAGGCCCACCACTTCGGGATCCGGGGCATCACCGTCAACGCGGTGGCCGCCGGCCGGGGTCACGAGCCCGGTTACGACGGACTGGGCGCCGGTTCCGCGACCGTGAGCGACGAGATCGCCCGGCTGTCACTGTTTTTGACCACGCCCGCGGCTCGTCACATCACCGGCCAGACGCTGCACGTCAGCCACGGGGCCCTGGCGCACTTCGGCTGACGACCGCCACGGGCCGGCGCCAACCACCGGCGGTGTGGTTTTATTCCGGGCTTCACATGTAGCGAAACGTTCACCGGTGCCTCGCCGCCGGGTCGTAGGGTCATGCATGTGACCAGACTCGGGCTTCAGATCAACAACTTCTCCTACGGCGCATCCGGTCAAGGTGATGTCGCCGACCTGTTCCCCACCGTCGTCGCCCAGGCGCAGGAGGCCGATGCGTCCGGGTTCGACTCCGTCTTCGTGATGGACCACTTCTATCAACTGCCGGGTATCGGCACCCCCGACCAGCCGATGCTCGAGGCCTACACAGCGCTCGGTGCGCTGGCATCGGTCACCGAGCACGTGCAGCTCGGCACGTTGGTGACAGGCAACACCTATCGCAACCCAACCCTGCTGGCCAAGAACATCACCACCCTCGACGTGATCAGCCAGGGACGGGCGATCCTGGGCATCGGCACCGGATGGTTCGAGCTCGAGCACGATCAGCTCGGCTACGAGTTCGGCACGTTCACCGACCGGTTCGACAAACTCGGCGAGGCGTTGCAGATCATTCTGCCGATGCTCAAGGGTGAGCGGCCGACCTTCTCCGGCAAGTACTACCGGGTCGAGGAGGCGATGGCCAATCCGCGCTTCCGCCAGCACATTCCGTTGATGATCGGCGGAAGCGGAGAGAAGAAGACCATTCCGCTGGCCGCGCGGCACTTCGACCACCTCAACGTCATCGCCGGATTCGACGAGCTCGCCAAGAAGGTCGAGGTGGTCAAGCAGCGGTGTGAGGCCATCGACCGCGACCCGGCGACCCTCGAGACCAGCATGCTGGTCGGCGCCGTCGTCGGAGAGGGCATCAGCCCTGACCTCATCCCCGACGATTTCAAGCAGCGCATGGTGGCCGGCAGCGTGGAGCAGATCGCCGAACAGATCCAGGCCAAGGTGCTCGACGCGGGCATCGACGGCGTGATCCTGTTCGTGCCGACTCAGACCGTGGGCTACCAGCCGGGCCAGATCACCGCCCTGGGAGAAGCGCTCAAGCCGCTCGTCGGCGGGTGAACAACCGGTGCGGTGGGTTAGCTCACCGCGCCAGCGGGAAGTACGGCCACTAACGTATCGGTTGTACTAGACGTTCACACGTCTCGGTTGAATGTGACGTTCAGACGTCTTGGTTAGATGTGACGTTCAGACGTCTTGGTTAGATTTGACGTTCACACGTCTTGGTTGGATTGACGTTCACACGTCCGCGAGGAGCAGCAATGAGCCATCCCGGAGCTACGGGTTCCGATCGGCACAAGGTCGTCATCATCGGGTCCGGTTTCGGCGGTCTGACGGCGGCCAAGGAGCTCAAGAAGGCCGACGTCGACATCAAGTTGATCGCCCGAACCACTCATCACCTGTTCCAGCCGCTGCTGTACCAGGTCGCCACGGGCATCATCTCCGAAGGAGAGATCGCGCCGGCCACGCGGGTGATCCTGCGCGACCAGAAGAACGCCCAGGTGCTGCTCGGTGACGTGACGCGCATCGACCTCGAGGCCAAGACCGTCCGCTCCGAGCTGCTCGGGCACACGTACGTGACCCCGTTCGACAGCTTGATCATCGCCGCCGGTGCCGGGCAGTCCTACTTCGGCAATGACCATTTCGCCGAGTTCGCCCCCGGCATGAAGTCGATCGACGATGCGCTGGAACTGCGCGGTCGCATTCTCGGCGCGTTCGAGCAGGCCGAGCGCTCCAGTGACCCGGCCCGCCGGGAAAAGCTGCTGACGTTCGTCGTCGTCGGTGCCGGGCCCACCGGCGTCGAGATGGCCGGTCAGATCGCCGAACTGGCCGACCACACGCTCAAGGGCGCGTTCCGGCACATCGATTCGACCAAGGCGCGGGTGATCCTGCTCGACGCCGCTCCCGCGGTGCTGCCGCCGATGGGCGAGAAGCTCGGCAAGAAGGCGCAGGCCCGGCTGGAAAAGATGGGCGTCGAGATCCAGCTCAACGCGATGGTGACCGACGTCGACCGCAACGGCATCACCGTCAAGGATCCGGACGGGACCATGCGCCGGATCGAGGCGGCGTGCAAGGTCTGGTCGGCCGGGGTGTCGGCGAGCCCGCTGGGGCGGGATCTGGCTGACCAGTCCGACGTCGAACTCGACCGGGCCGGCCGCGTCAAGGTCATGCCGGACCTGTCGATCCCGGGCCACCCGAACGTGTTCGTCGTCGGAGACATGGCCGCCGTGGAGGGCGTCCCCGGCATGGCGCAGGGCGCCATCCAGGGCGCCAAATACGCGGCCAAGGCCGTCGCGGCAGGGCTCAAGGGCGCCGATCCGGCCGAACGTGAACCCTTCAACTATTTCGACAAGGGTTCGATGGCGACGGTCTCCCGTTTCAATGCGGTCGCCAAGGTCGGGCCGGTGGAGTTCGGTGGATTCATCGCCTGGTTGGCGTGGCTGGGCCTGCACCTTGTGTATCTGATCGGCTTCAAGAACAAGATCGTGACGGTGCTGTCGTGGACGATCACGTTCCTGTCGACCAACCGCGGCCAACTGACGATCACCGAACAGCAGGCCTACGCGCGGACCCGGATCGAAGAACTCGAGGACATCGCCGCGGCCGTGCAGGACACGGAGAAGGCGGCCAGCTGACGCGGGACGTCGTCAGAGCCGCTCGCCCTGCCAGGTGGTCAGACTGCCTCCCCCGGCCAGGGCGAGCGTCACTCCCCCCGTGGTGACGTCGGCGCACGGGTAGTGGAACTCGCTCACACACGCCAGCGGCGCAGCGAGGGCGTCGTCTGCCACGGAGCCCGCACCGAGCTCGACCCGGTGGCGCAGCAGCGCCCTGCCGTCGACGTCGGCGTGCAGTGATCCCGACCAGAAGCCTTGGCGTTCAGCGGTTCTGCCGATCTGGACACGCTCACGAAGTCGCACGCTGCCGCCGGCGGTGAGGTTCAACCGGGTGCGGGCGAAATGGCGGGAGGCGCCCGCCACGATGGTGGGCTGCGGATCCAGATCGAGCGTGCCGGCGACATCCAGGCACCATGACGCGTGTGACTCCACGCAGGCGGCCCCCGGCAGCGTCACCGTCGCCGCGGCGGTGCGCACCCGCAACCGCGCTCCCGGCTCCACCACGACCCGAAGATGGATCGTGTCGCCCCCCAGTGGTGTCGCGGCCGCCGACACCAGATGCACGGTGTCCGGTCCGGTGCGCCGTGCGGCGATCCCCCCGGTGCATTCGAGTCGGGGCGAGCGGTCACACCGGGCGACGATCACGACCTCAGAGCGCATCTAGGCGTCCTGCGCAACCTGCAGTTGCGCGCGGACCCAGTCGAGCACGGCACTTGCCGCGGGGTCCTCGGTCAGCGAGATCAGCACGAACGGTCGGTCACCGCGTACCGCTGCCGCGTCGCGGCGCATGACGTCCAGGTCGGCGCCGACCATCGGCGCCAGATCGGTCTTGTTGATCACCAGCAGGTCGGAGAACGTGACGCCGGGGCCGCCCTTACGGGGCACCTTGTCGCCGCCGGCGACGTCGATGACGAAGATCTGCACGTCCACCAGGCCCGAGGAGAACGTCGCGGTGAGGTTGTCGCCGCCGGACTCCACCAGGATCAGGTCCAGGGGGCGCCCGGGCCCCGTGTGCGCCGCCAGCAGATCGTCGATCGCATCCAGATTGGCAGTGATGTCGTCGCGGATCGCGGTGTGCGGGCACCCGCCGGTCTGCACGGCGGCGATCCGCTCGTCGGGCAGAACGGCGTTGCGGCGCAGGAAGTCCGCATCCTCGGTGGTGTAGATGTCGTTGGTCAGCACCGCCAGCGACAGCTCGTCGCGCAGCTGCCGGCACAGTGCCGCCACCAGCGCGGTCTTTCCCGAACCGACAGGTCCGCCGACACCGATGCGCAGCGGCTCGCCCGGCTGGCGCACCCGGCGCGGACGGTCGGGGTGGTCGTGGGTGTGTCCGGGCGAGTCGGCCGAGAGAAAATGTGGTGGCATCGGTGGCACGGTCAGCAGCTCCTCACTGTCACGAGGCGAACAACGGGCGTTCACGGTCGAGGTGTCGCTGGGCCAAGACGTCCAGCAGTGGGTCCGAGAGGTCGGCGAGACCGGCGGCGGCCTCGGCGGCGGTCTGCTCGCACAGCGGCGCGAGCTCGAAGGTCAGCGCCGCGACGTCGCCGGGGTCGAGGGCCAGCAGCCGTTGAGCGGCGGTGGCCGAACCGGTCATCGTCGTGTACACGACCGACAGGGCGGTGTGCTCGGGGTCCAGCGCCCCGGCCGCCCCGACTGCACCCAGCGCCACCGCCAGGTGCGGCGTGGCGCCCAGCGCGCCCCAATCCGACGAGGGCCACACCCGGCGTGCCAACCGGACCAGTCCGCGCCCCTGCGCCCGGGATGCCTGGCGTGCGGCGGGAGCCGGTGTGCGGGCGTCGGTTTCGGCGTCGCCGGTGCCGCCCGCCGCGGACTCGAGTGTGCCGCGGTGCACAGCGGCCGCGATCGATGCGGCCACCAACGCCGTCGTCCGGATTCGGCGCCGCAGAAATGCGGCGAGCGTCGCCAGATCCACCACCAGCCCACTGGTCACGGCTTCCTCGACCCCGCCGGAATGCACGTGACCGCCTGTGGGTAGCCGCGAGTCCGACAGCGCCAGCAGCATCGAATAGCCGGTCAGATCGGTCATCAGAACAGGAAGTAACGCTGCGCCATCGGCAGTTCGGCGGCGGGTTGTTCCTGCCACACCTCACCGTCGATCCGCACGGTGAACGTGTCCGGGTCCACCACGATGTCCGGTTGGGCGTCGTTGAGCGGCATGTCGGCCTTGCCGATCCCGCGGACGTTGTCGACCGCGACCAGGCGGCGACGCACCGCCAGCCGGTCGGCGAGACCGTCCTCGATCGCCTGCGGGGCAACGAAGTGCAGCGACGTGGCGGCCGCCGCAGCCGGCGCCGCACCGAACATCGGCCGGGGCAGGACCGGTTGCGGGGTGGGGATCGAGGCATTGGCGTCACCCATCGCCGCCCAGGCGATCATTCCGCCCTTGAGCACCGCATGCGGACGGACACCGAAGAACGCCGGCTCCCACAGCACCAGGTCGGCCAGCTTGCCGACCTCCACCGAGCCGATGTCGCGATCCAGACCGTGAGCGACTGCAGGGCAGATCGTGTACTTGGCGACGTAGCGCATCGCCCGGTTGTTGTCCGCGCCGCGGGGTCCCCCCGAGTCGCCCGGCAGGGCGCCGCGGCGACGCTTCATCATGTGCGCGGTCTGCCATGTGCGCATGACCACCTCGCCGATGCGGCCCATCGCCTGGGCGTCGCTGCCGATCATCGAGATGGCGCCGATGTCGTGCAGCAGATCCTCGGCGGCGATGGTGGACGGTCGGATCCGGCTTTCGGCGAACGCGAGGTCCTCGGGGACATTCGGGTTCAGATGGTGGCAGACCATCAACATGTCGAGGTGCTCGTCGAGCGTGTTGACGGTGTGCGGGCGAGTCGGATTGGTCGAACTGGGCAGCACGTTGGGTTGCCCTGCGACCGTGATGATGTCCGGTGCATGCCCCCCGCCGGCGCCCTCGGTGTGATAAGCGTGGATCGAGCGGCCCTTGATCGCGGCCAGCGTGTTCTCCACGAAGCCGGCCTCGTTGAGCGTGTCGGTGTGGATGTTGACCTGCACCCCGGCTGCCTCGGCGACGGTCAGGCAGGCGTCGATGGCGGCTGGTGTCGTACCCCAGTCTTCATGCAGCTTGAAACCCGCTGCACCGCCGCGCAACTGCTCCCACATCGCCTCTGCGCTGACGGTGTTGCCCTTGCCGAGCAGCGCCACGTTCAGCGGCCAGGTGTCAAGGGCTTCGAGCATCCTGGCCAGATGCCAGGAACCGGGGGTGACGGTGGTGGCCTTGCTTCCCTCGGCGGGGCCCGTGCCGCCGGCCACGATCGTGGTGATCCCCCCGCCGAGCGCCTCGTCCATCAACTGCGGACAGATCAGGTGCACGTGACAGTCCAACGCCCCGGCAGTGACGATTCGCCCGTTGCCGGCGATGATCTCGGTCGACGGCCCCACCACCAGGTCCGGATGCACCCCGGACATGATGTCGGGGTTGCCGGCCTTGCCGATGGCGCAGATGCGGCCGTCGCGAATGCCGATGTCGGCTTTGATGATTCCCCAGTAGTCGAGGATCACCGCGCCGGTGATCACGGTGTCTGGTGCGCCGTCGGCGCGGGTGGCCCGGGACTGACCCATCGACTCGCGCAGCACTTTGCCGCCGCCGAACACCGCTTCGTCACCGGCCAGACCCGGTCCCCCGCTTCGGTCCTCGGTGATCTCGATCAGCAGATCGGTGTCGGCCAAGCGGATCCGGTCGCCGGTGGTCGGTCCGAACAGTCCGGCGTAGCGCGAGCGGGACAGCGTGGTCATCGCGGATCGTCCAATCTGCCCGGGGGGTCGAGGGTCAGGCCGTGCACCTCGCGGGTACCGGCCAACGGCACGAGCGTGACGCGTTGTGCGATCCCGGGCTCGAATCTGATGGCGGTGCCGGCGGGAATGTCGAAGCGGTATCCCCGCGCGGTAGCGCGGTCGAAATCCAGTGCGGCGTTGGCCTGTGGGACGTGGACGTGGCTACCGACCTGCACCGGCCGGTCGCCGGTGTTGACGATGTCGAGCTCCAGCCGCGTTGCCCCCGCGTTGATCTCGATGTCGTCGTCACCGAAGACGATCTCTCCGGGTATCACTGGCGGGCTCCTTGCTCTTCGCGCGAGCGCTCATCGGGTTTGTTGCTCTTCGCGCGAGCGCTCATCGGGTTTGTTGCTCTTCGCGCGAGCGCTCATCGGGTTCCTTGCTCTTCGCGCAAGCGCTC
>NZ_BLTG01000124.1 GCF_017312405.1 Mycobacterium sp. PO1
TGTCCTGAAACACCACACTGCCGGGGGCGCCGCCGGCGGTTCGGCATCGGTCGATGCCGTTGCCGCGCTTGGCTACCGGGCCGCCGGGGCGACGTGCAGCTCGTCGAGCAGACGCCGGACGCGCTCTTCGATGTCGTCGCGGATGGGCCGGACCGCGTCGACGGCTTGGCCGGCCGGGTCAGGCAGCTCCCAGTTGACGTAGCGCTTGCCGGGGAAGATCGGGCAGGCGTCGCCGCAGCCCATCGTGATGACGACGTCGGCGGCTTGGACGATCTCATCGGTCCACGGCTTGGGGAACTCGCCGGTGATGTCGATGCCCACCTCGGCCATCGCGGCGATCGCGGCGGGATTGATCTCGTGGCCCGGCTCCGAGCCGCCCGACCACGCCACCGCGCGGTCACCGGCGAGGTGGGTGAAAAAGCCCATCGCCATCTGCGAGCGGCCGGCGTTGTGCGTGCACAGGAACAGCACGGTGGGCTTGCCGTCGCTGATCTTCCCCTCGACGCGTCCCAGCGCGTGCAGGCGCTGGCGGGCGAACCGTTCGGCCAGCAACGGCAGGAAGTTCGGAACCGTCGCTCTTCCGGCGAACTGGTCGTAGGACGAATGCAGGAACCGTTCGATGGTCTCGGTGCCGAACGTGCCGTCGAACTCTCCCTGGAGTCGGGTCGCCGCTGTCTTCAGCGCCAACTTCTGGTCGATCGACAGGTCATGACGGGGACGGGCGGTGACGGGACTATCGGTCATTTCGGATTCCTTCGGTAGGCGGAGAGGACTGCCCGGGACCGGGGGCAGGAAAGAAGCGCCGCAGCGCGAGGGAGACATACACCAGTGCCACCAGGACCGGCACCTCGATCAGCGGGCCGACGACACCGGCCAGTGCCTGACCCGACGTGGCGCCGTAGGTGGCGATCGCCACGGCGATGGCCAGCTCGAAGTTGTTGCCTGCCGCGGTGAACGCCAGCGTGGTGGTGCGCTGATAACCCAGCCGAAGCACCGCACCCGTCAGATAGCCGCCACCCCACATGATGGCGAAGTAGGCCAGCAGGGGCAGCGCGATGCGGGCGACATCCCACGGGCGGCTGGTGATCTGATCGCCCTGCAGCGCAAAGAGAATGACGATGGTGAACAGCAGCCCGTAGAGCGCCCACGGCCCCACCTTGGGCAGGAAACTCTGCTCGTACCATTGCCGCCCCTTGGCCTTTTCGCCGAGGCGGCGCGACAGGTACCCGGCCAGCAGCGGGATACCGAGGAAGATCAGCACAGACTTGGCGATCTGCCACGGCGAGGTGTCGATGGTGGCCTGTTCCCAGCCCAGCCATCCCGGCAGCACCGAGAGGTAAAACCACCCCAGCACCGCGAACATGAAGACCTGGAAGACCGAGTTCAGCGCGACCAGCACCGCCGCGGCTTCCCGGTCGCCGCAGGCGAGGTCGTTCCAGATGATGACCATCGCGATGCAACGGGCCAGCCCGACGATGATCAGACCGGTGCGGTACTCGGGCAGGTCGGGCAGCATCAGCCAGGCCAGCGCGAACATCAGTGCCGGACCCAGCAGCCAGTTCAACACCAGCGAGCTGACGAGCAGTTTGCGATCGCCGGTGACGGTGTCGAGGCGGTCGTAGCGCACCTTGGCCAGCACCGGATACATCATGATCAACAGTCCGAGGGCGATCGGCAGCGAGATCCCATCGACCGCAACGGATTCCAGCGCTTCGTTCAGCCCGGGTATCCACCGGCCCAGCAGCAGGCCGACGACCATCGCGATGCCGATCCACACCGGCAGGAACCGGTCGAGCGACGAAAGCCTGCCGACCACCGGCGGCTCATCAACGCTTGGCGTTCGAACCTCGCTCATACGTCTGCCGCCACGAACGCCTCGGCGCCGTGAGGCGCACCGAGGAGCGAGGACAACGCGTGCAGTACCGCGGGAACGACGGCGTAGTACACCCACGTGCCGCGGCGCTCGGAGGTGAGCAGACCGGCTTCGCGCAACACCTTCAGGTGGTGCGACACCGTCGGTTGCCCGACATCGACGCCCGCCGAGATGTCACAGACACAGGCTTCGCCGCCTGCATGGCTGGCCACCGCGCTGAACAGCTGCAGCCGTACCGGGTCGGCCAAGGCCTTGAACTTCGTCGCCATGTCCGCTGCCGCGGGCGCCGACAACGGCTCGCGCAGCAGGGGTGGGGTGGGACAACAGACGGCATCGGCCCGCTGATTCGACATGCATCAATATTGACAGATATCGAATCAGCGGACAAATGAACATCGCGTGACCCGGCCGCCAACGCTCAGTGACCGTCAGCAGCAGGACGGCTGTTCCGACGCGCCCCGTGGGCTGGAACCGAAGGTCTCCGCATCCTCCAACACGGTGTAGACCTCCCACCGCTCCCCCGCCGGCCCGGTCACCCAGACCTTGTCCTGCGTGGCGAAGCAGCAGGTCGTTCCGATCTCCTCGTCGGTGAACAGGCCCTCACCACTCAGCCTGGCGATCTCGGAGTGCACCTGCTCACTCGACTCCACCTCGATACCGAGGTGGTTGAGGGTGCCCCCCTGGCCCGGGGTCTCCAGAAGGACCAGCTTCAGCGGCGGCTGCGCGATCGCGAAGTTCGCGTAACCCGGCTTCACCTTGGCGGGCCCGGTGTTGAACAGCTTGGCGTAGAACGCGATCGCCTCGTCGAGATCGTCGACATTGAGCGCGAGTTGAACACGGGACATGGGTGAACCTCCATCTGTTTCGACATATATCGAACTATTGACGCGCCCCACTTTGCCACCTTTTTGATATATGTCAATATCGGTGGCATGCTGGCTTGGTGCCCAAAGCGCTGCCGACGATCGACATCTCCGCGCCGGTGTGTTGCGCCCCGGTGGCGGCGGGCCCGATGAGCGACGACGACGCCCTCGAGGTGGCGCTGCGGCTGAAAGCCCTGGCCGATCCCGTTCGCGTCAAGCTCATGTCGCTGCTGTTCAGCTCGTCGGCCGGGGAACAGACCAGCAGCGATCTGGCGGCCGCGGTCGGTCTCAGCGATGCCACTGTCAGCCACCACCTGACCCAGTTGCGCAAGGCCGGGCTGGTGATCTCCGAGCGGCGCGGCATGCACGTCCATCACCGGGCCCACCCGCACGCTCTGCAGGCGCTGTGCGCCGTCCTCGATCCCGAGTGCTGCACCTGAGCCCTCCACATCAGTTGCTCGAAATCCGTTGTTTTGCGGCCAATCCGTCGGGAACCCACCCGACACCGCCCCGCCGAACACGCACGGCGCCGGCGGATGACCGACCAGCCCGATCCAGGAGGACACATGGCTGACCAGAACAGCGGAGCCGAAGAAGGCATCAAAGGGACCGTCGAAGAGGTCAAAGGCAAGGCCAAGGAAGCAGCAGGTTCAGTGACCGGCCGCGACGACCTCACCGAAGAGGGCAAGGCCCAACAGGACAAGGCGGACGCCCAGCGCGACGCCGCGCAGAAAGAAGCCGAAGCCGAATCCGCCCGCGGTGGCGCCAAAGCCGCCGAGAAGCGTCAGGAGTCCAACCAATAGCCCAGGGGCCCGGCCCAAGCGGCCGGGCCTCGTTTGGCGTTGGTCAGGCCGGTTTGACCCAGCGCCACTGGCTGGTGCACCACGGCATCGCCCCCGTGAGGCGGTCGCCGACCGCCCGAACCACGCCGGGCCACTGCCACTGGTCGTAGTCGTCGCCGCTCAGCCATCCCCCGCGCCGCACCTTCGGCCGCCAGGCGTCGATGTCCTCGCAGACGCTCACATAGTCGTGGCGCGCGTCCAGATGGACCCACGCCACCGATTCGTCGGTGAACAAGCGTGACGCGCGCACCGAATCGCTGATGATCAACTGCACCTGGTCGGCGAACCCGCACGCGAGCACGTTGCGGTGCAGCAGGCCGGCCATCGTCCCGCCGCCGTGCTGCACGGCGTGGCCGTGCGCATTCGTGCTGCGCCTCCCCTCCGGTCCACTGCCCAGCGCGGTGTCCACCCCGACGATGTCGACCTTCAGACCGCAGCCGGCGACCACATCGGCCAACGAGCAAATACTGCGCCCGAGGTAACAGCCCACCTCGACGAAGCGGTCGCCGTCGCCGAAGTGCGCAGCCGCCTCCTCCTGTCCGTCGCGCCAGTTGAACCAGCCGGGAATGTCCTGCCAGGACTGCACGAGCCGGTCGAAATCTGCCATCGGATTCGTCATCGGCTCCCATCATCTCTCGCCCCCCTCGCGGCCGCTCGCACGCATGCCCGAGCACTCCGCGGCCCGGACCAGCGTCGCTACCAGCAAGCAAAGCGAGTAGGGTCACCCTCTGACGACCCTCCAGGGGATGAACCAGTGATGACTGGCGCGCGTAACGAGATGACGATGGCAAGAGGAGGCAATCGTGGCGACGACGAGCCCACCCGGCGACACCACTGACAGTCCCGGGGCGCTGAAGGCGGCCTGGCGAGCGATGAAGCCCCCGGTCTTCATCCCGGCGTCGATCGTGATCTTCGCCCTCATCATCTTCTCGGTCATCTTCTCGTCGACCGCGGAGAACGCCTTCACCAATCTGAACTCCGCGATCAGCAGCGGAATCGGTTGGTGGTACATCCTGGCCGTCACCGGATTCGTCATTTTCGCGCTGTACTGCGGGTTCTCCCGGATCGGCACGATCAGGCTGGGCCGCGACGTCGAGAAGCCCGAATTCCCGTTCTGGGCGTGGCTGGCGATGCTGTTCAGCGCCGGCATGGGCATCGGCCTGGTGTTCTACGGCGTGGCCGAGCCGCTGACCCACTACATCAACCCCCCGCCGGGGCTGGGTGTCGAAGGGTCCACGCCCGACGCCGCGAACCAGGCGCTGTCGTTGACGCTGTTCCACTGGGGGCTGCACGCCTGGGGCATCTACGTCGTGGTGGGCCTGGGCATGGCCTACATGACCTACCGTCGCGGCCGGCCGCTGTCGGTGCGCTGGCTGCTCGAGCCGTTGATCGGCCGCGACCGGGTCGAGGGGTGGATCGGCAACACCGTCGACGTCGTCGCGATCGTCGGCACCCTCTTCGGCGTGGCCACCTCGCTGGGCTTCGGCATCACCCAGATCTCCGCGGGGCTGGAGTACCTGGGCTGGATCGAATCGAACAACTGGTGGACCGTCGGCATGATCGCCGCGATCACGCTCGTCGCGACCGCGTCGGTCGTGCTCGGTGTCAGCCGCGGCATCAAATGGTTGTCGAACATCAACATGGGCATGGCCGCGGGGCTGACGCTGTTCGTCCTGCTGCTGGGACCGACCCTGTTCCTGTTGCAGGCCTGGGTGCAGAACATGGGCAACTACGTGATGTCGTTGCCACAGCTGATGTTGCGCACCGGGCCGTTCACCGACGGTGAATGGCTGGGCAGCTGGACCATCTTCTACTGGGGCTGGTGGATCAGCTGGGCGCCCTTCGTCGGGATGTTCATCGCCCGTATCTCCCGAGGCCGCACGATCCGCCAGTTCGTCGGCGGCGTGCTGGTGGTCCCGACGATCATCGGGTCGCTGTGGTTCACGATCTTCGGTGACGCCGCGATCTTCCGCCAGCAGAACGAGGGCAACATGCTCGTCGACGGCGCGGTGGACACGAACACCTCGCTGTTCCGGCTGCTCGACGGTCTACCGCTGGGCATCATCACCAGTGTGATCGCGATCTTCGTGATCGTGTTCTTCTTCGTCACGTCCTCGGACTCGGGGTCGCTGGTCGTCGACATCCTCTCGGCGGGTGGCGAATTGGATCCGCCGAAGGCCAGCCGCGTGTACTGGTGCCTGCTTGAGGGCCTGGCCGCGGCGGTCCTGCTCGTCATCGGCGGGGCGGGCTCGCTGACCGCGCTGCAGACCGCCTCGATAGCGACGGCCGCACCGTTCTCGTTGGTGATGGTCGCCGCATGCGTGGCGATGCTGCGCGCGTTCCGCTACGACCTGGCCACCACACCGCAGTTCCTCAAGGTGTCCGCACCCGGCGAACTGTCCACGGTCAGCGGTGGCAACGGGACCAACGGTGGCCACGGGGCCAACGGCGAACACGGGCGCCACGACGTGTCCGCCACGCTGGCGGGTCTGGTGGCGGTGCACCGCATCGACGTCGACACCGTCACGGTCCACGAGAAGACGGGCGAGGTCACCGTCGAGGAACCGGTCGACCCGCTGGCCGACAGCGAAGGCGACTTCGAGGACGACAGCGTCGAGCAACGCTCGCAGAGCTGAACAACGCCGGCGGCACCTCGCGAGGTGGCCGAGACGGTGGTCCGTAGGCTGAGCGGATGACCGATCCGGTACTGGTCCACGTCGAGGACCGCGTCGCCACGCTGACCGTCAACGACCCGGAGCGCCGCAACGCGGTCACCGCGGAGATCTCTGCGGCGCTGCGCGCGGCGGTCGACGAGGCCGAGGCCGACCCCGGCGTGCACGCACTGATCGTCACCGGCGCCGGTAAGGCGTTCTGTGCCGGTGCCGACCTCAGCGCGCTGGGCGAGGCCACCGAGGACGGTCTGATGGCGATCTACGACGGGTTCCTCGCGGTGGCGAACTGCGCACTGCCGACGATCGCCGCCGTCAACGGCGCCGCGGTCGGTGCGGGCCTGAACCTGGCGTTGGCCGCCGATGTCCGCATCGCCGGTCCTGCGGCCCTGTTCGACCCGCGGTTCCAGAAGCTCGGCATCCATCCCGGCGGCGGGGCGACGTGGATGCTGCACCGGGCGGTGGGGCCCCAGGTGGCGCGAGCCTCGCTGCTGTTCGGGATGCGCTTCGACGCCGACGCTGCGGTGCGGCACGGCCTGGCGCTCGAGAGGGCCGACGACCCGGTCGCCGCGGCGCGGGAGCTCGCGGCCGGCCCGGCCGGTGCACCCCGCGAGGTGGTCCTTGCGACCAAGGCGTCGATGCGTGCGACCGCCAGCCCCGGCGTGGTCGACAGCGATCAACACCGCATCGCGGTGGATACCGAACTCGGGCCGCAGGCGACGTCGATCCTGTCCCCCGCCTTCGCCGACCGTCTGGCGGCCGCCAAACGGCGCTGATTCAGTCGAGCAACGGCGCCAGCTGCACGATGCGCTCCGCTCGCCTGAGCACCGGGGCGTCCACCATCGTGCCTTCGAAAGCGAACACGCCTCGTTCCCGGTGCGCCGTGTCCAGGACGCGGCGCGCCCAGTCGACCTGTTCCGCGGTCGGGGTGTAGGCGGTGCGGACGACCTCCACCTGGCTGGGATGGATGGCCACCTTCGCATCGAACCCGACCGCCACCGCGTCGTCGGCCTCGGCGCGCAGACCGTCGAGGTTCTTGATGTCGAGGAACACCGAGTCCAGGGCCAGCCGTCCATAGGCCTTGGCGGCCAGCAACGTCTGCGACCGTACGTGCCGCGCGACCTCGCGGTACGAGCCGTCCGGGTAGCGGTTGGCGGTGCCGCCGAGTACCGCGAAGAGGTCCTCGGCGCCCCACATCAGCGCGTAGGCGTTGTCGACGCGGGCCAGCTCGACGATGCGCAGCGCCGCCATGGGCGTCTCGATGAGGACCACGACGTCGCGGGGGGACAGCGCGCTGATCTGTTCGGGCGTCTCGGTCTTGGCGAGCATCACGGTGGTGTAGGCGGTGCTCGCCAGCGCCTCCAGATCGCGCTGATGATCCGCAGTGTCGCTCGGGTTGACCCGCACGACGGTGCGGGCCGGGTCCAGCGCGCTGTCCACCAGGGCCTGACGGGCGGCGGGGCGGTCCTTGGCGGCCACCCCGTCCTCCAGGTCGAGGATCACGACATCGGCTGCGGCAGCAGCCTTCTCGAAGCGCTCCGGCCGATCCGCCGGGCAGAACAACCACCCCGGCCCGGCTACCACGGTCATCGGTTGTCCTCCTGCGGGCGTTTGCGCACCATGGTCTTGCGCGACGCCGTGGCCACGATGTCACCGTGCTGGTTGCGGCCGGTGTGTGCGAACGTCACGATCCCCTCGCCGGGGCGGCTCTTGGATTCGCGTTTGTCGGTGACCTCGGTTTCGGCGTACAGCGTGTCCCCGTGAAAGAGCGGCTTGGGGAAGGCCACCTCGCCGAAGCCCAGATTGCCGACGATGGTGCCCTGGGTGAGCTGCGCCACCGACAGACCCACCAACGTCGACAGCGTGAACATCGAATTGACCAGCCGCTGGTGAAACGGTGGCAGCGCATCGGCGAATGCGGCGTCGAGGTGCAGCGCCTGGGTGTTCATCGTCAGCGTGGTGAACAGGACGTTGTCGGCCTCGGTGATCGTGCGGCCGGGCCGATGTTGGTACAGCACACCGGTTTCGAACTCCTCGAACCACAGCCCGCGCTGCGTGACGACCCTCTTTCCGGATCCGTCGGTCACAGTCCGAGCTCCCGGCCGATCAGCATCAGCTGCACCTCGGTGGTGCCCTCGCCGATCTCGAGGATCTTGCTGTCGCGGTAGTGGCGCGCGACGGCGTACTCGTTCATGAAGCCGTAGCCGCCGAAGATCTGGGTGGCGTCGCGCGCGTTGTCCATGGCGGCCTCGCTGGCCACCAGCTTCGCGATCGCGGCCTGCTTCTTGAACGGCTTGCCCGACAACATCAACGCGGCTGCGTCGTAGTACGCGGCCCGCGCGACATGCGCCCGGGTCTCCATCCGCGCGATCTTGAAGGCGATGGCCTGGTTGGCCCCGATCGGCCGGCCGAACGCCTCGCGTTCTTTGGCGTACCTGACGCTCTCGTCGACACAACCCTGGGCGGCGCCCACCGACAGTGCGGCGATCGCGATGCGGCCTTCGTCGAGGATCCGCAGGAAGTTGGCGTAGCCGCGACCACGCTCACCGAGCAGGTTCTCCTCCGGCACGCGGACGTCGTCGAAGCTGAGCGGGTGGGTGTCCGAGGCGTTCCAGCCGACCTTGTTGTAGGCCGGTTCGGCGGTGAAGCCCGGTGTGGGCACCGGCACCAGGATCGAGGAGATCTCCTTCTTGCCGTCCCGCTCGCCGGTGACCGCGGTGACGGTGACGAGCTTGGTGATGTCGGTGCCGGAGTTCGTGATGAACTGCTTGGAGCCATTAATCACCCAAGTTGACCCATCCTTCCGGGCGGTGGTCTTCGTCGCACCGGCATCGCTGCCTCCGCCGGCCTCGGTCAACCCGAACGCACCCAGCGCCTTGCCCGAGGCCAGCAGCGGCAGCCACTGCTGCTTCTGCTCGTCGGTGCCGAAGCGGTACACCGGCATCGCGCCGAGCGAGACGCCGGCTTCCAGGGTGATCGCGACGCTCTGGTCCACTTTGCCGAGCTCTTCCAAGGCCAGGCACAGCGCGAAGTAGTCACCCCCCATGCCGCCGTACTCCTCGGGGAACGGGAGCCCGAACAACCCCATGTCGGCCATCCCGTCGACCACCTCGTAGGGGAACGAGTGCTCTTCGTCGTGCTTGGCCGCCACCGGCGCCACGACGGTCTGCGCGAAGTCACGCACGGTCTTGGCCAGCTGCTGATAGTGATCGGGAAGCGTTCCGGTCGCCAGGAATTCAGTCATGATCTAGGGCTCCTCGGTTGCTGTTATCCGGGCCAGGACCTGGCCCACCTTCACCTGCTCGCCCGCGGCGACGAGCAGCTCCACCGCGCCGTCGACCGGGGCGGTCAGTGTGTGTTCCATCTTCATCGCTTCCACGGTGACCACCACCGTGCCCGCGGTGACCGCGGCGCCGTCGGTCACGGCGACGGCGACGACCGACCCGGGCATGGGGCTGGTCAGTTCGGCGTCACCGCTGTGGGCGTCGTCGGGCCGCACCGGCGCCTCACGCACCTCCTCGACCATCGTCGTGCGCCCGCCACCGGCCAGCCACACCTGGCTGCCCTCGACAGCCACCAGATACTCGGTGCGCAGGCCGTCGAGGGTGACGGCGAGCCGGTCACCGTCCGACGACACCGTCAGTGACCGCGGCCGACCGCCCTCGACCGTCGCGGTCGCGTCCTGCGGGCTGCCGGTCAGCCAGACATGATCGGTGCGCTCCCCGGCCCGCAGCCGGAACGGCGTCGACACCGGTCCGCCGATGCGCCAGCCCGACGGGATCTCCCACGCGCTGGTCGGGCGGGCCGGCCAGGACCGCAGCCACCGGCAGGCCGCAGCCGCGATCATCTCGTCGTCGCGGGCCGGCATGGCCACGAAATCCGGGGACCGACGGTCCAGCAACCCGGTGTCGAGGTGGCCCGCGACGACGTCGGGGTCGGCGAGCAGGAACCGCAGGAACTCGATGTTGGTGGTCAGTCCGAGGACCGCGGTGTCGGCCAGCGCGGTGTCCAGCGCTCGCAACGCCTGCGGCCGGTCGCCGGCGTGTGCGATCACCTTGGCCAGCATCGGGTCGTAGTCGCTGCCGATCACCGCGCCGGCGGCCAGGCCCGAGTCGACCCGGACACC
Source organism: Mycobacterium sp. PO1 (assembly GCF_017312405.1). Classification (GTDB taxonomy): domain Bacteria; phylum Actinomycetota; class Actinomycetes; order Mycobacteriales; family Mycobacteriaceae; genus Mycobacterium. Next base: position 10,374 of record NZ_BLTG01000124.1, read on the forward strand.
AGGCCCGCGGGCGTCGCACACGGCCAGCACCGTTCCCCCGGTGGGCAGGAATCCGTGCGCCGGGTCCTCGGCGTACACCCGGGCCTCGATGGCGTGCCCGGTCAACGCGATGTCGTCCTGCGCGAAGGGCAGCGTCTCCCCCGCTGCCACGCGCACCTGCATCTCGACCAGGTCCAGCCCGGTGACCAGCTCGGTCACCGGGTGCTCGACCTGCAGGCGGGTGTTCATCTCCATGAAGAAGAACTCGTCGGGCCGGTCGGCGGAGACGATGAACTCGACGGTGCCCGCCCCGGCGTAGTCGACGCTGCGCGCGGTGTCGCAGGCGGCCGCGCCGATACGTGCCCGGGTCGCCGCGTCCAGCAGCGGTGAGGGCGCCTCCTCGATCACCTTCTGATGCCGGCGTTGCAGACTGCATTCCCGTTCACCGAGATGCACCACGTTGCCGTGGCCATCGGCGAGTACCTGCACCTCGATGTGTCGCGGGTTGAGCACGAACCGCTCGATGAACAACGTCTCGTCACCGAACGCCGACGCGGCTTCGCGACGGGCCGACGCGAGAGCGGCGGGCAGCTCGGCGGCGTCGTGCACGACGCGCATTCCCTTGCCGCCGCCGCCCGCCGACGGTTTGACCAGCACCGGGTAACCGACCTCAGCGGCACCGGTGATGAGATCCTCGTCGGTCAGGCCGGGGCGGGACACACCGGGGACGACGGGCACCCCGAACGCCGAGACCGCTGCCTTCGCGGCGATTTTGTCACCCATCGTTTCGATCGCCCGCACCGGCGGACCGATGAAGACCACCCCCCGATCGCGCAGCGCGGCGGCGAACGACGCATTCTCCGAGAGGAAGCCGTAGCCGGGATGCACGGCCTGAGCACCGGTGCGCTCCACCGCATCCAGGAGTGCATCGATACTCAGGTAACTCTGCCGGGCGGGGGCGGGGCCGAGCCGGACGGCCACGTCGGCCTCGCGAACATGACGTGCGTCGGCGTCGGCGTCGCTGAACACCGCAACCGAACGAATTCCCATGGCCTGCAACGTGCGGATGACACGCACCGCGATCTCGCCGCGGTTGGCGACCAGGACCGTGTCGAAGGTCGGCGAAGAATTCATGGCCTGTTTCATCTGCGCGTCACATCCTGAACACGCCGTAGGACACCGGCTCCACGGGAGCCTGGCCGACGACTGAAAGTGCTAGTGCGACAACCATTCTGGTGTCGGCCGGGTCGATCACGCCGTCGTCCCACAACCGGGCTGTCGAATAGTAGGGGTTGCCCTGGTGTTCGTACTGGGCGCGGATGGGCGCCTTGAAGGCCTCTTCTTCTTCCGCGGTCATGTCACCGCGCACGGTGGCCAGTACCGATGCGGCCTGCTCCCCGCCCATCACCGAGATCCGCGCGTTCGGCCACATCCACAGGAACCGTGGGGAGTACGCCCGCCCGCACATCGAGTAGTTTCCGGCGCCGTAGGAGCCGCCGATCACGACGGTCAGCTTGGGCACCCGGGCGCACGCGACCGCGGTGACCATCTTGGCGCCGTGCTTGGCGATGCCCCCTGCCTCGTAGTGACGGCCCACCATGAACCCGGAGATGTTCTGCAGGAACAGCAGCGGCACCAGACGCTTGTCACACAGCTCGATGAAATGTGCCCCCTTGACCGCGGACTCGCCGAACAACACGCCGTTGTTGGCGACGATGCCGACCGGGTGACCGTGGATGCGGGCGAAGCCGGTGACCAGCGTGGTCCCGTAATCGGCCTTGAACTCGTCGAACTCGCCGCCGTCGACGATGCGGGTGATCACCTCGTGCACGTCGTAGGGCACGCGCGAGTCGACCGGAACCACGTCGTACAGTTCGCGCTGGTCGGCCACCGGCTCACCCATCGGCAGCACCTCCCAGGGCGGAGCGGCCGGCGGCGCCAGCGTGCCGACGATGCGGCGCACGATGCGCAGCGCATCACGATCGTCGTAGGCGAGGTGGTCGGTGACGCCGGAGACCTTTGAGTGCAGGTCACCACCCCCGAGTTCCTCGGCGGTGACGACCTCACCGGTGGCCGCTTTCACCAGCGGCGGCCCGCCCAGGAAGATGGTGCCCTGGTCGCGAACGATGACGGCTTCGTCGCTCATGGCCGGCACATAGGCGCCGCCCGCGGTGCACGAGCCCAACACCGCAGCGATCTGCGCGATCCCCTGCGCACTCATCATGGCCTGGTTGTAGAAGATCCGCCCGAAGTGCTCGCGGTCCGGGAACACCTCGTCCTGGCGGGGCAGGAACGCTCCCCCGGAGTCGACGAGATACACGCAGGGCAACCGGTTCTGCAGCGCGATCTCCTGTGCGCGCAGGTGTTTCTTGACCGTGACGGGATAGTAGGTGCCACCCTTGACCGTCGCATCGTTGGCCACGATCATGCATTCCCGGCCCGCCACCCGGCCGATGCCGGCGATCATGCCCGCGCCAGGGCATTCGTCGTCGTACATCCCGTCGGCGGCCAGGGCAGCGAGTTCGAGGAATGGGCTGCCCGAATCGAGCAGACCGTCGACCCGGTCGCGTGGTAGCAGCTTGCCCCTGCCGACGTGGCGGTCGCGGGCCCGCTGCGGCCCGCCCAGAGCAGCGGTGGTCAGTTTGGTGCGCAACTGCTCGACCAGCGCGAGATGGTCCTCACGGTGGGATGTCCGCGCCGCCATCGATGCCCGCCTCAACTCGAGTTAATGACCACTAACCGGTGGTATGTTAATCATGATTAACTCACTTTGTCCACCATCGTCGCGCCGGAGGTTCGCGTCATGACCGCTACCGACGCCGCCTCGCGGCGCAGTCGCGCGAAATCCGATCGCCGCAGCCAGTTGATCGCCGCGGCCGAGAGGCTGATCGCCGAGAACGGCTATCTGGCCGTGCGCCTGGAGGACATCGGCGCGGCAGCCGGGGTGAGCGGACCGGCGATCTACCGGCACTTCCCGAACAAAGAAGCACTGCTGACCGAGCTGCTGGTCGGGATCAGCACCCGACTGCTGGCCGGCGCCTCGGCTGTTGCCGGGCCCGCGACCGACGCCGAGTCCGCGCTGGCCGCACTGATCGATTTTCACCTCGACTTCGCGCTCGGCGAGTCAGATCTGATCCGGATCCAGGACCGCGACCTGGGAAACCTCCCGAACCCAGCCAAACGTCAGGTGCGCCGCGCGCAGCGTCAGTACGTCGAGATCTGGGTGGCGGTGCTGCGCCGCCGCAACCCGACGGTGACGGAGGCGCAAGCCCGGGTGATGGCGCACGCGACGTTCGGGCTGTTGAACTCGACGGCACACAGCATGAAGCCCGGACTCACCAAAGCGGCCGAGGCCAGCTCGCGAGCCGTCTTGAGAGCGATGACGGTCGCCGCGCTGACCCCGGCCGAATGACTGTGCGGTGTGCGCTAATACCACGCCTTGCGGCCGCCCACCGGGCGACCGATGGATCCGAGGATCCAGAACACGGCGCCGATGACCAGCAACACCACACCAATGTAGGTCAGGATCGAGATTCCGAAAACCAGACCCAGGATAAGCAGGATCGCACCGAGCACGATCATGTCCGCTGCCTTTCTTCCAGTGTCCAGTCAGCGTCTCACTGACTGGGTTCCGGGATGTTGCATTCCGTGACTTCGGGGTTGACTCCCGCGTAGTTCAGCGGACCGGCGACCACGGTCAAGGCGATACTGCCGGCGGTGGCGCAATTGGCTTCGCCCCCACTGAAGTAGTCACGCTGATACGCCGCGAACACGCCGATCAGTAACCAGACGAGCACAATGACCCCGAGAGCTCCTCGCATGCCCTGTCTCCTCCGTCCACGCGCCACCGTGACGCGCAGCAAAGCTTTACCCGCCTGACAATTCCGGTAAACCTACCGACGGTCAGTGGCCGAAAGCCTCGGTGAGCCAGGCGGTCATCGCCTTGAGCAGCACCGCACGGTTCTCACGTTTGTCGATCTCGTGACCGTCGTCGTCGAACAGCAACAGGTCGGTCTTGCGGCCCAGTGCGGTCAGGGCGTCGTGCATCTGAAACGACTCCGACGGCGGCACATTGGTGTCGTTGAGCCCGTGCACCAACAACAGCGGAGCCGTCAGCGCCTGCGCCCGCGGCAGCGGTGACAACCGCTCCAGAAGATCCTGGTCGCTGACGGGGTGGCCGTACTTCGAGTAGGCCGCCGCGGCGATCCACGGCTCGGTGGTGCGGTACCAGCTGTTCAGATCGCTCATCCCGCAGATGCTGATGCCCGCCGCAAACGTGTCCGGGTGAAACGCCAACGCCGCCTGCGTCAGGTAACCGCCGTAGGACCACCCGCAGCACGCCACGCAGCCCTGCGGCGCGTATCCGTTGCCCACCAGATAATGCACCGCGTCGGCGACATCGTCGATTGCGGCGAAGCGTCGCTCGCGGTCGTCGGCGTGCATGAATGCCCGTCCGAATCCGCCCGAGCCACGGACGTTGGGCAGGAACACACAGATGCCGGCGTCGACGAGGCCGGGGAAGAATTCGTTGTAGCCGGGCCTGCCCTGCCCTTCGGGACCCCCGTGCAGGAACAGCATCGCTCCGATCGTCGGCGTCCCCTCCGGCGGCCGGAACAACCATCCGGTGAAACGCATTCCGTCGCGGGCGGTGACGGTTTCCAGCGTGGGCTCCGCCGAGAGCGGACCGGTGCTGGGCACCCGGTCCACCATCTCCCATTCGCCGGTACGCGGATCGACCAGTTCGACGGTCGGAGGTTTGCCCGGACCCTCGACCGTGAGCGCCAGCATCGAGCCACCCGCGCTGATGCTCAGTTCGCTGGCGACCATACCGGGCAACGGGATCGGGTCGTAGAGCGTGTTGTCGCCGAACTCGAGAACTTGTAACTCGCTGGCGCCGTGAATGTTCCACAACATCGCCACCGTCGACAGATCGTCGCTGACGGTGAATTCGTCGAGTTCGTATCCCGGCCGCTCGGCCAACACCTGATAGGCCACCCCGTCGGCGGTCACCGTCACCTCGAGCAGCCGGGCGTGCTGGGCGCCGTTCTCGCTGCGGATGATCGCACGCACGTAGCCCTCGGTGCTGTTGAGCCCGTAGTCCTTGGCCGGGTGGTAGAGCTCGAGAACCTCACCCTCCACGCCCGAGCGCAGCCGCCGCGGGCTGTGGTCGTCGAGGATGATCCCGGTGTCGGTGGTCGACCCCGGGTCGTACGGAAGCAGAGCCGTCTCGGTGAGTCCGCGCAGCATGATCAGATCCCGATAGCCACGCGGACCCACCCGCACCAACGCCGCACCCGCCCACGCATCCACCAGCCGACCGCCGGTGCGGCGGTCGGCTGGTGGATG
>NZ_BLTG01000125.1 GCF_017312405.1 Mycobacterium sp. PO1
CCCGACTTGGCTCAAATTAGTGCGCACCGTCGCTGCGGATTTTGAGCAGAGCGGCGCGGAGGTCGTCGGGTAGCGGGTCAGCGGCGGTGAGGGTCTGGGTTCCGGCCTGGATTTTCACGGTGCGGTAGCGGCGTGCGGTGCGGACGAATTTCTTGATGCTCCAGCCGGTCTGGGTTTCGATGTGGTGGCTGACGGCCATCGCGGCGATCACGATGCTGAGGTGGGCCTCGATGGAATCGCGCAGGTGGTGATAGATCGGGCGGGCCTGCAGGTCGTGCTTGGACATCCGGAAGCTCTTCTCGATGTGCCACAGCTGGTGATAAGCATCGATGACGAACGTCGAGGACGCGCTGGTCAGGTTGGTGGTGTACCCCTTCCAGCCGGCCAACGCCCGGGTCTTGGCCTCCAGGGTGCGGTTGACGCTTTTGGTGGCGCCGGCTAACTGGATGTAGCGGTTGCGTTTGACCGGTGCGTGCCCGTCCACGGCACGTTCGGCCTTGCGGACCTGCTCGTCGATGCCGCGCAGGGTTCGGCGGGCCCGGTCGGCGCGGAACTGGTAGTAGATGATCCGGTCGGGGATGCCGCGGGTCTTCTCCGCGCTGGTGGCCGGCCAGGGCTGGGTCAATACCAGGCCGTCGGGGATCGCTTCGCCGGGGTTGTTGTCGCGCCATTCGCGCACGACGTCGGGCAGAAACGGGATGCGGGTGCCGAGGATGAAGGACAGTCCGGCGGCTTTGATCGCGATCTGGTTGGCCTCGGAGATCATGCCGGCATCGGCGACGACGGTGACATCGGAGAGGTGGTGGGCGGTCTTGAATGCGGTGATGACCGGCAGCATGGTCGCGGTCTCGGCTTTGTTGCCCTCGAAGGCCTGCACGGTCAGCGGGAACCCGGCGGCATCGGTGAGCAACCCGAGGGTGATCTGGGGTTCTAGGCGCCGTTCCTTGGAGAAGCCGGGTTCGCGGAAGCCGTCACCGGCATCGGTTTCGAAGTAGAGCGTGGAGACGTCGAAGAGCACCAGCGAGGCTGGTCCCAACCCGGCGCGCCGGGCACTGGCGGCGGCCAACGCTTGGCGCCACTGCGAAGTGGCGTAGCTGGGTAGGCGACGCTTGACCGTGGCGTAGGAGGCCGGTTCTACACCGACCTCGGTGAGCACGCGTGCGGCGTCGATCTTGCTGCTGGGCTCGATGATCCGGGCCAGGACCAGATCACGAAACACAGTGTCGCCCTGGGTGGCTGACTCGAAACCCAGGATCCGATACGCCGCGCACAAGGCGTCCCATAGGTGCGTCATCCGCGTGGAGGTGATCGGCAGCGGCTCCGAGCCCGCCGGGGCATTCACCTCGAGATCGAGTACCGCCTGGTTGCCTGCGAGACGCTCAGCAGCCGCGGCTTTCAGCGCCGCCAGTTCGGCCTCATCATGAGCCGAGCCCACGTGCTCGATGTTGCGTGATCCGCGCCGGGTGGACCACACGATCTGCACCGCGGTCGCACCCGAGGCGGTCTTCACGGTGCGCACGTAGGCCACCCCGGCAGCCTACGGGCCCGATTTAGTGCACAAATTTCCGGCAACCCCACAAAGAAAATGCAGGTCAAGACGCTACGGGCACTACCAACCTGCAAACGTGAGCCAAGTCAGG
>NZ_BLTG01000126.1 GCF_017312405.1 Mycobacterium sp. PO1
GCCGGGCGCGACCGACACCGTCGTCTACAACGTCTCGGGTAGCGGCCGCGCGATCAACATCACCTACGTCGACACCGGCGGCCTGCTGCAGACCGAGTTCAACGTGATGCTGCCCTGGAGCCGGGAGGTGACGCTGCCGCAGCCCGGGGAAGATTCGGCCAGCATCAGCATCATCAACGTCGGCCGCGAGGTGAACTGCTCGATCACCGTGAACGGCACCCAGGTCGAACAGCGCACCGGAGCCGGGCTGACGATCTGCGCGGCGACGCGTTAACCGATGGACCGGCCGGTCGCCCGGCGATGGGGTGCGCGCACGCCGAGCATGGCCAGCAAGCCCAGCGCCAACACCACGATCAGCCCGCCCATACCGGCGCGGTCGGCGTCGAAGATGTCGATGAACAGCGAGAACAACCACGGAGCGAGGAACGTCGCGGCCCGCCCGGCGGTGGTGTAGAGCCCGAACGCGACGCCCTCGTTGCCGGGCTCCGTCAGGCGCAGCATCAGGGTGCGTGCCGAGGACAGAACCGGGCCGATGAACAGGCACAGCATCAACCCGCAGGCCCAGAAAGCGGCGGGCCCCGAGAGCACCAGCAGCGCCGTTCCCACCGCGATCATCGCGCTCAGCGACGTCACGATGACCCGCTTCGAGCCGAACCAATCGTCGGCGCGCCCGCCCAGCACCGCCCCGACGGCAGCGACCACCGAGGCCGCCACCCCGAACAGCAGCACGTCAGCCTGCGAGACGCCGTACACGGTGACACCGAGCACCGCGCCGAAGGTGAACACCCCGGCCAGGCCGTCACGGAACACCGCGCTGGCCCCCAGGTAGTAGACGACGTTGCGGTCGCGGCGCCATTCGTCCCGCAGCGCACGACCGAGTCGGCGGTAGGCGGCCAGCAGCCCGATCCGTTCTGCCGGTTCGCGCGTCACCGGCGCGGGAACCGAGACCAGCAGAGGCAGCGCGAACAACCCGAACCACGCGGCGACCAGCAGCATCGCGGCGCGGATGTTCTGTCCGTCGGCGGCGGGCAGGTCGAGCAGACCGCGCGTTTCCCCGCTGCCGTAGATGAACCCGACATAGACCACCAGCAGCGCCAGCACGCTGCCGAAATACCCCAGCGCCAAACCGAATCCGGAAACCGCGCCGGCGTTGCGCGGGGTCGAGAGCTGACGCAGCATCGCGTTGTAGGGCACCGTGGCGAGTTCGCTGCAGGCGGCGGTGCAGGCGAGCAGGATCAGGCCGGGCCACAGGAACCGCACGTCGTCTCGGATCAGCGCCATCGACGCCGTCAGCAGGACCACCAGACCCGTGAGCGCGGCCAGCGCCCGACGGCGTCGCGCGGGTGCGTCGACCCACACCCCGGTCAGGGGCGCCAGCACGGCGACCAGAAGTCCCGCCGCCGCCAGAGCGCGGCCGAGCCAGCTGGCCGGACTGGTCGGTCCGGGCAGGCCTTCGCCGACGGTGCTCGTCAGATACACCGAGAACACGAACGTGATGACGATCGCGTTGACCGCGGTGGCACCGAAGTCCCACAACGCCCAGGCCAGGACGCGCGATCGAGGTGCTGCGGCGGCTGACGCCTCGGTCGGAGGCGACGGCTGGCTCATGGGTGCCCACGATATAGTCCGGCCCATGCCAGTACCTGCCCCCAGCGCCAATGCCCGCGCGGTCGTCACCGGAGCGTCGCAGAACATCGGTGAGGCGCTGGCCGTCGAACTCGCCGCGCGCGGTCACCACCTGATCATCACCGCCCGCCGCGGCGAGGTCCTGGAGGCGTTGGCCGAGCGGTTACGCGAGCAGTACGGCGTGACCGTCGAGGTGCGCGCGGTCGATCTGGCCGACCCGACCGCCCGGGGCGAACTGTGCGACGAGCTGGCCGCCCGCGAGATCTCCATCCTGTGCGCGAACGCGGGCACGGCGACCTTCGGCCCTGTCGCCACGCTGGATCCGGCCGAGGAGCGGAAGCAGGTGCAGCTCAACGTGCTCGGCGTGCACGACCTCGTGCTGGCGGTGCTGCCCGGCATGGTGGAGCGGCGTGCCGGCGGAATCCTCATCAGCGGCTCGGCGGCCGGTAACTCGCCCATCCCGAACAACGCGACCTACGCCGCGACCAAGGCTTTCGCCAACACCTTCAGTGAATCGCTGCGGGGCGAACTGAAACCCGTCGGCGTCCACGTCACCGTGCTGGCACCGGGTCCCGTCCGCACCGAGCTGCCCGACCCCGGCGAACAGTCGCTCGTGGAACGGTTGATCCCCGACTTCCTGTGGATCGACACCGTGTACACCGCCAAGGTGTCGCTGGATGGGTTGGAGCGCAACAAGATGCGCGTCGTACCCGGCCTGACGTCCAAGGCGATGTCGGCGGCCAGCGGGTACGCGCCCCGGTCGGTTGTCGCGCCGATCGTCGGTGCCGTCTACAAGAAACTCGGCGGGAGCTGAGCCTCAACGGCGGCGAGGATTCAACGGCGGGTCGCGCTCGGCGAGGTTGGATTTCCACGGCGGGGAACCTTCAGCGGCGGCGCCGGCGCCCGGTGCCGAGGATGCTGCGAGTGATCTCGCGCCCGATGACCGTCCCCGCCGAACGCATCGCGCTTTTGAACGCCGGGCTGTCCATGACCTTGTCCAGCAACCCAGGCTCGGCCGGCTGAACGGGGTCGGGCATCGGCGGGATGCCGGGCAGCTCCCACATCGGTGGTAGCTCGGTGGCCGGCGGTACCGGTGGTAGCTCGGCGGCCGGGGGTTCCGCTTCGGGCGGTGCCAGCCGGGCAGCGAGCTGTTCGTACGCCGACTCCCGGTCGACCGTGACGCCGTACCGCGCCTGCAGGGCGCTGACCGCGGCGGCGCTGCCGATGGCGTCGGGCCCGATCGCGTCCATCGACGAACGCGGCGCGCGCATCCGGGTCCACGCCACCGGCGTGGGCACCCCCGTCTCGGAGAGCACCGTCACCACGGCCTCACCGATGCCCAGCGAGGTCAACACCGACTCCAGGTCGTAGACGTCGGTCTTCGGATACGTACGCACCGTTCTGGTCAGTGACTTCTGGTCGTCGGGGGTGAACGCGCGCAGCGCATGCTGGACGCGGGCACCGAGCTGACTCAACACGTCTTTCGGGACGTCGGTGGGCAGCTGGGTGCAGAAGAACACCCCCACACCTTTGGACCGGATCAGCTTGACCGTCTGCTCGACCTGCGCCAGGAAGGCTTTGGAGGCGTCGGAGAAGAGAAGGTGCGCCTCGTCGAAGACGAACACCAGCTTGGGTTTGTCGAGGTCACCCACCTCGGGCAGCGTGGTGAACAGATCGGCGAGCACCCACATCAGGAACGTGGAGAACAGCACCGGACGGGCGGCCTGGGCACCGAGTTCGAGCAGCGTGATCACGCCCTGCCCGGACGGGTCGACGCGCATCAGATCACCCGATTCGAGCTCTGGTTCGCCGAAGAACGTGTCGGCTCCCTCGGCTTCCAGGTTCACCAAGGCGCGAAGGATCACCCCGGCGGTCGTCGTGGACACCGCGCCCAGCGCCTTGAGCTGCGGCTTGCCGTCCTCACTGATCAGGTACCCGATCACCGAGCGCAGATCCTTGAGGTCCAGCAGCGGCAGGCCCTGTTTGTCGGCCCAGTGGAAGATCAGCCCGAGCGTCGATTCCTGAGTCTGGTTCAGTCCCAGCACCTTCGACAACAGGATCGGACCGAAACTGGTGATCGTGGCGCGCACCGGCACCCCGACCCCGGCTGTCCCCAATGACAGGAACTCCACGGGAAACGTTTGCGGCATCCAGCTGTCGCCGGTGTCGGCGGCCCGCGCAGAGATCTTGTCACCGGGCGCACCGGGGCGCGACAGGCCGGACAGGTCACCCTTCACGTCGGCCATCACCACCGGCACACCGGCCGCCGACAGCTGCTCGGCGATGACCTGCAGCGACTTCGTCTTGCCGGTGCCCGTGGCCCCGGCAACGAGTCCGTGGCGGTTCAGCGTGGCCAAGGGGATGCGCACCCGGGCGGTGGGATCACACACGCCGTCGACGACCACCGTGCCCAGTTCCAGCGCCGCCCCGTCGGCGGCATAACCTGCGGCGATCTGCTGAGCAGCCGTCGCCGTCGACTCCGCGCTCATGCTGGAACACTACTGGGCGGGGCACGCACTTCGGAGGGTGAAGTCAGCCCGGCCAGACCGTGGGGCTTACTGTGAAACGCTGTGCGCGACGAATTGGTGTGGATCGACTGCGAGATGACCGGGCTGGACCTCAAGTCCGACCTGTTGATCGAAATCGCGGTCCTGGTGACCGACTCCGAACTCAACGTCCTCGGCGATGGCGTCGACGTCGTCATCCATGCCGGTGACGACGCGCTGTCGTCGATGATCGACGTGGTGGCCCAGATGCACAACAAGTCGGGTCTCACCGAGGAAGTGCGGGCGTCGACCATCGACGTCGCCACCGCCGAGGAGATGGTGCTCGACTACATCCGCACCCACGTCAAACAGGCGAAGACAGCCCCGCTGGCGGGCAACTCGATCGCCACCGACCGCGGCTTCCTCGCCCGGGACATGCCCAAACTCGACGACTATCTGCACTACCGGATGATCGACGTCAGCTCGATCAAGGAGCTGTGCCGGCGCTGGTATCCGCGCATCTACTTCGGCCAGCCCGAGAAGGGTCTGGCCCACCGCGCGCTGGCCGACATCCACGAGTCGATCCGCGAGCTGAAGTACTACCGGCAGACGGCGTTCGTGGCCCCGCCGGGCCCGTCGACCGGCGAGATCGCCGACGTCGCGGCGGCGCTGGGTCCGGCTTCACCTGCGGATTCGGGTACTGATTCGATCGATGAGGGTTCCAGCAGCTAGTATCTAGCACGCCGCACACGCGGCAATGGTGGCTGTAGTTCAGTTGGTAGAGCACCAGGTTGTGATCCTGGCTGTCGCGGGTTCGAGTCCCGTCAGCCACCCGTTACCGGGAACGCCGTCTACGCAAGTAGGCGGCGTTTCTGCGTTCTGACCATCATCCGGATCCCGCGACGACGAAGCCCACCGCAGCGGCTGCGGTGGGCTTCGTCGGGAGCGATCCGGGAGCGTCAGACGTTGGCGTTGCCTTCCTTCCACTGCTCCCAGGGGATGTTCCAGTCGCCGAGGCCGTCGGTGCCCGGCAACGTCGAACCGACTGTGTTGACGATCTCCACGATGTCGCCGCGCTTGGAGTTGTCGTAGAACCACTGGCCGTTGCTGGTGCTGACGTTGATGCAGCCGTGGCTGACGTTGCTGTAGCCCTGGCTGCCCACCGACCACGGGGCGGCGTGGACGTAGATGCCGCTGTAGGAGATCTGGGTGGCCCAGTCGACCTCGGTGCGGTAGCCGTTGGGTGAGTTGACCGCCACGCCGTAGGTGGACGAGTCCATCACCATGTGCGAGCGCCGGTCACCGACGATGTAGACACCGTTGTTGGTCGGTGTGCTGTTCTTGCCCATCGACACCGGCATCGTCTTGACGACCTCACCGTTGCGGGTCACCGTCAGCGTCTTGGTGCTGTCGTCGACGGTGGTGATCACCTCGTCGCCGATGGTGAAGTTCGTCGACACGTTGTCCTGCCCGTACAGGCCGTCGCCGAGGTCGACCCCGTAGGTGTTGACCGACACCTCCACCGCGGTGCCCGGCTCCCAGTAGTCGGCGGGACGCCACCGGACCTCGCGGTTGCTCAGCCAGTAGAAGGCACCCTCGACCGGCGGGTTGGTCTTGACGGTGATCGCGCGCTGGGCGGCCAACCGGTTCGGGATGTTCTCGTCGAAGCGGATCGCGACGGGTTGACCGATGCCGACGACCTCACCCTCGTTGGGCAGGACGTAGGGCATCGTCAGGTTCTCCGGCGAATGCGTCTCGAACGTCATCTGCCGACTGGTGGCGCCGCCGAGGCCCAGCGATTGCGCGTTGAGCGTGTAGCTCTTGTTGTAGCCGAGCGGCTCGGTGGTCTGCCACGTCAGACCGTCCTCGGACAGCTTGCCTTCGACCTGCTCGCCGCTCGCGTTGACCATGGTCACCGCGCCCAGCACGCCGAACTCGGCACTGACCGTCACCGGGGAGTCGACACTGACGCCGACCGCCCCGTCCTGCACCGAGGAGGTGAGCTTCGGCACCAGCAGGTCGCCGTAGGGAGTCCCCTTGTCACTGATCACCTGCGGCGCAGGCGCCTCCGCCGGCCCGCCGCACGCGGTGAGCAGGAGCGCGATCGCAGGAACCAGGGCGGCGACGGTCAACCAGACTCGGTTGCGTCCCACACGGTTCGCCGTGCTGACCTGCCACATACTGCGCTCCACCTCACATACAGATTGATACGTCGAAAACACTCGGATCGATTCTACGGCTCGATTGTGACGGGTAGGCGACGCCGACGTCGCTTCCCGGTACCGCGCGGACATCGTGATTTCTCCCTGTGCCGCGGGCCTGTTATTGTCGCACACGCGCGCCGTTAGCTCAGTTGGTAGAGCAGCTGACTCTTAATCAGCGGGTCCGGGGTTCGAAACCCTGACGGCGCACCACACAGAAACCCTGCTTCGGCGGGGTTTTTGTCTTATAGGGGCGGTAGCTGGCTGTGATAGAAGTGACAGAAGTCAAGCCAGACGCTCCACAGACGCTCCACTCCGCGCGAGACATGCCGACACAGCAACGTGGCACGTTCCGCCATTTGTCGGCCGCGTTACTTACGATCCCCGCATGACTGGTAGCGAGACAACCAGCGGCGAAGCCATCAGCAGCCATCCCCTGCAGATGCATGGGCGCGGCGTGTTCTATTCCTTCTCCTTCGACCTCGGTCCAGGGCTGGACATTGCCGCATTGGCCCACAACCTGCTCGAAAAGGACATGGCGGCTGAGGCGGCGTCTCCGGCCAACGATGACATCCGTGTGCCCAAACGGGGCGCTGAGCTCGACCGGAAAGAAGACGAAGCTTATCGGATGTCCGAGTTTATTACAGAGATGTATTCGGAGGACATTTCATGGCGACGACTCTACCGACACAACCGCAAGTTGACGCTCAAAATAGCATGGCTCCAGCGCAATCAATTGATTAAATACTATTCATCACGCTTACTTTTCGGACACTCGGGCCAATCAGTTGATTCACCCTCGGATGATGACGATGACACTCCCGAATGGGTGGCAGAAAAAACGTCAAAGATGGCTGAAATTTCAGATGGGTATCGGGACATGCTCCTGGATGAACACATCCTAGGTGCGGCACGCATGAGACTGGAACAGAGCCTGTATTTCCCTGGATACCTAGAAACGGATCCACCCTTCATTCGTGTAGAAATGAATCCGGTTTATTACTCCGATAAAAGCCATTCTGACACTCGAATAGAAATATCTTTATGGTGCACCGATCAGGAATCGCTATTCTGACTTTTGCAATGCCGATAGCCAAGACTTTCGGAGTGCCAGAAGCTTACAACTATATGCAAGTCGGAAAACGCGGATTAACGAAATTTTCTATCTCGGTTCCCATTATGGGAAAAAGTGATAAGCCCGTCAGCCTCATCGACACTGAAGCCATTCTCTGGACTACGGACCACAGCGGACTCGAATGGTTAAACGCGCAAATCCCCGCAAGTCACGTCACCACAAACGTCTTTACCGTGGATTCCATCTTCGAACGCTACTGGCATGCAATTCGCGCAATTGCGAAAAAACAGAGGAATGTTTACGACAGTAAGAGGGAGCTACTTCCCGGCTGGCGGTGCCACACCACGCTGTTCCAAGGCCACCCGGCCTGTGGTTGTAGCGGCTCCGAGGCGAAAGTAGTTCACGAAGCCGAATTTGTGCAGATTATGCTTCGCGCAAGCATCAATATTCCGCTCCAGCAAGATACGCGTGAGCGATTTCTAGAGAACCATTTACAGGAGTCCATCGAAGAACTTTGGCTAGCAGCGGGCCACTCCATTCACACAATATGGCCCGGCTACAAAGTCGACTACATCCGCGATCTGAGAACAATAATTGCTATCGAGTCCGCAATACTTCAGTATCGACAGCTGCAAGCGATTGACCACAGAACTGTTGTCGAAAGAAAAGCTAAAGATAAGCATCTTTTCTCCGCTCAAGACCAGCTGGCGGTTAGTCTTCAAGAGTATGGAAAAGTATTACTTGCAGATCAAAATGGACATAGAATAGTAGCCGGATTAGCGGAGAGGCTACAGACGCCTGATCTGTATGACCGCCTAAACAATCGAGTTAAGCTGCTGGAAAGCGTCGTAAATACTCGATTCTCACGGCTTCAATCGCGTCGTTCTCTAGCAGTATCTATCATAGGCGTAACGATCGTTCTGGCTCTATTGTTACCCCGTGTACGAGAATTTATAGAATTTGCAGAAAGTATTGCGCCCACTAGACCATTGATTCAATCTGTAAACAATTTCTTAGGTACCGGAAATGGAGCTAGCCTCGTTATCTACGGAGCAATTCTTCTAGTTGCGTTGTTATTCTTTGCAACTTTTCCAACACCACGGTCATTCTCGGGTCGACGTAGCCGGCGGCCAACAAAATCTTTCGGATACGCAACGAAGGGAACGCTCGTATTAGAGACCGACGACGACGACGACGACGACGACGACGACGACGACGAAAAGTACCACTAGTCCAGCCACCCGGGATGGAATGTTCCGCAGCCTCAGCCAGCCCGGTTGGCGTGTCGACAGAAGCTCGTTGGCACAGTAAATGAACTCCGTCTAGCGTCTGATCCATGACCAGCGATGCCGACGAAATCTGGGTACCAATCGAGAGTGTCCGCATGGAAGATGCAGTGATCACAACGGTTCTGGATAACGATCACGCCTGGCGCGTCGCCAAGCGCGTGTGCGAGGGGGATTCGCAGGCCGGGTCGGTATACGCGCTGTACAAGCACGCCGACGATCCCACGCCAGCAATCAGAGAGCCCGAAGGCACACTCATTCGAGTGATTCGAAAATCGGTCTAGCTCGATCGGCGCATCGAGACCACATTGCCCACCGATGCCACCGGGCGGCGCAACGGCGCAGCCTTGCCGGATTCCTTCGGGATGAACGCCGCGTAGCGGGTCATCGTCGTCACGTAGGATTCATGGCCAAGCCACTCGCTGACCCTCATGTAGTGCTCACCGTTTATCAGCGAAATCGCGCCGAACGTGCCGCGCAGGTCATGCCAGTGAACGGGCGCGATACCCAACGCCGCCGGGGCGGGATGGAAGTAGTTTTTCGCGAGCGAGGCCAGATTGACCGGCACCGACCATTTGTAGCCAAACGACGGCGCGCACTGGATCGCCACGGCGTGCGGGTTGGGGCGGGTATAGCGCCGATCCGGCTGCCCGGCTCGATTGAGTCGCGCGTTCGGATTGATCACCAGTGGACGCACCGGCTCTATTTCCCCCCGAACCAATCCCGCTGGAAGCTTCTCGGCGCGCCCGTATCGGCCAGGAAACAGCACAGCGTTCGGGTCACCGGCGTTCGGGTCACCGGCGTTCGGGTGATCGTTGGACGTTTTTGTCGTTTCATAGAGGCTGTTTGGGTATACGGGTGTACCCAAAGGTGTGAACCCAATCAGTTGGGTCGATCATCTCCAGTCGAAGACCCACTGACTGCGAGAAAAGGACCTACTGGGACATGTTGGAGAACTTGCACCGTGGAAGAGAGCACTGGGCGTGCTAGAAGCCGTAGAGCTGCCCCAGCCCTCGACCGAACTCCGCAACGGGCATTCGGTGGAACCCGCCGGGTTCCACCGCGGCAGTCATGAAGCCCGATCCGGCTGGCACTCTCTCGATCGCCGGATACAGGCCGAGATACTCCTGCCCTTGCTGTCCAGGCACGTCATCGTCGATCGGCATGATTGCGATTGGCCCACCCTTTGACCCGTCGAAGTAACCCAACTCCCATGGCATCCACTTCGACATAGGCGAAGACGTCGAGTTCGCGTATATCAGCGAAGTGCACTGCCCCATGCGCTCTCGGAGCAGGGAGGCAGTCTCTGGGGTAACTTCAGACCGGTTCAGCTGGCGATCGACAATCCAGTCGATGTACACGCTGAGCCCTTGCTTCTCAAGATGGTTGGCTATGCCAAGAATGAGTGGAGCATCTTTGAAGCTATGACTCAAAAAGACATCGAACGTCTCTCCAGGGAATACGCTCGCGGTTCTGGTGTTCAAGGCGTCTCTGGCGTTCGCGTAGCCGAGAGACGCGGTTCTCTGGCGGCCAGCCAGTTCTAAGTCGCTTCTACGAAAGTAGACCACTCTTAACCTATTCTCTATCCGATATTTCGAACTGTCTTAGCGCGATGCATAGGCGCGATCGACCCAAGCCCCTAGATTCTGATAGCCGTTGTCACGGACCCAGTCGTAGGTTGGAACCGTACTAGGAAGCGGATTGACGCCCATCCGATCGGGCCGGCGATTAAAATCTAAGATATTGTGGATATATATCCCAAGCAATCCATTTCCACGCGCAAGGCTCTCGCGGATCTCATAGTTGACCCATCGCCTGTTAGAGGTCTCAGCGCCAATTAAGACAGCCGTCACGGTTGTGGCGAGTCCCCGATCCTG
>NZ_BLTG01000127.1 GCF_017312405.1 Mycobacterium sp. PO1
GGGCTGGGGTGGCGTGAGCCACCAGTCTCATCCCAGTGGCGTGAGCCGCCTGTCTCAGCGCGGGTCGAGTACCGCGAAGCTCAATGTGGCGCGTGCCGCCAGGCGGTCCCGCGACGCGTCGGTGACGTCGACGGCGATGATCGACAGCCGTCGCCCGGCTCGCACCACGGTGGCCTCGGCCCGGGCGGGACCCTCCAGGATGGGTGCCAGGAAATGGATCGTCATGTCCGCGGTCGTCACGTCCTGGCCCGGCCCGACGTGACGGTCGGCGAGGCGACCAGCGGCGATGTCGATCAGGGTGGCTACCAGTCCACCCTGTAGGGCGCCGCGCCTGTTGACCAGATCGGGACGGTTGTCCAGCTCGATCACCAGGCGTTCGTCGGATTCCTCGACGTCCCGGAAGTCCAGTTGTGCGAACAAGTGCCCGGGGGTGACCTGCATGCCGGAACGCTAGCATTGCTACATGTCTGTACGCAGTGCCCTCCATCCCGGTGTGGTGTCGCCGACGTTGCCGGTGCCACGGTCGATCGAGCGACCCGAGTACGTGGGTAAGGCGACCGCGCAGGAGGGCAGCGAACCGTGGGTGCAGACCCCCGAGGTGATCGAGAGGATGCGGGTCGCCGGGCGCATCGCCGCCGGTGCGCTCGCCGAGGCGGGCAAGGCGGTCGCGCCGGGGGTCACCACCGACCACCTGGACCGGGTCGCCCACGAGTACATGGTCGATCACGGCGCATACCCCTCGACACTGGGATACAAGGGTTACCCGAAGTCCTGCTGCACGTCGCTGAACGAGATCATCTGCCACGGCATCCCCGACTCCACGGTCATCGAGGACGGTGACATCGTCAACATCGACGTCACCGCCTACATCGACGGCGTGCACGGGGACACCAACGCGACGTTTTTGGCCGGCAACGTAAGCGAGGAGCACCGGCTGCTGGTCGAACGGACCCACGAAGCCACCCTGCGCGCCATCAAGGCGGTCAAGCCCGGCCGCGCGCTGTCGGTGGTCGGTCGCGTCATTGAGGCCTACGCGAACCGCTTCGGCTACAACGTGGTTCGCGACTTCACCGGACACGGCATCGGCACCACCTTCCACAACGGCTTGGTGGTGCTGCACTACGACGCACCGTCGGTGCAGACGGTGCTCGAACCCGGCATGACGTTCACCATCGAGCCGATGATCAACCTCGGTGAGCTCGACTACGAGATCTGGGATGACGACTGGACGGTCGCCACCAAGGACAAGAAGTGGACCGCGCAGTTCGAGCACACCCTGGTGGTCACCGACTCGGGCGCGGAGATCCTGACCCAGCTGTGAGCCATCGGTAGCCTGGGTTCATGATCCGGCACGCGGTGGGCGCGGCGATGGCGGTGGTCGTCCTGACGGGGTGCGGGCAGGCGGTGACCGGCACACCGACGTGGCCCGGCGCCCGTCTCGAGCGAGCTGTGCTGACCGCCGCAGACTTTCCGGCCGGTGTGGGCTTCGAGCGGATCAACCGCGACCCGGGACAGGGGGACGGCGCAGGGGCGCCGCCGCCGATGTTGTCCACTCCGGAGGGCTGTACCGACGGGATGACTCGCGACATCGCCGACACCGCGGAGCGGGGGCCCGGCAGTGCTGCGGAGTACGTCGTCGACTATGACGGTGCGCGCCTGGTGATCACAGTGCTCACGTGGTCGCTGGATCTGGATCGGCTGGCTGCCACCGCCGAACGGTGTGCGACGTACAAGACGTTCTTCGATCCGTCGGATCCGGGGATCCCGATGACCACCACGCGGCTGGACACCCCGCGACCGCAAGCGCTGGTGTACGAGCAGACCATGCATCTGGCGGGGGCGGAACGCAGCGTGTTCTTCTCGTTCGAGAACGTCGGCTCGATGGCGGTGTTCGGGATCGCCTTCCCGACCCCGGATCCCACGATCGACGTCAAAGCCGCGCTGCCGCAGACGTTTTTGGAGGTCATGGCCAAGCAGGCCGACAAGGCCGCGCAGGCCGCATGAGTGCGCCCATCAAGAGCGGTGAAAGCTGCCCGCTGACAGCGCTGCTGGCTGTAGCGTGACGCAATGCCCTCTCCCATGGTGACCGTCGACGGCTTCGGCGTGCCCGTGGAGGTGGCGGGCCCGGAGAAGGGTTCGGTCGTGGTCGTGCTCGGTGCCGCGCATCAGGCCCCGGCGGCCTACGATCCGGTCTGTCAGCGGTTGCACACCGCGTCCCTGCGTACCGTGGTGATCGGGCCGGATCCGCGGCTGACCGGCAAGTCGGTGGTCGGCATCCTCGACTCGCTGGACGTGCGCTGGGCGCTGCTGGTGGGTGACCGGCTCGGCGGGGAGCTGGCTTGGGAATTGGCCGCCACCCGGCTCGACCGGTTCATCGGGCTGGTGGCCGTCGATCGCGGACACCCACGGGTGGCCGACCCGGCCGGGGTCATCCGCGACGAGCACTGCCCGCCGGTGGAGCTGAACACCACGGTGCTGGTCAGTACCAAAGCCGCCCGCGCCATGGCGGTCGCCAGCCAGCGCTTCGTCTACGGCGAGTACCGGATCGTGGATCTGCTGGGCCGGCGCAACGCGGCCGATTCGACGGCCCAACTCGCGACCGAGATCGTCATGCGCACGAGCACATGGTGATGTTCTACCGCTGCTGATCTCTAGTGCGTGCCGCCTCGTCCGGGGTCCAGGCCTGCGGCAATCCCGGCTGGTTCGGAAACAGGAAGTCCACGAATGCTTTTGCGGTCGGCTGCGGCTCGTGGTTGGCCAACCCGGGACGTTCGTTCGCCTCGATGAACACGTAGTCGGGCGAGGTGACGTCCGGTACCAGCAGGTCGATGCCGGTCACGGGAATGCCGATCGCGGCGGCCGCGGTGACGGCCACTGCGCGCAGGTCCGGATGCACGATCGCGGTGACGTCGTGAATGGTCCCGCCCTGGTGCAGGTTCGCGGTGCGGCGCACACGCAAACGTTCACCCTCGGGCAGTACGTCGTCGAACGACCAGCCCGCCTCAGTGACCGTGGCCTCGGTCACGGCATCCATCGGGATGACCGACTCGCCGCCCGTCGCGGCGGCCCGGCGGCGGCTCTGCGCTTCGATCAACTCACGGATGGTGTGCCGGCCCGTGCCGGTGACCTCCGCCGGGCGACGCAGTGCCGCGGCGACCACCTTGCCGTCGATGACGACAAGCCGCAGGTCGTCACCCTCGGCGCGCTGTTCGATGAGCACCTCGGGGTACTGCTCGCGGGCCCGTGCCAGCGCTGCGTCCAGTTCCTCGGAGTCGGTGACCCCGACCGTGATGCCTTTGCCCTGCTCGCCGCGGGTGGGCTTGACGACGACGTCGCCCACTTCGGCCAGGAAGTCGTGGTCGGCCTGGTCGAAGGTCGCCAGCCGCCCACGCGGCACGGCGATGCCGGCCTCGGACACGATGCGCCGAGTGAGTCGCTTGTCGTCGCACCGGCTCATCGCGACGGCGGAGGTGTACTCGGACAGCGACTCCCGCGTGATGACGCTGCGTCCACCGTGCGACATCTTCATCTCGCCGGCCTCGGCGTCGATCACCTCCACCCAGATGCCGCGGCGGATCGCCTCGTCGGCGATGATCCGGGCGTAGGGGTTGAGGTCGTCCACCGTTTCCGGGGGATGGGTGAACAGCGGCTCATTGATGGCGTTCTTGCGTTTGACCGCCATGACGGGAACCCGGGTGAACCCCAGCTTCTCGTACAGCGCGATCGCAGCGCCGTTGTCGTGGGCCACCGACAGGTCCATGTAGGACCGGCCACGGGTGCGGTACAACTCGGCCAGGGCGAGGGTCAGTGACGCGCCCACCCCGGGCAGCGGTGCCGCCGGGTCGACCGCCAGTGTCCACAGGCTCGAGCCGTTCTCCGGGTCGCTGAACAGCTCCACGTGGTCCACGCCGGTCACCGTGCCGAGAACGGCGCCGTCGTCGGTGACCGCGATCAGATAGTCCACCGCATCCCGCTGCACGTGGTTGTCCCAGATGACGTCGACGGGGGCGGGCACCATCCCGCACCGGACGTAGACGCGGTTCATCTCGTCGGCTTCCGCACGGCTGCGCAGCGCGCGGATCGTGAATCCGCGCTGGGTCGGCGCGATGTGGTCGTCGTCGGTGAAGCGCAGCCGGTAGGTGTGGCTGGGATCGATGAACAGCTCGGCCGGGGCGCGGGAGACCAGCACATGCGGCTCACGGGCGTAGATGCAGATGTCACGCCGCCCTTTGGCCTCCTCGCGCAGCACGTCGGCGAGGTTTTCCGGATCGGCGAACGTCTGACCGAAAATCAGCCGGCCCCAACCGAGTTCGAGGACCACGTCCTCGGACATCGACTCGACGAGCTCCGGCGGGGAGGCCTGGTGCAGCGACAGCGTGATCGCCTCGGTCTGCTCACCGGCCGACTCGGCACGGGGGTCGAGTGTGCTCATGCGGCCGGGCCCCGGATGCCGTGCTTCTGCAGCCACAGCTCCAGCAGCGCGATCTGCCAGAGCTCGTTGCCCCGCAGTGGGGTCAGCCGACCGTTGGGGTCCGCGAGCAGCTGCTCGACGGCGTCGGGCCGGAACAGTCC
Source organism: Mycobacterium sp. PO1 (assembly GCF_017312405.1). GTDB lineage: Bacteria > Actinomycetota > Actinomycetes > Mycobacteriales > Mycobacteriaceae > Mycobacterium. Next base: position 4,573 of record NZ_BLTG01000127.1, read on the forward strand.
GCGTTCCTTGGCCTCCGGGGCGTACAGGGCGTCGCGGACCAGATCCAGGTACGGGCCTTCGAGGTGGGTCAGCGCGGGCACCGGAAAGTAACCCTTGGGCCGGTCGATCACGTCTGCGGGGACCACGCGCCGGGCGGCCTGCTTGAGCACACCCTTGCCCTCGTGGGCGGTCTTGTACTGGGGCGGACAGGTGGCGGCCAGCTCGACGAGGTCGTGGTCGAGGAACGGCACCCGGCCTTCCAGGCCCCAGGCCATGGTCATGTTGTCGACCCGCTTGACCGGGTCGTCGACCAGCATCACGGTGGTGTCGAGGCGCAGCGCGCGATCGACCCCGGTGGCGGCGCCGAGGCGCGCGAAGTGTTCGGCGACGAACCGCTCGCTGGGATCGTCTTCGGTGGCCACGGCCCGCGACACCAGCTTGGCGTACGCCGACTGGTCGCGGTCGAAGAACGCCGCCCGGTAGCTGGCGACCGAGCCTTCGACCGAGGCCGCCGACGGCTCACCCATCGGCGGATACCAGTGGTACCCGGCGAAGACCTCGTCGGCGCCCTGGCCGGACTGCACGACCTTGACGTGCTTGGCGACCTCCTGGCTGAGGAGGTAGAAGGCCACGCAGTCATGGCTGACCATCGGTTCGCTCATGGCGCCGATCGCGCCGTCGAGGGCGGGCAACATCCGGTCGGTGCCGATGCGGATCTGGTGATGATCGGTGTCGAACCGCTTGGCGATGATGTCGGAGTAGCGGAACTCGTCGCCCTCGACGCCGCCGACGGATTCGAAGCCGATGGAGAACGTCTTGAGTCCGTGCTGGCCGGCTTCGGCGAGCAACCCGACGATCAGGCTGGAATCCACCCCGCCCGACAGCAGGCATCCCACCGGGACGTCGGCGACCAGGCGCCGCTCCACCGCCACCCGCAGCGAGTGCAGAACCGCATCCTCCCAGTCGCGTTCGGACCAGTCGGCGCGCTCGTCGCAGCGGGTGAAGTCGGGCTCCCAGTAGACCTTCGTGGTCCGCGTGCCGTCGGGTTCGATCACCATCAGCGAGGCCGGGGGCAGCTTGCCGACGCCGCGCAGGATCGTCCGTGGCGGCGGCACGACCGAATGGAAGGTCATGTAGTGATGCAGCGCGACCTGGTCGATCCGGGTGTCGATGTCGCCGCCCGCGAGCAGCGCGGGCAGCGACGACGCGAACCGGATCCGATCGGAGTTCTCGCTGATGTAGAGCGGCTTGATGCCCAGGCGGTCGCGGCCGAGCAGGACTCGACCGCTGTCGCGTTCGACGATGGCGAAGGCGTACATGCCCTTGAGGTGGTCGACGAACTTGTCGCCCCAATGGTGGTAGCCCTTGAGCAGCACCTCGGTGTCGCTGTGCGAGAAGAACCGGTAGCCGTGGCTCATCAACTCGTCGCGCAACTGCTCGTAGTTGTAGATGCAGCCGTTCCAGGCGATCGACAACCCCAGTTCGGAGTCCACCATGGGCTGGGCGCCGGCCTCGGTGAGGTCGATGATCTTCAGTCGGCGATGCCCGAGGGCGACCCGCCCCTGGGACCACACGCCGGCGGCATCGGGTCCGCGCGGGACCATGACCTGGGCCATCGCGGAGACGGCACCGATATCCGGGGTTCTTCCGTCGAGGCGTACCTCGCCGGTGGCTCCACACACCTGTTCGACCCTACTCTGTGTCGGCTGACATCGACGCCGTTGTCGGCGGCCCTGGTTGAGGGCCGCAGCGGCAACGGAATATTTACCCTAGGGGAACTCCGCCAAACCGGCGCACCGACATCGGGTTCGCGATCCTGGTCACTCGGCGGGGTGTGCAGCTTGCTTTGTGCCCATATGATTTGAAAAGGTCTGCTGTCCTACCTTTCGACGTCGGATGTGCGGTGAATACCGGCGATGACGGTCCCGCGGCGGGTAGCCAATGGTTGACTTGCCAGCACAGACAACCGTGTTCGACGGCGTGGCGAGGAGAAGTGATGGGTGCACAAAAGGGCATGTTGACGCAGGCCGAGCTCGAGCAGTTGGTCGCTGCGGGCGACATCGACACGGTGATCGTGGCCTTCACCGACATGCAGGGCCGGCTCACCGGCAAGCGGGTCTCGGCGCGGTTGTTCGTCGACGACGTCGCCGAGCACGGTGCCGAATGCTGCAACTACCTGCTTGCCGTCGACGTCGACATGGACACCGTCGACGGTTACGCCATCTCCAGCTGGGAGACCGGTTACGGCGACATGGTGATGACGCCCGACTTCAGCACACTGCGGTTGCTGCCGTGGATTCCGGGCAGCGCGCTGGTGATGGCGGATCTGTCGTGGACTGACGGCAAGCCGGTGAAGCAGGCGCCGCGCAGCATCCTCAACCGCCAGATGGACCGTCTCGCCGAGCGCGGGCTGGTGCCCTACATCGGCACCGAACTCGAGTTCATGGTGTTCGACGACGCGTACCGCGACGCGTGGAAAGCCGACTACCGTGGCCTGACGCCGGCCACCGACTACAACGTCGACTACCAGATGCTGGCCTCCACCCGCATGGAGCCCCTTCTGCGCGACATCCGTCTCGGCATGGACGGCGCGGGCATGTACTGCGAAGGGGTCAAGGGTGAGTGCAACCTCGGCCAGCAGGAGATCGCCTTCCGCTACGACCACGCTCTGGTCACCTGCGACAACCACACCATCTACAAGAACGGCGCCAAAGAGATCGCCGATCAACACGGCAAGAGCCTGACCTTCATGGCGAAGTTCGACGAGCGTGAAGGCAACAGCTGCCACATCCACATCTCGCTGCGTGGCAGCGACGGTTCGGCCGTCTTCGCCGACGACAGCGACCCGCTGGGAATGTCGGCGATGTTCCGCAGCTTCGTGGCCGGCCAACTGGCCACCCTGCGCGAGCTGACGTTGTTCTACGCCCCGAACATCAATTCCTACAAGCGTTTCGTCGATGGCAGCTTCGCGCCCACCGCGATCGCCTGGGGCCTGGACAACCGCACGTGCGCACTGCGGGTGGTCGGCCACGGCCAGGGCATGCGCATGGAGTGCCGCGCTCCGGGTGGGGACGTCAACCAGTACCTGGCCACCGCGGCGTTGATCGCCGGTGGCCTGCACGGCATCGAGCAGGGCCTCGAGCTGCCCGATGCCACCGACGGCAACGCCTACACCAGCGGCGCCGACCGGCTGCCCACCACGATGAGCGAGGCCGCCGAACTGTTCGACAAATCCGAGATCGCCCGCGCCGCGTTCGGAGACGACGTCGTCGACCACTACCTGAATTACGCACATGTCGAGCTGGCGGCCTTCAATGCCGCCGTGACCGATTGGGAAAGGAGGCGCTGTTTTGAACGGCTCTGACCCGGAATACCGCCGCAGGCCCGCGATCGGGCTGACCACCTATCTGCAGCAGGCCCAGACCGGGGTGTGGGACGTGCGGGCCAGTTTCCTGCCTGCCATCTACTTCGAGGGGGTCGGGCTCGCCGGCGGCATGTCGGTGCTGCTGCCGCCCCAACCGGTGGATGCGGCGGCCGCCGACGCGCTGCTCGACGGCCTCGACGGGCTGATCATCACCGGCGGCCGTGACGTCGACCCCGGTGCGTACGGCAGCCCCCGGCATCCCGCCACCGACGAACCCGCCGAAGACAGCCGCATCCGCGACGACTTCGAGTTCGCCCTGCTGCACGCCGCGCTGCGCCGCGGGGTGCCGGTGCTGGGAATCTGCCGCGGCGCTCAGGTGCTCAACGTGGCCCTCGGCGGCACCCTGCACCAGCACCTGCCCGATGTGGTGGGCCACAGCCGCCACCAACAGGGCAACGCGGTGTTCTCCACGTCCTCGATCAGCACCGTCGCCGGCACCCGGGTGCAGGCGCTGGTCGGCTCCACCACCGAGGCGCAGTGCTATCACCACCAGGCCATCGACCGCCTCGGCGACGGGCTGATCGTCAGCGCCCTGGACGCCGACGGCGTGATCGAGGCCGTGGAGACCGACCCACGCCGCTACCCCGATCACTGGGTGGTGGCCGTGCAGTGGCATCCCGAGGAGCGGCTCGACGACCTGCGGCTGTTCGCCGGTCTGGTGCAGGCCTCGGCGGCGTTCGCGCAGCGAAGAACACAGAAGGTGAGTGCATGACGACCTGTGAGGTGATCAACCCGGCGACCGAGGAGCTGCTGCGCACCGTCGAGCTCACCGACACCGCCGGAGTCGACGACGCGGTCGCCCGCGCACAGTCGGCTCAGCGGAAGTGGGCCCGGCTGGCCCCGGCCGAGCGGGCGGGCGCACTGCGGGATTTCGCGACCGTCGTCGACGCCCACGTCGAAGAACTGGCCGCACTCGAGGTCGCCAACTCCGGTCATCCGATCGGTTCGGCGCGATGGGAGGCCGGGCACGTCCGCGACGTGCTGCAGTTCTACGCGGGCGCGCCGGAACGACTGTCCGGCAAGCAGATTCCGGTGGCCGGTGGGCTGGACGTGACGTTCAACGAGCCACTCGGCGTCGTCGGGATCATCACCCCGTGGAACTTCCCGATGACCATCGCGGCGTGGGGATTCGCCCCCGCGCTGGCCGCCGGCAACGCGGTGCTGGTGAAGCCGGCCGAGTGGACTCCGCTGACCACGCTGCGGCTCGGCGAACTCGCCGTCGAAGCCGGTCTGCCGGCCGACCTGCTCTGCGTGCTGCCTGGTGCGGGCGAGGTGGTGGGGGAGCGTTTCGTCACCCATCCCGACGTCCGCAAGATCGTCTTCACCGGCTCCACCGAGGTGGGCACGCGGGTGATGGCGGGCGCCGCCGCGCACGTCAAGCGGGTGACGCTGGAGTTGGGCGGCAAGAGCGCCAACATCGTCTTCGACGATTGCGATCTGGAACGCGCCGCGGCGACGGCGCCCTACGGGGTGTTCGACAACGCCGGTCAGGATTGCTGCGCGCGTAGCCGTATCCTGGTGCAGCGCAACGTCTACGACCGCTTCATGGAGCTGCTCGAACCGGCGGTCAAGGGCGTCGCCGTGGGTGACCCGAACGCCGAGGACACCGAGATGGGCCCGCTGGTGTCCAAGGCGCACTGGAGCTCGGTCGCCTCGTACGTGCCCGACGACGCCCCTGTCGCGTTCCGCGGTTCGGCGCCGCAGGGGCCCGGCTTCTGGTTCCCCCCGACGGTGCTCACGCCGCAGCGCGGCGACCGATCCGTCACCGAGGAGATCTTCGGCCCGGTGGTCGCCGTGCTGCCCTTCGACGACGAGGCCGACGCGGTCGCACTGGCCAACGACACCGCCTACGGGTTGTCCGGCTCGATCTGGACGGACAACCTCTCGCGGGCACTGCGGGTGTCGCGCGCGGTCGAGGCCGGCAATCTGTCGGTCAACTCGCACTCGTCGGTGCGGTACAACACCCCGTTCGGTGGCTTCAAGGCCTCGGGGCTGGGCCGGGAACTCGGTCCCGACGCCCCGCTGTCGTTCACCGAGGTCAAGAACGTCTTCATCGCTGTTCAGACAGAGCAGGAGGCTCACTGATGGATCTGACCCAACGCCTCACCGGCAAGGTCGCCGTCGTCACCGGCGGCGCCAGCGGTATCGGGCTGGCGAGCGTGCGCCGGCTGCACGCCGAGGGCGCCACCATCGTCATCGGCGACATCGACCCCGCGACCGGTAAGGACGTCGCCGATGAGGTCGAAGGCACCTTCGTCCCGGTCGACGTCGCCGACGAAGTCGCCGTCGACACGCTGTTCGACACCGCGGCCAAGACCTACGGGTCGGTGGACATCGCGTTCAACAACGCCGGGATCTCACCGCCCGACGACGACCTGATCGAGAACACCGGGCTCGAGGCGTGGCAGCGGGTGCAGGACGTCAACCTCAAATCGGTGTTCCTGTGCTGCAAGGCGGCGCTGCGCCACATGGTGCCCCAGCAGAAGGGTTCGATCATCAACACCGCGTCGTTCGTCGCGGTGATGGGTTCGGCCACGTCGCAGATCTCCTACACCGCCTCCAAGGGTGGGGTGCTGGCGATGTCACGTGAGCTCGGCGTGCAGTACGCCCGCCAAGGCATCCGGGTGAACGCACTGTGCCCGGGCCCGGTCAACACACCACTGCTCAAGGAGCTGTTCGCCAAGGATCCCGAGCGCGCCGCGCGCCGTCTGGTGCATGTGCCGGTGGGCCGTTTCGCCGAGCCGGAAGAACTGGCCGCGGCGGTGGCATTCCTGGCCAGCGATGACGCATCGTTCATCACCGGCTCGTCGTTCCTGGTCGACGGTGGCATCAGCTCCGCCTACGTCACGCCGCTGTAGTCCACTCTGGACCGATGGCCGCCGAACCGGGCTCGCCCGAGCGCACCGACGCCAGCGACGCGCTGCTGCGTCCGGTGCGGCCGCTCAACGCGTTCGAGGACACGGTGTCGCGGTTGCTGCAGACGATCCGGCTCGGGTTGCTGCAGCCGGGGGAGTCGTTACCACCGGAGCGGGACCTCGCTGCCCGGCTCGGCGTCAGCCGGGACACCCTGCGTGAGGCCATCAAGTCGTTGGCCGAGGCCGGGTATCTGGTGTCGCGGCGCGGGCGCTACGGCGGCACGTTCCTGGCCGATGAGCTGCCCGCCCCGAGCGGGGACGCCGTGCGGCCCACCCGCGCGGACATCGACGACACCATGCGGCTGCGCGAGATCCTCGAAGTCGGGGCGGCGCGGATGGCGGCGGGCCGGACACTGACCGCCACCGAGCGTCAGGCGTTGTCGGGCCGGCTGGCCGACGTCCGCGACGCCGACAGCGCCGACTACCGCCGCCTGGACTCGCGGCTTCACCTGGCGATCGCCGAGGCGGCGGGAGTGCCGTCGCTGGTCCCGTTGGTGGCGCAGAACCGGATGCGGCTCAACGAGCTGCTCGACCACATCCCGCTGCTGGCCCGCAACATCGCCCACTCCGACGAGCAGCATGACGCGATCGTCGCGGCGATCCTGGCCGGGGACGCCGACACGGCGGCCGAGACCATGGCCGCGCACGTCCGGGCTTCGGCCACGCTGCTGCACGGCTTCCTGGACTGACCTGCCCCGCGAACGCGCGGGTCTGTCCACCGACACGCCGCGCAGGCTGGCATTTTGCGCGCGCTCGTCGGGGACTAGATTTGCAGGGATGGAGGACGAAGGGCTGGTCGAGCGGGCGTCCTCGGCGCTGGCCGAGGTCGACACCACCGGCTGGGCGCAGCGCTTCGACCTGGTCTCGGACCCGCACCGGCTGGAAATCCTGTTGTGCCTGCACCGCTCGCCCGGGATCTGTGTCAGCGACCTGGCCGCGGCGCTGGGTCGTTCGGAGAACGCGGTGTCGCAGGCACTTCGGGTGCTACGCCAGCAGGGCTGGGTCACCAACACCCGCGCCGGGCGCTCGGTGACCTACCGGCTCGAGGACGACACCGTGCACGACCTGCTGCACTGGATCGGCGCGCGGCACGGCTAACTGCCCGCACCGAATCGTGCGGCCAGTCCGATGATCTCGTCGACCGACCACTGATCGTCGGCGTGCGCGCCGTACTTCGCGGCGAGCAGCACACCCTGCGGCGAGATCAGGAAGTCGGCCGGCCTGCTCAGATGCTCCTCGCCGGGTCCCATCCCGGGGCGCAGTGAGCGCTGCTGCGCCACGCCGCGCGCCGCGGCCAGCCAGGCACGTGGATGGAGCACCGAGGCCAGCGACGTCTCCACACCGAGACTGTCTGTACAGCGTCTTTTCGGGATCGGCGACGACGGCGAAGGGCAGATCGGACTGATACTCGCGCAGTGTGTCGGCACTGGAGTGGAACACCGCCACCTCCGAGACCCCCGCCGCGACAATCTCGTCGTGACGACGGGAGAGCGACCGCAGGTGCAGATGGCAGATGGGGCACCCGGCGAAACGGCGGAACTGCAGATGCACCAGGCGCTCGGAATCCGGTACCGACACGGTGGCGCCGGTGATGGTGTCGAGCCTGCGCGCGGTGATGTCGTCACCGACCCTCAGGGGCGTTTTCGGCATGGTCGCAGTACACCACGGCACACCGACGAACTCCGGCGGTGTTTCGAAGCCGGTCGGGGTGGGGAACGTGACAACCATGACGCGCCGCAAGCCCGCCTTGGCCATGGCGTCGGTCGCCGCACTGGCGTTGACCGGGTGCGCGGTGTCCAATCAGAACACCGCCACGCCCTCGGCGGAGACCACGACGTCCCCGCCACCGGCCTCGGCGTTCGGGGCGGAAGCGCCCGTCCCACCGCCATCGACCGACCGGATACCGCCGGTCGGAGCGAGATGGTTGGAAATCGACGAGGTCGACGGACTGGGCACCATCGTCGTCGACGGGAAGGGGCGCACGGTCTACGCCTCGTCGGCCGACACCGGCGGCCAACCCACCTGCTATGACGCGTGCGCAGACACCTGGCTGCCCCTGCTGGCGTCCGGCAACCCATCCGGTGGCATCGGTATCCAGGTGTCGCAGGTAACCACCGCTACCCGCCGCGACGGCGCCGAGCAGGCCACCTATCAGGGCCATCCGTTGTACTGGTACGCCGGTGACGGCATGCCCGGGGAGATCAACGGCCACGGCGTCGAGCTGTTCGGCGCCGAGTGGTTCGTGCTGACCCCCGACGGAGACCGGGCGACGGTGGGCTGAGCCGAGCGGCGATGGCCTGCCCGACAGGACAGGGCGACGCTGGTCATCTGATCAGCTAGACAGATGTTCAGACGGCGGAATAAGGTGCTGGTGTGACCGAGCACATCCGCGCCATGCACATGAGCGACGGCATCGTCAACGCGCCTGTGTCGGTGGCCTTCCTCGCGATCGCCATCCTCGCGCTGGGTGTCTGCGCCTACCGGGCGCGCACCGAGCTGGACGAGCGGACTGTGCCGCTGGCCGGCTTGGTCGCGGCGTTCATCTTCGCGGTGCAGATGGTGAACTTCCCGATCCTGCCGGGCGTCAGCGGCCACCTGCTCGGCGGCGCGCTCGCCGCGATCCTGGTCGGTCCCTTCACCGGGGCGCTGTGCGTGGCAGTGGTGCTCATCGTGCAGGCGCTGCTGTTCGCCGACGGCGGGGTGACGGCGCTGGGAACCAACATCGTCAACATGGCCGTCATCGGCGTCGCGGCCGGGTACGGCACGGCGGTGCTGGCCTACCGGCTGCTGCGCCGCAGAGGTGAGGTAGGTGTGCCCGCCGTCGGGGCGCTGTCCTTCGGAGCCGCGGTCGTCGGGACCGTCTGTGCTGCCATGGGTTTCGTGCTCGAGTACGCCCTCGGTGGTGCGTCCACGACGTCGCTGGGAACAGTGGCGACCTACATGTTCGGCACCCACGTGCTGATCGGGGTCGGGGAGGGAATCATCACCGCACTGACCGTGATGGCCGTGGTGCGGGCCCGCCCCGACCTGGTCTATCTGCTGCGCACCAACCCGGCGAAAGTGGGGGCGAACGCATGACCGAGGCGACACAGCGGCGCTGGTGGTTCTGGATCGGATTCGCGGTGGTCACCCTGCTCATCGCCGGAGGTGTGTCGTACCTGGCCAGTTCGAGCCCCGACGGCCTGGACTCGGCAACATTGCAGGGTTGCGAGGTGGTCGAGACCGCCGCCGGGGAGGAACTGCACGGCGACTGCATCGCCCAGCATGCCGAAGAGCACAGTCTGGCCGGCTCCCCGCTGGCCGACTACGCGCTGGGTGGGCAGGACGGGACCGGCGGGCTGGCGGGAATCGCCGGGGTGTTGGTGACCGTGCTGGTGGCCGGCGGGCTCTTCTGGTTCATCGCTCGCTCGCGGGGCAAGGCCCCGACCAAGTCCGGGAACTGAGGTGGGAGGCGGCCATTCGCACCCGCTCTACCGAGACGGTGACTCGCCGGTGCACCGGCTGCCGGGCGAGGTCAAGATCGTCTGCCTGGTGGTGTTCGTGCTGGCGGTGGTGGCCACCCCCCGAGAGTTGTTCTGGCCCTTCGGGTTGTTCGCCCTGATCCTGCTGGCCACCTGGTGGGTGGCCCGGATTCCGCTGCGCTGGATGCTGCCCCGGATGCTGATCGAGGTGCCTTTCGTCGTGCTGGCGGTGCTGTTGCCGTTCGCAGAAGGCGGCGAACGCGTGACGGTGGCCGGGGTGGAGCTGTCGGTAGCCGGGCTGTACGCCGCGTGGGGAATCGTGGCGAAGGGCACCCTCGGGGTGGCGGCCTCGCTGACCGTGGCCGCCACGACCACCGCGCGCGAGCTGCCCATCGCGCTGAGCAGGCTGCGCGTCCCCGGGGTCATCGTGTCTGTGCTGACGCTGATGATCCGCTACATCGACGTACTCGCCGCAGAGGCCCGCCGGATGCGTATGGCGCGTGTCTCGCGCGGTGACTCGCCGCGCATGGCGCATCAGATCGGGGCGACCGCCAAGGGGGTCGGGTCGCTGTTCCTGCGGTCCTACGAACGCGGTGAACGGGTGTATCTGGCAATGCTCTCGCGCGGTTTCGACGGCCAGATACCGCCGATGGCCGTCGGCGCGGGCTGCACGGCTGCCGCATCGTCGCGGCAGTGGGTGCTGGCGCTGGTGCCGGCCACCGCGGCGGTGGTCGTGGCGATGACCGCCTGGACGGTGCGATGAGCGCCCCGGCGGTGCAGGTGCGAGGACTGCGATACAGCTATCCCGACGGTCATGTCGCTCTGGACGGCATCGACCTCGACGTCGCGGCGGGGGAGCGGGTGGCGTTGCTCGGCCCCAACGGAGCGGGCAAGACCACGCTGATGCTGCACCTCAACGGTGTGTTGACCGCGTCGGACGGCTCCATCGCCATCGGTGGGACAACCCTGTCGCGCAGCACGTTACGGGATGTCAGGCGCCAAGTCGGACTGGTGTTCCAAGACCCTGACGACCAGTTGTTCATGCCCACCCTGGCCCAGGATGTGGCCTTCGGCCCGGCCAATTTCGGGCTGCGGGGCGAACAGCTCGCCGAGCGGGTCCGGCATGCTCTCGAGGCCGTCTCGATGACGGAGCTGGCGGACCGCAGCCCGGCGCACATGTCGGGTGGCCAACGTCGACGCGCGGCACTGGCCACCGTCTTGGCCTGCGAGCCCGAAGTTCTGGTCCTCGACGAGCCGTCGGCGAATCTCGACCCGGTGGCCCGCCGGGAGTTGGCCCAGACCTTGACGGGGTTGGAGTCGACGATGTTGATCGTCACCCATGACCTGCCCTACGCCGCGCAGCTGTGTGACCGGGCGATCGTCATGGATCGCGGTGTGATCGTTGCCGACGGCGCGGTGGCCGAAGTGCTTTCGGATACGGAGCTGCTTGCTGCGCACCGGCTCGAACTGCCGTGGGGCTTCACCGTGACCCGACCCTGAAACGGGCTATCCGGTCGGGGCGCGTACGGCGGCGGTCGGCATCATCGGCAGCGTGATGGTGAACGTCGTCGCACCCGGCGCAGAACGCGCCGTGATGACGCCTGCGTGGGACTCGACGATGGATGACGTGATCGACAGCCCCAGACCGAAGCTGCCGGTCTCGCGGGACCTGGACTTGTCGGCGCGTACGAAGCGCTCGAACAGATGGGGCAGCACTGCGTCGTCGATACCCGGCCCGTCATCGGTCACTGTCAGCTCGACTTCGGGCTTCCCGTCGCCGGCTCGCCCCGTCCTCAGGGCCGCGGTCACGGTGGTCCCCGCAGGCGTGTGCACCCGGGCGTTGGTCAGCAGGTTGGCGATCGCCTGATGGAGTCGGGCCCGGTCGGCGCGCACCCAGACCGCTGTGTCGGGCACATCGACCGACCAGTGGTGTGTGGGCGCCGATACCGCGGCGTCGTTGACCGCATCGACGACGAGATCGCTCAGCTCGACATCGGTGGCATGCAGCTCGTCACCTTCGTCGAGTCGTGCCAACAGCAACAGATCGGCGACCAGAGAGGTCATCCGTTGCGCTTCGGCTTCGATGCGAGCCAACGAGTACTCGGTCGTCTCCGGCAGGACGGCACTGTCCTGCCTGGTCAGCTCCGCGTAACCGTGGATCGCGGACAGCGGCGTGCGAAGTTCGTGGCTGGCGTCGGTGATGAACTGCCGCATCCGCCGATCCGACGCGGCGACGTCGGCGAGCGCACGCTCCACATGGTCGAGCAGCCGGTTGAGGGTGTCACCGACAAGGCCGACCTCGGTGTGCGAATCGGTGTTCTCGGCCGGAACCCGGGGGGCGATCGTGTGGTTGTCCCGATCGAGCGGCAGCGCCGCTACCTCTGCAGCAGTCGCGGCGACGCGGCGCAACGGACGCAGCGCGAAGCGAACCACCGCGAGTGTGCTCAGTGCGGTGATGACCAGAGCCAACGCGGTCAGCCCGGAGACGATGACGGTTTCCCGGATCATCGCCTCCCACGCCGGCCCACGGGACACGCCGGTGACCAGGATTTCATCGTCGCCTCCGAACCGGCCGGTCATGCGGTACCAGCCCAGTTCGGGCAGCTCGACGGTGCGGGGATCGGCACGCCACGGCGAAGCGGCGATCACCTCGATCGCGGCAGCGGGAAGAGGCCGCGCTCCACCTTCGACAAAGTGCGCCGAGTCGACGACCCGGCCGCCGCGAATGATCGCCACGACATTTCCCGGTGCCTGACCTGTCAGGTTCGCCATCGGCTTCATCGCCCCGGGTGGTGGTAACTCCCCGTCAGGAAGCGGCGTGCTGCGGTATTTCGCCACCCCCGCGCTGAATCCGTCTGCCGCCCCGGCGAGTTGAGAGTCGAGGATGCCCAGCACGGAGGATCTCAGCGACATCACCGACATCGCTCCGGTCGTCGCCACGACCACCATGACCACCACCGAGACCGCGATGACCAACTGCTTCTGCAGTGACCATCTCTGCCAGCGCCGCTTCATCGCGGGGACCGGAGCATGTAGCCGACGCCTCGCACGGTGTGCAGCATCGGCTCACGGCCCGCGTCGATCTTCTTGCGTAGGTATGACACGTAGAGATCCACGATGCTGGACTTGCCGCCGAATTCGTACTCCCATACCCGGCGCAGGATCTCCTGGCGGGTGACTGCCTTGCCCTGATTGCGCATCAGGTAACGCAGCAGGTCGAATTCCGTCGACGTCAAGGCGAGCGCGTCGCCGCCCCGCGTGACCTCGTGACTGGTGGCGTCGAGGTGGAGGTCCCCCACCCGAAGTGTTTCGTCATCGGCGGGCGTGAGGTAGGCCGAGCGGCGCAGCAGTCCGCGCAGTCTGGCGACGAGTTCCTCGAGTGAGAACGGTTTGGTCATGTAGTCGTCGCCACCCGCGGTCAGGCCGGTGACCCGGTCGGCCACCGAATCGCGGGCGGTCAGGAACAGCGTCGGCGTGTAAGCGCCCGATGCGCGGATTCGCGCCAGTACACCGAGTCCGTCCATGTCGGGGAGCATGATGTCGAGAACCAACAGGTCGGGCGGGTTGGTGCGGTACATCTCGACCGCTTCGGCGGCAGTGTGCGCAGTATCGATCTCCCACCCCTCGTAGCGCAACGCCATGCGGACGAGGTTCGTGAGCGCGCGCTCGTCGTCGACGAGCAGGACCCGGATCGGTGACCCGTCGGCGCGGTACATCTGAGGGGGACCCGTTTGGTGGTCCAGGCGCTATGCGACTTTCGGTTGGTGGGTCGTGGCCCACTGTAGGGCAAACTCGGCGGGGGT
>NZ_BLTG01000128.1 GCF_017312405.1 Mycobacterium sp. PO1
CCCTTATCGCGACAGTCCCCGGGATCGATTTCTTCGGCATACAACCATCCTCCTCGACTCGAAAAGGAGGCGGCGGGAAAACCTGGGGCGGTTCAGTTCACACTATGAGTCTTGGGGTAGCTGGTCGGGGGCGGTTGCGGCGGTGGCGATTGTTGGGCGGCGTGAGGCGTAGCCTGATGGCCTCCATTCACTTGACGCGGCGTCGTCCCAGTGTGAGTGTGAGGAAGTCAGAGGTTTGCCAAGCACAACCACTGGAGACTCGCCATGAAGGCTGTCGTCTATCAGGGGCCCAGAGATGTCGCGGTCACGGATGTTCCGGACGCGAAGATCGAACGTCCCACCGATGTGCTGGTCAAGGTGACAACGACCAATATCTGCGGCTCGGACCTGCACATGTATGAGGGCCGGACCTCCTTCGAGCAGGGCCGCACGTTCGGCCACGAGAACATGGGGGAGGTGGTGGAGGTCGGTCAGGGCGTGGAGAAGGTCAAGGTGGGCGACCGGGTCGTGCTGCCCTTCAACATCTCGTGCGGGTTCTGCAAGAACTGCGAGCGCGGTCTCACGAATTACTGCCTGACCACGCAGCCTGACCCGTCCGCCGCCGGTGCGGCATACGGATTTGCGGACATGGGCCCGTACGGCGGAGGCCAAGCGGAGCTGCTCCGGGTCCCCTTCGGCGACCACAACGCGCTGCGCCTGGGTGAGGATGCGCAGGAGAAGGAGAACGACTACGTCATGCTCTCCGACATCTTCCCCACCGGTTACCACGCCACCGAGATGGCCGGCGTGATCCCGGGCGACAGCGTCGTGATCGCCGGGGCCGGACCGGTGGGGCTGATGGCTGCCCTGTCCGCGACGATCAAGGGGGCCGCGAAGGTCATGGTGGTCGATCGCCACCCCGACCGGCTCGCGCTGGCCGAGCAGATCGGAGCAATCGCCATCGACGACTCCAAGACCGACCCGGTGCAGGCGGTGCTGGACGAGACGATGGGGCTCGGAGCCGACCGTGGCTGCGAGTGCGTGGGCTATCAGGCCCATGATCCTCAGGGCAACGAAGACACGGCGGCCACCTTGAACATGCTCATCAACGCGGTGCGCTTCACCGGCGGGATCGGCACCGTCGGCGTGTTCGTCCCCCAGGATCCAGGTGCCGAGGACGACTTGGCCAAGCAGGGCAAGGCGGCCATCGACTTCGGCACCCACTGGTTCAAGGGGCAGACCATGGGCAACGGTCAGTGCCCGGTCAAGAAGTACAACCGCCGGCTCCGGGACCTGATCGCGGCTGACAAGGCGAAGCCGTCCTGGATCGTCTCCCACGAGATCTCGCTGGAAGAGGCCGCCGACGCCTACAGGAACTTCGACGCCAGGTCCGAGGGCTGGACCAAGGTCGTCATCAAGCCAGGTATGTCCAGCGGAAAGAAGGCGAACTGACATGGCAGCAGATCTGCAGGGCAGGAGAGTCGCGATCCTCGCCGCGGACGGGGTCGAACGCGTCGAGCTCGAGCAACCCCGCGAGGCACTGGACCGGGCCGGCGCCCGGACAGAGGTCCTCTCGGTCGGCGAGGGCGAGATCCAGGCCCGCGATAACGATCTGGATCCGGCGGGGACGTTCAGCGTCGACGGGCTGGTGGCCGAGGCCTCGGTGGCCGATTACGACGCCTTGGTGCTTCCGGGCGGGACGGTGAACCCCGACAAGCTCCGGGTCGAACAAGACGCTGTCGCGTTCGTCCGCGACTTCGTCGAGAGCGGTAAGCCAGTGGCGGCGATCTGTCACGGGCCTTGGACGTTGATCGAGGCCGGTGTGGTCACTGGTCGCACCCTGACGTCCTTCCCGAGCATCCGCACGGACCTGCGCAACGCCGGCGCCGACGTCGTCGACCAGGACGTGGTGGTCGACAAGAATCTCATCACCAGCCGCTCGCCCGACGATCTGTCGGCGTTCTGCGACGCGATCGTGTCCCAAATCGAGGGCACTTCGGTACAGGAAGAAACACAGGAAGAGGTGTCGTCATGAGTGTGACAAAGGGACTGCTGGTCAGGTTCGACGCGTTGCCCGGGAAGGAGGACGAGGTGAGAGACTTCCTCGACAGCGGCCGCGGGCTTGTCGAGGGATAGCAGGCCACCACCGCGTGGTTCGCGATCCGCCTCGGGCCGACCTCGTTCGGTATCTTCGACGTCTTTCCGGACGACGCCGGACGTGATGCCCACCTGTCCGGAACCGTGGCGGAAGCGCTCGGCGAAAACACCGGCATGACGTCGAACTTAAGCGAGACAGCCCTAGCCCATCGGTCGACGCGATTGGCATTTGGCACACAACCAGGAGGTACTCATGACCATCAGGCTCGAATCCGTATCGCTCGAGGACGCTCAGCGCGTGATCGCCGCCGCTCAGGCTAAGGCGGAAGAGATCGGGTCGCCGAGCAACATTGCGGTGGTCGACGCGGGTGCTAACTTAGTTTCCCACATTCGCATGGACAACGCGTGGGTGGGCAGCGTCGACATCTCGACAACAAGGCCTTTACGGCGCGCGCCTTCGACATCGCCACCAAGGACCTGGCCGAAAATGCTCAGCCCGGCGAGCAGTTCTACGGCATCCAGGGCTCGAACCATGGCAGGGTCATGGTCTTCGCTGGCGGCATCCCGCTGCGCCGCGACGGCCTGGTCGTCGGGGCGGTAGGAGTGAGCGGGGGTAGCGGCGAGCAGGATCAGACGGTCGCCGAGGCAGCTGTAGCGGCGTTCTAATCCATCCCAGAGAACGCAAAACCGAGCAAAGGATAGATCCAAGATGGCAACAACAAAGGTCAGCAAAGCGCTTCTGGTGCGCCTCGAAGCACTGCCCGGCAGGGAGGACGAAGTCCGCGACTTCTTGAACCAGGGGCTGTCAATCGTAGAGGGTGAGCCCAAGACCGTCCGGTGGTTCGCGATACAATTCGGACCCTCGTCGTTCGGGATCTTTGACGCATTTCCCGACGACGACGGGCGCCAGGCGCACCTGTCGGGTGAGGTCGCGAAAGCGCTCGGTGAGAAAACGGGTGAGCTCTTCGAGGAGCCCGTGATCGAGCAGCTCGATGTCGTCGGGGAGAAGCAGCCCGCATAGAGCAAGCGGCCGCCCGCGGCGGCCACAGGACTTGGCGCTCGCCATGCGTGCGCAGACGCCAGGCTAGAAGCCTACCGCTTCGCTGTAGCAGCACCATGACCCTGAGTTCCCGTATTCGTCTTCGGGGCTGCGGCTTCCGTGACTCTTGCCCCGGGTCGTCACCCGTCTAAATGCAGGTAGCACATGACATGAGTTGTGAATGGCTTGGGCGTTTGCGGGGTCGTCCTCGTCCGCCGCATTCTCCAGTCGTCGGGGGAACCTCTGGCGGGCAGTCGCTGGGACGGTAGCTCGCGGTCACGATCAACCGTCGACAGGATGAGGTCGCGCCGCGGAGCCGGTGGCCCGAACCGGTCGCGCAGCTGAGCGACACAGTCGAGGTCGAGCTCCGTGCCCGCGCCCGGAGGCAAGGGCACGGAGCTGGCCGCCCGGCTGCGCCACTCCGGGGCCTCCGGACCGGTCAACGCGACCTCTCGGATCAAGGGCGAGACCCCGCCCTGTCGGGGATGTCGGACAGGCACTCGCCGCGCAGGGTGGAGAGTTGTTCAGCGCAGACCCGAGCATCCAGAACATCGACGGGCTCGCATACAAGCTGCCCGGTGAGAACGGCTAAAGGAGTACCGCTGAAGGCCCAGACCAGAGTTGGGAACATAATGACCTGGATGTAGGGAAGCGGTTTCCGGTAGCGGACGTGTACGCAGACTGTCGAGGAACTTCAATCCTCCGGGAGGCGCCCGCGGCGGCGTAGCTAGAGGATCGCCAGCGGCGCAAGGACTACGACAGCTGAGCGGGTACCGGCGCGCGCAGGTGCAGATTGCCAGCCACGTTCTGTGCTGCGTTAGTCAGCCTCGACGAGGAGGACATGACCTCCCTGCGAGCCTTCGGTGGTCTGCAGAGCTTCCCGAGCCGCACGAGGGACCCTCGCTGAACGGCCCACCGCCGAACTGGCCGGCCACTGGACGGCCCTCACCGGACACCAGCAGGCCGCCGAAACTCGGTGGCTGGCCATCCGCGACACCCTCGCCCGCATCTGAACGGAAAGACCACGCCGTGATGACTGACGATGACCCCGACGCCCAGGACCGCGAAATCGGCGACCTCGCCGCCGACATGCGCGAGCACGGACGCAGCTGGGCCGACATCGCCCACGACCTCGCCCTACCCGAGGCCACCGTCAAACGCGCCGTGTTGGTGCGGTTGAGCAACTCGGCGCCCTCAATCGAAAGCTCCATGGGAAGTGATCGCCCAGACGGCGCCATGGTGGCCTGTACCACTAAACTGCGCTTCTGCAATTCCCGCACCACCCTGTTCATCGCCTGTGGGGAAACGTTGATAGTGCGCGCCAATTGCGCATTGGACATGCCGGGCGATTGCGACAACAAGCGCATGCATAGGTACTGAGGGAAGGAGACACCCAACGGCGAGAGCACGTGGCGGTCACCTCGTTACGCAGCGCCGAAGTTAAGCGGTGCAGAAGGTAGCCCAGCGACTGGGTCTCAACCCGTTCCACGGATTCAGGGTGGGACGACTATGTCGTCGAGAATCTGAACGGTGCGGTCGCTTGTTGGCCAGCCGACGATGATTGAGCGCAAGACTACATACCTCGGTAGTAGATACCCGTGGCAGAGTTTCGACGTGGGTGCGCACGCATTCCCGTGCGCCAAGCCAGAAGATAACCCCACAGCGTTCCGGTGTCGATTACGTCCGCGAACTGGCGGACGCTTACGGTTATTGGGGCGAACACCGTCGAGGTGGTCCAGCGCGGGTAGATAGTGGCCTTGCTGGCACGGAGGGTGGCACGCGTCGACCGTCAGCCCGTCATATTCCCGCGCTTCCAGGAGCTGCAACGCGACCTCGAGCAGCTCAGTCTCACGCGTCGACCAGGGTGAGAAGGCATCAGCATCTGCCGTTTGGCGCACAGTCTGAGGCTAGGCCAACCTCTAACCGTATGGAGGCCATATAGTTGAGACAGATGAATTTCAATGTTTGGTAATATTAGGCAAACCTCCTATCCACATTAACCGTGGGGACGGAGACGTCACCATGCTGACTTTACTATTGCGGCACAACAGGATTCGGCCGCCCTAAACAGCCTAGTTGTGCCTGACACTGACCGGCTGCCACCGGACGAAATCATCCGCTCCCACCGTTGCCTTGCCAGCGAACCGCGAAATTGAAGCGCGATCACCTGGCCATGCTCGAAGCGGCCCTAGGGCATTGCACCATTGCCGGCCTTCGAAATCCGCCTCCGGAAACGCGAAACGAACGCCATGACGTCCTTCACAATGATTGGCGAAGCCGTCCAAAGATGTGCGTAGCCGAGGTTTTCGGGGTTTGTTCCTTCGCCCGGCGAGGTCGACGCGCGAGCGGATGTGCGCAGCTCCGATCCGCTGAGGAGCGAATCGCTACTTCTCGCCGAAGGCGTCGGCGAAGCTAGTGTTGCCCATGCTTTCCCTCTGGGTGGCGTCCAGCGCAGCCAGTAGGCGGGAATTCTCGATGACGATCATCTCCACGTCATGCCCCTCGTCGGCATAGTGGCGATGCCAGATCCACGGCGGCGTATACACGAAGTCGCCCGCGCTCCACCGGACGCGTTGATCGCCAATCTCCGACCAACCCGAGCCATGTCGCACGAAGTGAACCGACTCATGCACGTGTCGATGGAGGTCACTGCCCTCGCCCCCGGGAATTTTCTGCAGAAAAAACTCTACCGAGCGAGCAGGTATTCGTAGGAGCAGCCCAATCTGAGATGGGCTTCCAGTCTGGATCCAATGCGCGTCGTCGGAGCTAACGACAAGGTGCTCCTCCCCCACGTGCTGGCTGTCGCGGCCTGCTGCTCGTGCCATACTCTCCGAGAATTCATCTATCTCGTCACGGGATAGCGTCATTGAACGGGCTCCTTCGTGTATTTCTTCGTTGAGTCCACAGAATTGTTGGCTTGCTGGAAAAGATGACACCCGGTGGAACAATGCGGTGCCAATGGGATTCATCGTTCGATAACCGCAGAAACGTGTAATTGTCATTGCAGGGGGATGCACCCGTCAGCATTCGTGGGCGCGGCTTGAGTTGGGCTGGATCAGCTCTGGTTCTGCTGAGTGCGTTATCGCCCGTCGCGATTGCCGACGGCGGAGCCTCGTATGAAATGACCCTGCTTAGGGACATAGATGCCGCCATCGGAGTGAAGGTGCGTTTCGCGGCCTCGCGGCGTCATGCACTGGGAACCACTTTGCGGGGCTTGTCAGGAAGCGTTGAGCAGTCCGCATAGTCTGGGCGCTGACTTGCTTCTTCACTCATTGGGGTTTGCCGTACACCGCAACTACAACTGTCCGGTCGATGGAATTCTCTGACCACACCCCGATCCGGGTGTTTGCACAGTCAGACATGACCGCAAAATCGACCGGGTCGTAATACCACTGGTTGATCAGCTCGATGCCGCTCAACGCGAGTGCTGGATTTATCGCAACGGTTTCAGACACCACGCCGCTAAATCCCGCGGCTTCCGCCCGCACCTGGGGCGTGGAACCATCCGATCCAATGTCGCCGTCGACGTTGCGGTTGGCCAGCGCATCGCGCGCGTGCCACTGGGCAGCGAGCTGGAGGGTCGGACTAATGATGATGTCGTTCGGGCAGCCCGCCTGGCGTTGAATGGTGTAAACATTGGCTACCACGCCGTCATTGAGTCGCTTGTTGTCGCCGTGCGCGGCTGGCGGTATCAGTAGTGCTTGCACGCCAAGTACTGCAACGATACCTAGTGTCAAACGGGGCAGGAGACCGGACGCCGATCCCTTTTTGACCGTCTTCACCCTGCGTGGAGTGGGTACCGAAGCGTCGAATTTGTCACGGCAAGGGCGCTTTTCGTGCATCGAGTTACTCGTAAGCAATTTCATCAGTGTGGCAGTTTGTCGGCGGGTCGGCCGCAGCCTCGTCCCACTGATCGAAAATGGACGGGATCCCATCAGCAGCGGCCGACGGCGCAGCGAGGATCAAGCTCGCCACGGCTCTTCGATCGATGCGCAAGGAGTGCCACTGAGAATTCGGTGTCACACGAACCAGAACTGAAATCGATGTGACGTGCTGAGCCCAATCACGCCGGCGAACGGACTTGATCGCGATCTCCGCGCTGATCGCCTGCTGACTCGCCAGGGCGCCGTCGGGATTGCTGTCGATCAACGCTGTCACGGCGCCTACGGTACCGACGACTTCGAGACTGGCGAACCGAGGAATTTCACTCAGCGGAAGGGGGCCCGAAATTGGCAGGCATGTATCACGTGCAGAACCACTGTCGACTCGCTGATTTGCATCGAATCGGTGCATCTCCAAGAAGGTCGAAGTGCTACAGGTTGGGCGCGAATCGGAGTCTCCGCAGCGCTTACGGGATAGACGTCCACGGTTCTCCCCGGCAATGTTCGGCAGAGAGCCAACGCCCTCCGTCAGTTTCGAACATTAAGCGGAGGAGTAGGCGAGTCGGTCCGCCTCAAACCCTCAAACTGCCGAACTACCGCCGAAGGAACCGCATACAAGATGACCATCACGACACCGCTCGGATCCGATGCTAGGGCGTGGGCCACCGAGAACCTTCGAGGCTTCTATATGTGTCCTGTCACGCCCCTCACCGACGATTTCGAGCTGGACGAGGACGGTCTGCGGCAGAACATCGACGCGTTTGTGGAGATGGGTTGCACTGGACTCGTCGTCGGCGGCTTTTTCGCTGAGGGATGGAACATGACACTGGCCGAATGGCAGCGCTACCACGAGGTAGTCGCTGACGCCACCGCCGGCCGCCTTCCCTTGTTTACGATCATTCTGGACTCGTCGGCGTACCAGGCGGTCGAAAGATTACGCTTCGTGGCGTCTCTGGGCTTCACCGGCGCCGAGATAATGAACCCATCGGTTCAGCTCAAGACCGACGACGACGTCGTAGACTACTTCGACTTCGTGGCGCCCGCCACCGGGCTGGCGCTTGTGCTCTACCGGACGCCGGTATCCGGTTTCGTGTATAGCCACGACGCCGTCGCTCGGATCGCCGAGCACGCCAACGTCGTCGGGATCAAGAATGGCATTTTGAGTTGGACCGACAGCATCGCCTTACGCCACCGCTTCGGGGACCATCTTGTGATCAGCGAGCCGAATGAGCGCTATTGGGCTCATGATGCTGCGCTCTTCGGGGGTCGGGTGCTTTACGGGGAGCTCTCCCTGATCCTCTACGGGAAACGGCGGCAGGAACTGCACCACTACACCGACCTTGCCTTCGCTGGTGAACTGGCGGGGGCACTGCCTGTGTCGGCGAAGCTGGACGCAATCCGCCAGGTGTACGAAGAGGTGCTCATCGGCCGCATCGCGGCAACGGGTTCCTACGTCGCGGCGATGCCTTATCTGAAGGCGTGGTTCGAGCTGTTGGGGCTTCGTGCCGGCCCGGTACGGCCGCCCGTCAAAGCCCGGCTGTCTGCTCCGGAGCGCGAAGTTCTGCAGGAGAAACTGACGGCCGCCGAGGCCATTTGATGCGCGTCTTGATCCTCGGCGCGGGCGGGCTCGGTTCGGTCCTGGGCGGCTATTTGGCGAACATTGGCGTCGATGTCACCCTGGTCGGTAGGCCGGCGCACACCGAGGCGATCACCCGCGACGGCCTCCGAATCACGGGCCGTCGGGGCGACCTGGTGATCACCGACAACTTGACAGCGGTCGACCAGACCGCCAAGGCCACTGGACACTTCGATTACCTAGTGTTGGCGGTGAAAGGCAAAGATACGGCGCAGGCGCTGGCAGAGGCTGACGGCCTGCGCGATGTCGTGAGCAGCGCGTTGTCGGTGCAGAACACCGTCGAAAAGGATGCGACGCTCGCCGGGTGGCTTGGGCCCGACAGGGTGATCGGAGCCTCCACCATCGAGGGCGGCACCTTGCTCGAACCGGGGCTCGTCAGAAATCACCTTACAGCTGAGGTGACCGCTTACTTCGGCGAACTTGACGGGACATCTAGTGCGCGCGTCGACGACTTGACGGCTGCCTTCACCAACGCCGGCCTTCCTGCAAAGGCGGTAGGCAACATCGAGCAGGTCGAGTGGGAAAAGCTCGCACAGATCGCGCTGGCGGCCGCGTGGTCGGTCACGGCACTGGGCGCAATCCCTGACGCCTCGGTCTTCGAGGGCATGGAGGTGCGCGAGGGAGCGATGTACTTCGTCGCGCTGGCAAAGGACCTTCTTCGGGTCTACCGGGCGAAGGGCTACGAGCCGATGAACTTCTTTGCGCCTCTCTCCCGCCTGAAGGAACTCGATGCCCTTCCGACGGCCGACGCGATCGAGTTTGTCATCGGGCAAGGCAGAGTAATGCGCGAGAAGGGAAACTCGGGACACCCCTCGATGTACGAGGATGTTCTGCGACGACGTAAGACCGAGGTCGACTTCATGCTGGCGCCTTATCTCGCCGCCGCTGAAGAACTGGGCATAGATATACCGACGCTGCGGGTCGCCTACCAGATCATCAAGACCGTCGACCGATTCCTGGCCTAGCAATGACGCGGTTCGAAGGCGATGTTCAGGTAGCGCGCAAGGTGTGTTGGGGAGTGACGCCGAACTTGCGCCGATACTCCGCGCTGAAGCGGCCCAGATGACCAAAGCCCCACTTCATCGCTACGCGGGCAACAGTCACGGCACTCTCAGACGACGCCGCCAGTTCTGCGTGCGCACGGATCAGCCGGACTTCGCGCAGATACGTGAGCGGAGGAAGCCCGACGTGCCGCTTGAAGCTCTCTTGAAGAGCGCGGGCACTGATACCAACCTCGCGAGCAAGATCGGTTGTCGTCCAACTCCGTTCGGGATGCTCCTCGATTAGGTCGAGAGCTGTCCTGAGTACTTTGGGCGGCGGCGCTGCGTGTTGGTCGGCGGCGAGCGCCATGGCCTGATAGTGAGGTTGGGCGTGTAGAAACCCATGCATGAGCAACTGTTCGAAATGTCGCCCGGTCATCGGATGTTGCACGATGCTCTCAGGGCGAGAGACCTCCCGATACAAGACCGATAGCAGCGCAAGCCACGCACGACTGCTGTCCGCCGTCAGGTCCATGCTATGCGCGATATTCAGCGGCCTAACCGCAGGTCGTCCAAGCAAGCCCTCGAGTTCGTATTCCAGATCCGTGCGGCTGAACTTCACGCACAGCTGACCACAATCGGCGGCCCACTTGATGCCGGCAGGACGGCCTGGGAGGAAAACCGCCGCCTGCGTGGGCGTCGCTTGGGCCGTGGCTGAGCCGCACCACGAATCGGCGTAGCTGGTGAGGGGAACGTTGATGTGGTAATCATCGAGCGCAGTCGAATTGACGAGCTCGACATCTGCACCGTACCGAAGGTAGCCAACGGTCACAGCACCGATTCGTGCGGCGCTGAGCCGCGCATTCAAACGCTGGCCGCGACGGGAGTAGCGGAGACGGTGCGGTGTGAAAATTTCCGAAGCGAGGTGCTCGGCCGCGCTCAACTGTTCGGTGCATACGGTCTCGCGTCGCCTGAAGTACGATCCTGCCATCTTCGGCCCATCCGCCATTGGTAACAGCTCACTTTCTCGCTGCGGTAACCGCAGTTCGCCGACAGAATCTGTCGCTCCGTCGAACACCAGCGCGGAAGGCCTGGCCTCCGACTCAGGGTCCTGCGTCACCCAACCGCATTCTAGTGGATGAAGAACTCTGTGTTGACGACGGTTGAAA
>NZ_BLTG01000129.1 GCF_017312405.1 Mycobacterium sp. PO1
ATGCTCGGCGGCCAGCGCTTCGACGGTATCGACGTTCTGGCAGGCCGCATAGAAGCGGTGACCGATGGTGCCCTCGGCGTACTTGTCCGAGAACCAGGTCCCCATCGTCAGCAGCACGGCCGGTGAGGCGTAGTTCTCGCTGGCGATCAGCTTCAGTGAGTCGCGTTGGTCGGCAAGCTCTTTGCGGGTCGCGTCGGCGATACGCGGTTCCACGCTCTCGATGACCTGCAGCGCAGCCCGGTAGGCCTCGCTCGCGGTGGCGGCGTACTCGGCACCCAGACCGGCGGTGATGGACTCAGCACTCATGCCCTCGAGCCTAGTCGGGGCGACGATCAAGCGGCGACGGAGGAGCCGCGTTGAGGAGTCCCGACCATCGGACCTAGTCGGGGCGACGATCAAGCGGCGACGGAGGAGCCGCGTTGAGGAGTCCCGACCATCGGACCTAGTCGGGGCGACGATCAAGCGGCGACGGAGGAGCCGCGTTGAGGAGTCCCGACCATCGGACCTAGTCGGGGCGACGATCAAGCGGCGACGGAGGAGCCGCGTTGAGAAGTCCCGACCATCGGACCTAGTCGGGGCGACGATCAAGCGGCGACGGAGGAGCCGCGTTGAGGAGTCCCGTGCCGCGAGAGTGCACACACGGTAGCGACGCTGGCCTCATCACGACAGGGAATGCACGTTCGCGGTCGTCTCGGCGCGGAAAAGCTCAGGCGGCCCGCAGCGACGACGGGATCAGCGGCTCGTCGAGCAGCCTGGTGAACCGTTCGGTCAGGTCGACCCCGGCCGGCCTGTCATCCAGCCAGCCCCGCAGCAGGCGGTAACCCTCGACGTAGGTGCTGGTGTAGGCGCGCCACAGCGGCGAGGACAGGAAACGCAGCATCTGCCGTGCGCGTTCGTCGTTGACCAGCAGCCACTTCTTGAGGAACGCGACCACCTCGTCGACGTCGCGGTGCTCGTCGTGCAGCATCAGCGCGGCGTCCTGGCGCACATCGGCCAGTGCGGCTGTGGCCTCCGAGATCGCTTCGGCACGCTGGCCGTCGAAACGCAGGCCCAGATCGGCGTAGATCTCGCTCGCCCACGCGCCCCAGCCCGGCCCCACGGCGGCATACAACGCGAGGTCGGCCAGCCCCTCGGCCATCAGGCACTGCGGGGTGTTGACCAGGAAGATCGTCTGCTCGGCCTGCCCTCTGCCCTCGACCAGCCCGGCTTCCTTGCGGCAGTGCTCGGTGTGGTGGCCGGGGTAGGACTCGTGGGCCACCAACCTCGGCAGGTTCGACATCTGCTGTTTGAGGTCGGCGTTGACGGCGACGGTGGATCGGTAGTCGCCGAGGTAGTAGTTGAATCCCGACCACGGCTTGTCGGTGACCACCTCGTAGGTGATGGTCTCGCGGGCCGGCAGCGGGAACGTCGCCCGGACCCGGTCGCGCAGCGCGCTGGAGAACGCGTGGATGCACTCTTCGAGCCGTGCCGGCGGGATCTCCTCGGCAGACCGGTGGGCCGCGATCCGCTCGGCGAGCGGTCCTCTGCCGCCGAGCGCCTCGTCGAGCCGGGCGTGGGCGTGGGCGTAGCGATCCGGGTCGCCCTTGCCGATCCGCACGTCGAAATACGCCTCGACCTCGTCGACGAACCCGACCTGCTCACCGGCGAACTTGCGCGCGGCGCAGGCCAGCGCCCGCAGGTGCGCACCGACGAACGCTGCCCGCGGCTCGTCGAGCCCGGCGGGCAGCTCAGCCTGCAGACGTTCGGCTTGGCGAACCAGCTCGGCGGGCTCGGGTCGCGCTTCGGCAGCCACACCGCGCCGCAGGGCGGGGTCACCGGTGAACGCGTCGACGTAGCCTTCCTCGATCCGGTCGAAGCGCAATCCGAGTTTCAGGTACTCCTCGATCAGGCCGGTCGGAGCTGGCGAAGGGATACCAGGGTCCATGCCGCCCCACGGTAGCTGCAAGACTGTGCGCATGGCGCGGCTGAGCGAACCCAGCCCCTACGTGGAATTCGACCGAACGCAATGGCGTGCACTCCGAATGTCCACTCCGCTGAAACTGACCGAGGACGAACTGGTCAAGCTGCGGGGCCTCGGCGAGAAGATCGACCTGCTCGAGGTCGAAGAGGTCTACCTGCCGCTCGCGCGTCTGATCCACCTGCAGGTCGCGGCCCGCCAGGCGCTGTTCGCCGCGACCGCCGAGTTCCTCGGCGAGCCGGTGCAGAACCCGGACCGGCCGGTGCCGTTCGTCATCGGTGTCGCCGGCAGCGTCGCAGTCGGCAAGTCCACCACCGCGCGTGTGCTGCAGGCGCTGCTGGCCCGCTGGGAGCATCACCCGCGCGTCGACCTGGTGACCACCGACGGTTTCCTCTACTCGAACGCCGAGCTGCAACGCCGCAACCTCATGCATCGCAAGGGTTTTCCGGAAAGCTACGACCGGCGGGCGCTGATGCGCTTCGTCACCGCCGTCAAGTCCGGCGCCGACGCGGTGTGCGCACCCGTCTACTCCCACCTGCTGTACGACATCGTCCCCGGCGAGAAGCAGATCATCGAGCGCTCCGACATCGTGATCCTCGAGGGGCTCAACGTGCTGCAGACCGGACCCGCGCTGATGGTCTCGGACCTGTTCGACTTCTCGGTCTACGTCGACGCGCGCATCGAGGACATCGAGGAGTGGTACATCTCCCGGTTCCTGTCGATGCGCGCCGGCGCGTTCGCCGACCCGGCCTCGCACTTCCACCACTACTCGACGCTGTCGGATGAGCAGGCGATGTTCGCCGCACGCGACATCTGGCACTCGATCAACCGGCCCAATCTGATCGAGAACATCCTGCCGACGCGGCCCCGCGCCACGCTGGTGCTGCGCAAGGACGCCGACCACTCGATCA
Source organism: Mycobacterium sp. PO1 (assembly GCF_017312405.1). Classification (GTDB taxonomy): domain Bacteria; phylum Actinomycetota; class Actinomycetes; order Mycobacteriales; family Mycobacteriaceae; genus Mycobacterium. The sequence goes on from NZ_BLTG01000129.1 coordinate 2,869, forward strand.
ACCGGCTACGCCTGCGCAAGCTGTAGTCCGGCCCCGCCGGCCTGTGGTCAGGCGCCGGCCATCGACGGTCAGGTCGTGGCGGTCTGCAGTCAGGCCTTGGCGATCCGCCGCACGCCCTGGTACTGCAATTCGGCCATGACCAGCGTGTAGACACCGGTGCCCAGTACCAGCACCACACCGGTCGTGGTCAGCGGCCACACATCGGCGAGCACCACCACCACGGTGAGCACGCTGAACAGTGCGTTTCCGACGGCCAGGACCGCACCGGACGTCCGAACGGCCGGGCGCGCAGCCAGAGCCAGCACCGCGATGCCGAAGACCACGAAGAAGGCGCCCGTCGCGTATTCGACGGCCGGCGTCGTGCCCGACCACGCGGCGACCCGAGGAGCCAGGAGCAGCAGCGCGACGCCGGTCAGGCCGCTGATCACAGCGTCGGCGCGCATGGCGAAGCGCAGCAGCGAGTCGGTGGATTGCGAGGTGTGGGTGGTGGCGGTCATGCGGGTGGTTCCTTTCGGGATGTGAGTTGCGGGGTCTGATCGCGGGGTGCGATCTGCTGGTGGACCGGTACCGGGGCCGACGCCGTAACCTCTTGCGGGCCGGCCCCGGACCAGTCATGAGGGGGTCACGCCAGACGGCGCACCCCGAGGTACTGCAACCCGGCGAAGCCGAGCGTGAGCACGACGAACACCGCTGCGGCGGCCACGCCGAATCCGGTCAGCGGCAACCAGCCGGCGCCGAGCACGAGTGCGGCCCCACCGGCGAACGCGACGTTGCCGGCGAGCACGGCCTGCCCGACGCGGCGCACGGCGCGCACCCGGGTGACGGTGTAGAGCAGTGCACCGTAGCCGACCAGGGCGGCGCCGAAGAGCCACCCGGTGGTCGCGGTCAGCCCCGTCAGCGGGGCCAGCGCGTCGGCGGCCATCGCAACGAACAGGCCAAGCCCGGCGCACAGTGTCGCGTCGGCGCGCAGCGCGAATCGCAGGAGTTGGTCATCGGCGCCCGAGGAGACCGGGACGGTACCGGTGGTGAAGGCGGTCATGTCTGCGATGGTTCGCCGAGACCGCTGCCAGATCGACACCGTCTGCTGCCAGTTGCTGCCAACCGCAGGTCAGCGGCACCTCGGCCGCACTCAGCGGGTGGAGACGAGGTTGCTGCGCAGGTCCGTGGCGATCACCCGCGCGGCCGCGTTCTGCCAGTTGTGCAGCGACCGCTGCGGCACGTCGGTGACCAACCACTGCCACGCCTGGCGGGCCACCGGGTCAAGTCCGGCCGCTGTCGCGTTCTGTGCGTAGGCCCGCACCCCGACGACGTACGGGAAGTACAGCGAGTTGTAGTGCCGCCACTGTTCGGTGGTGCCGAACTCACCGCCGTCGCGCGGCTTGAGGCCGGCGATCCGCTCGGCCAGCAGAGCCCTGAGCTCGTTGGCCCGCTCCAGCGGCTGATCGGGCGCGCCGCGACGGGCCAACCGCTCGTCGATCACCGGCAGTGCGGTCAACGGGCTGGCGACCAGCTTGGACAGATCGCCGTAGTGCCCGAGAGCGCGCCGGGTGACCCGGACGAAGGTCTCGGAGTCCATGTCGTCCAGCGGGCTGGCTGAGCGCCGCGGCAACGCCGCCTCGGTGCCACGCAACGCCGCCCGGTCGGCACGCAGTTCCGGTGAGCGGGAGAAGGCGAGCCGGTCGAGCAGCCCGGCCAGCGGATCGGCGAGCACGTTGATCGCGATCGCCACACCGAGGCTGGTGAACAGCAGCACCGTCAGCGTGGTGCTGCTCCCGGCCACCGCGATCCCGATGAGCACCTGCCCGCCGAACAGCACCGCGGCCAGCGTCGTCCCGGCGAACGACCGCAACATGTCCTTGCGCAGCGCATGTCCCTCGTCGAAGGCGTCTCCAATGGCCACCGCCACCCCGAGCAGTGCGATGTCGACGCCGGTCGAGGCCAACGCCAGCCAACTGGGCACCAGCCCGAGCGGGATGATCAGGATCGCGTTGCCCAGCGCGAAGAACAACGTCGCGACGATGACGAAGCCCACCACCGGGCGGGGCTGCGCACGCCGGGCCACGGCGTGGATCAGCGCGGCCAGCACCGGTACCGACAGTGCGGCGAACATGACCCAGTGCCCGAGCCGCAACGGGCCGTCGACGTCGCCGGCGAGCGCGGCACCCGTCACCGCCACGGCGGCCACGGCCGCGACGAGCCCCGCGGGCCCGGCCCGGCCGCGCCAGCTGTCGCGCGGGCGCGACAGTTCGAGCAGTACCGCGAGCCACGCGAGGCCCGGCAGCGCGACCAGATAGATCTCGACACGACTCAGCAGCGCAGACTGGCTCACCAGCCGGACCGCATCCAGCGCCACCACCAGCGCAAAGCTGGTCAGTCCGACCGCGGCGAGCACCAGGACCGGCTTGCGGGGGTCGCGCGCCAGCAGATACAGCCCCAGCCACCAGCTCAGTGCGAAGACCAATCCGGAGAGCGCGACCACGACCGCCGTCCTCAGCGCCCGTAGCGTCGATGCCTGGCGCTGTAGTCGCGCAGCGCTCGCAGGAAATCCACCCGGCGGAACTCCGGCCAGTACGCCTCGGTGAACCACATCTCCGAGTAGGCGCTCTGCCACAGCAGGAAACCGGACAGCCGCTGCTCCCCCGACGTGCGGATGACCAGGTCCGGGTCGGGCTGGCCCGAGGTGTAGAGGTTCTCCGAGATGGCCTCGGCGGTAACGGCTTCGATCAGCTTCTCCCCGGAGACGCCGTTGGCCAGCTCCTTGGCCAGCAGCCCTCGGACCGCGTCGACGATCTCCTGCCGGCCGCCGTACCCGACGGCGACGTTGACGTGAAAGGCGCCGCCGTTGCCGTCGGTGGACTGCACCGCGTCACGCAGCCGGCGGGCCGGTTCCTCTCCGAGCAGCTCGAGATCACCCATGGTTCGCACGCTCCACTGGTTCGCCGGGGCGCAGATCTCCTCGACGACCTCGGTGATGATCTCGATCAGCGATGCCAGTTCCTGCGGGTCGCGCTGCAGGTTCTCGGTGGACAACAGGTACACGGTGGCCATCTCGATGCCCGCCTCGTGACACCAGCGCAGCATCTCGGCGATCTTGTGTGCACCGGCCCGGTAGCCGTAGCTGACGTCGTTGTGGCCGAGCTCACGCGCCCAGCGCCGGTTGCCGTCACACAGCACCGCAATGTGGCGGGGCAGCTCGGATTTCGCTGGTGCCAGCCCCTGACGCAGCCGCATCTCGTAGAGCCGGTACATCGGCTCCTTGAGTCGCCGCGGAATGAGGTCCACGATGGTCCAGACTACTGTGAGGCGGGGAAACCCAATGCCAGTCAGCGGAGGTGACGTGCCGACATCTGTCGATCCACGGGGTACCGCCGATACCCCGCGAGAGCCCGAGGATCTGCCCGAGGCGGTCGTCGAAGGCGTTGCGCAATTCCTGGGCAAGCCACGGTTACGCGGCTGGATTCACGTGTACGCCGCGGTCATCTCGGTCATCTGCGGCGCCACGCTGGTCGCGGTGTCGTGGTCGCTGGAGTCTTTCCGTGCCGGGATCGCCACGCTGATCTACACGCTGACCATCGTGGCGATGTTCACCGTCAGCGGCACCTATCACCGGGTGCATTGGACCTCGACGACGGCGCGCACCTGGATGAAGCGCGCCGACCACTCGATGATCTTCGTGTTCATCGCGGGCAGCTACACCCCGTTCGCGTTGCTGGCGCTGCCCGAGACCGACGGAATGGTGCTGTTCTGGATCGTCTGGGGCGGCGCGCTGGCCGGGGTGGCGCTCAAGATGCTGTGGCCGTCGTCGCCGCGCTGGCTGGGGGTCCCGCTGTACATCCTGCTGGGCTGGGTGGCGGTGTGGTTCATCGGTCCGATCACCCACGGCGCCGGGGTGGCCGCGGTGGTGCTGCTGATCGTCGGCGGAGCGCTGTACAGCATCGGCGGCGTGCTCTACGCCCTGAAGTGGCCCAATCCGTGGCCGACCACGTTCGGGCATCACGAGTTCTTCCACGCATGCACCGCGGTTGCGGCGATCTGCCACTACATCGCGATGTGGTTCGCCGTCTTCTGAGCGAATCGGGCGCGCTGAAGCACCGCCGGTGGCGCGGAACGCGCCGAATTCGCTAGAGCTGGGTGACGTTCTGCGGGCCCCAGTAGGCCTTCATCGACGTGATCATGCCGTCGCCGTCGAACGTCATCACCTCGATGGGTTCGATGCGCATCGCACCTCCGACGGTGATGGCGAACATGAACGCCGCCTCGTGTCCGCCGGCACGGAACGACAGCAGCTCGGTCGTGACCTCCGCGCCTTCCATCACCTTGTAGAACCCGGCGATGGCCTGACGCCCGATGTGCACTTCGCCGCCGCCGACGGGATCCTCGAGCGTGGCGTCCTCGGCGTAGAGGGCGGCCACGTCGTCGGCGTTACCACGGGCGGCGGTGTCGAGGTAGCGCTGGACGAAACCTTGCAGGACATCGGGCTCGAAGCTCATGTGCGGCCACGCTACACGGAGCCTCCGAGCGCGGCAGCCAGATCCTCGGCGGTGGTGACCGGGAGGTCACAGGTCCGTCCCCGGCAGATGTATGCCGCGTCCGCGTCGCCGACGCGGGGGCGCTCCCGCAGCAATTCGGTGGATCCCGCCGGGCCGCCGATCACCACCGCCCCACCGGGGGCAGCGGCCCGGGCGACCGCCAGCAACGCCGAGTCGGCCGAGTCGCACGCGACGGCGATCTGGATCGGCCCGCGCACCGCTGCCTCGGCGACAGCCAGCCAGTGCCCGCCCGAGCGCGGAGCGCGGTCGAGCACCACCGCCGCGCCGGCCACGGTGGCCTCCACTGCCGCGGCGTACCTCTCGGCCGGCCCGCCCGGGGCCAGGTGCGCCGCCATCTGCAGCGCCTCGGCCATCAGCGACGCACCGGCCGGGGTGGCGCCGTCGAGCGGGTCGGCGGGCCGCGACACCAACTGCTCGGCGTCGTCGGCGACGTCGAACCAGCGACCGTCCCGGGCGGGATCGGCGAAGTGGTCGAGCGCGACGTCGAGCAGCGCCATCGCCTCGTCGAGCCAATGGGGTTCGGACTGCGCCTGATAGAGCGTCATCAGCCCGGTGGCCAGCGCGGCGTGGTCTTCGAGGATGGCCGCGCTCGCGCCCACCACGCCGCCCAGGCTGGCGCGGCGCAGCCGCCCACCGACGACATGCAGATCCAGCACCGAGCGCGCGCACTCGGCGGCCGCTGCCAGCAGAGAGGGGCGCCGCAACGCGAACCCAGCCTCCACCAGAGCCGTGATCGCCAGACCGTTCCACGCCGTCACCACCTTGTCGTCGCGGCCGGGTTGCGGCCGCTGCGCCCGAGCCGCCAGCAGCGCCGCCCGCACCCGGTCGAATCGGACCGGATCCGAGGGGTCGCCGCGCAACTGCAGCACCGACGCGCCGCGCTCGAACGTGCCCGTGGATGTCACACCGAAAAGCGTTGCCGCCCAGTCTCCGTCGTCGACGCCCAGAATCTCGCGGAGCTGATCGACGGTCCAGCTGTACGTCAGGCCTTCGACCCCTGCGGTGTCGGCGTCCAGCGACGACACGAACATGCCGTCGGCGCGCAGCTCGTCGAGCATGAAACATGCTGTCTCCCTGGCGATCCGATGCGCAAACGGGTCACCGCTACGACGCGCCCAGTGCGCGTAGACCCGCAACAGCTGGGCGTTGTCGTAGAGCATCTTCTCGAAGTGCGGCACCACCCAGGCGGCGTCGACGCTGTAGCGGGCGAAGCCGCCGGCCAACTGGTCGTAGAGACCACCGCGGGCCATCGCCGAACAGGTGCGCTGCACCGCGGCCAGCGGAGCGGGGTCTGCAGTGCGTTCGTGGTTGCGCAGCAACGCTTCCAGCAGGGCCGAGGGTGGGAACTTGGGGGCCGCGCCGAAACCACCATGGACGGTGTCCTCGTCGGCGAGCACCGCCGCGACGGCCCGGTCACACAGCTGCGGCTCGACCGGCGGGCCTCCACCCGGAAGTCCGGAAGCCATGGCTCGCAGTTCGGCACTGATGTGGTCGCCGGCCTGTTCGACCTCGGACCGGCGGGTGCGCCACGTCTGCGCCACCGCGGCCAGCAGCTCCAGGAAGGCCGGCTTCGGGTAATAGGTGCCGCAGAAGAAGGGCCGACCATCCGGGGTGAGGAAACAGGTCATCGGCCAGCCGCCCTGACCGGTCAACGCCACCGTGGCGTTCATGTACACCGCGTCGAGATCGGGGCGTTCCTCGCGATCGACCTTGATGCAGACGAACTGCGCATTCATCGCTTCGGCCACCTCGGTGTCCTCGAGGGACTCGTGCGCCATCACATGACACCAGTGACACGCCGCGTAACCGACGGACAGCAGGATCGGCACGTCGCGCCGGGCTGCCTCGGCCAGCGCCGCACCGGACCACTCCTGCCAATGCACCGGGTTCTCGGCGTGTTGGCGCAGGTAGGGACTGGTCGCCGAAGCCAGGGCGTTGGACATCGGCCTCAGTGCGGGTCGCGGTTGGAGTCCTCAGCCGACCCGGTGTTCTGCGGATCATCGTCACCGAAGGACTTCGGCAGCCGGCGCAGGTGCTTGTTCATCGACCACACCAACAGGAAGACGCTGATCAGCAGCAGGATCACCACGATGAGGCCGACCGGGCTGGCTTTGCCGAAATCCGGCCCGGTCTGGCGCGGTCCGTCCTGGGCCAACAGACCGGTCGTCAGCTCGACGCCCAGCGTCAACAGGTCACTCACAGCTCTTCGTCACCGTCCCTCGATTCCGGCGAACAGATCGGTCTCGGGCAGCCGTACCGGCACCCGCGACCGCGCCAACTCGAACTCCTCGGTCGGCCACAGTCGATGCTGCCATTCCAGCGGGGTGGTGAAGAAGAAGCTGTTCGGGTCGATCTGGGTGGCATGAGCCAGCAGCGCTTCATCGCGCTGGGCGAAGTACTTGGCACATTCGATGCGTGTGGTCACCCGCTTGCCGAGCAGATCGTCATCCGGATCCCACTTCTCCAGCCACTTGGCGAACGGTCCCTCCTGCCCGTGACGGACGAACTCGTCCTGCAGCACCTGCATGCGCTGACGCAGGAACCCGTGGTTGTAGTACAGCTTCTGCACGTTCCACGGCTCCCCGGCAGTGGGATACAGCCGGTGGTCGGCGGCCGCCTCGTAGGCGGCGACCGACACCTGGTGGCACCGGATGTGGTCGGGGTGGGGATAGCCGCCGTTCTCGTCGTAGGTCGTCATCACGTGCGGCTTGAAATCCCGGATCACCTGCACGAGCGCCTCGGTCGGCACCTCCAGCGGCTCGAGGGCGAAACAGCCCTCCGGCAGCGGCGGCAGCGGGTCACCCTCGGGCAACCCCGAGTCGACGAAACCGAGCCAGTGGTGCTCCACCCCCAGGATGGAGGCGGCCTTGGCCATCTCGTCCCGACGGATCTGCGGCATCCGGCCATGCACCTCGGGGATGTCCATCGCCTTGTTGAGGATGTCGCCACGCTCGCCGCCGGTCAGTGTGACGACCATGACGCGCACGCCCTCGTCGACGTAGCGCGCCATCGTCGCCGCGCCCTTGCTGGACTCGTCGTCCGGGTGCGCGTGTACGGCCATCAACCGCAGTTCGGTCAACCTGTTCCCTCTTAGCTGTTCACCTGGCAGGACAGTCGCGCTGGAAATCACGCTACGGTGCAACCGCGCCAACTGGATTTATAGTTCCAGTCCTAGTACACCCATCCGACCGACGGGCATGCAAAACGAGATGATCGAACGTCCCGAAGCCCGCTACGGGCGTCAGCGCCTCGACCGGCGCACCCGGCGCTGGATCGCCATCGGGCTGACCGTGCTCGTCGTGGTGCTCGGGGTGGCGATCGCGGCGGTGGCGTTCAGCCGGTTGGGGTCCGCCGAGGTGGAGGGCGAACTCGGCGGCTACCGAGTTCTCGACGATCAGACCATCGAGGTCACGATGAGCGTGACTCGCGAGGACCCGTCGCGGCCGGTGGTGTGCATCGTGCGGGCCCGCTCCTACGACGGGACCGAGACCGGACGACGCGAACTGCTCGTCCCGCCAGCCGAGGAGTCGACGGTGCAGGTGACGACCTTGGTCAAAACCAGCGCTCCGGCCGTCGTCGGGGACGTCTACGGGTGCGGCACCGAGGTGCCGTCCTACCTGGTCGGCGGCTGACACAGCAGATACCCGGCCAACTGCCGACAGCGAAATCGTGACGTCCGGGTATCCCCCCGGTGCTATCATGGATCGATACACGGTTCCTGCTGGAGCCGTGTATTGCTGCATATTGGGTCCTCAGCCGGAGCCTGAGCTCTGGTTGAACGCGACTGTGGCGGCAATACACGTACGACAGCTCCCGGTGCCGTGTCACGACCTTCTTACGCGACAGGCGCGGAAGCAACAACGACAGGAGCGCGACGACATGACCGACACCCAGGTGACCTGGCTGACCGAAGAGTCCTACGACCGCCTCAAGGCCGAGCTGGACCAGCTGATCGCCAACCGCCCGGTCATCGCCGCCGAGATCAACGACCGGCGCGAGGAGGGTGACCTGCGCGAGAACGGCGGTTACCATGCCGCCCGCGAAGAGCAGGGCCAGCAGGAGGCCCGCATCCGCCAGCTGCAGGAGTTGCTCAACAACGCCAAGGTCGGCGAGGCGCCGAGCCAGTCCGGCGTCGCGCTGCCCGGTTCGGTGGTCAAGGTCTACTACGACGACGACGAGTCCGACTCCGAGACGTTCCTGATCGCCACCCGCCAGGAAGGTGTCAGCGACGGCAAGCTGGAGGTCTACTCCCCCAACTCGCCGCTCGGTGGAGCCCTGATCGACGCGAAGGTCGGCGAATCGCGGTCCTACACCGTCCCCAACGGCAACACCGTCAAGGTGACGCTGGTCAGCGCCGAGCCCTACCACGGCTGATCGGGCTGGCTGATCGGGCCGGCTGATCCGGCCGGCTGATCGGGCCGGTCACCCGGGCCGGCTGACCGGGCTCCCCCGGGCCGCCGGCGCCCGGCCTGCTCAGCGACTGACCTACACGTCATGGGGCACATCGCCGAAGATCTCTTCCTTCTGCTGCTGGACAACGCGTCGGCGCAGCCGAGCCTGGACCGGCCGCGCCGTGACCACGTCCTCGGCGCGGCCGTTCTGCTCGATCTCGCGCATGCCGGACATGTCCGCCCAGCGGTCCCCGGTGACCCGGTTCCGGACGGCCGGCTGGTCGCGCTGGCCTCGGCGACGCCGCTCGACCCGGTGACCCGGCCGGGACGCGAGCTGCTGGCCGCCCGGGCGCTGCGGCCCGACACCGCGATCAAGAAGCTGGGCCGACACAGCGAGGACCGGTTGATCATCCACCTCGAGCAGCTGGGCCACATCCGCCGCGTCGACACCGGAAGCGCGCTCCGCCGCGGTCACACGCTGCCGTTGACCACCCGCGACCGGGTGGGCCCGGCGCGTACGGCGGTACTGAGCGCGCTGTTCGACCGCACCCCGCCGGCCCCGGTGACCGCGGCGGTCATCACGCTGTTGCACGCCGTGGACGGGCTGGGCACGCTGCTCAGTCTCAACGACCGCGGCTGGCGGTGGGTGCACGCCCGCGCCGGGGAGATCGCCGGCGGCAGCTGGGTCGACGAATCCCCGACGACGGTGGCGGAGGTCAACCTGGCGGTGACCGCGGCGGCCGTTCGCCAGGCGCTGGCCCGGCTGACCTGACGGACCCCTGGCTGCCGACAGCCCGCTTGGGTGCCGACAGCCCTCGGGCTGGACCGCCGGGACCCCTAGGCCAGCGCGGCCAGCGCCTGCTCGATGTCGCCGAGCAGGTCGGCGACGTCCTCGATGCCGACCGAGAGCCGCACCAAATCGTCGGGCACCTCGAGTTGCGAGCCCGCCGTCGAGGCGTGTGTCATGGCGCCGGGGTACTCGATGAGCGATTCGACGCCGCCCAGCGACTCGGCGAGGATGAAGATCTCGGTGTGGGCGCAGAAGTCGCGCGCTGCCTGGGGACCCCCGCGCAGCCGGACCGACACCATGCCGCCGAACCCGCTCATCTGCCGCGCGGCCACCTCATGGTTCGGGTGCGACGCCAGCCCCGGGTAGAGCACGGTGTCGATGGCGGCGTGGCCCTGCAGGAATTCGACGATGGCCGCGGCGTTGTCGCTGTGCCGCTGCATCCGCAGCGGCAGTGTCTTGAGTCCACGCATCGTCAGATAGGCGTCGAAGGGACCGGGCACCGCGCCCGCGCCGTTCTGCAGGAACGCGAACGCGTCGTCGAGCGCTTCATCGTTGGTCAGCAGGGCTCCGCCGACCACATCGGAATGCCCGCCGATGTACTTGGTGGTCGAGTGCAACACGATGTCGGCACCCAGGGGCAACGGCTGCTGCAGCGCAGGTGAGGCGAAGGTGTTGTCCACCAACACTTTCACCTCGCCCTTGCCGGCCTCCGATGCCACCGCGCAGATGCCCGCGATGTCGGCGATCGTCAGCAGCGGGTTGGTCGGGGTCTCCACCCAGATCAGCTTCGTGCTGGGGGTGACGGCCTGACGCACCGCGTCCAGGTCCGACAGCGCCACCGCGGTGTAGCTGATCCCCCACTGGGTGAACACCTTGTCGATCAGCCGGAACGTGCCGCCGTACGCGTCGTCGGGAATGACGACGTGGTCTCCCGGCCGCAGCACCGCTCGCAGTGCGCAGTCGGTGGCCGCCATCCCGGAACTGAACGCCCGGGCGTAGTCGGCGAGTTCGACCGCGGCCAGCGACGTCTCCAGCGCGGCGCGGGTGGGATTGCCGGTGCGCGCATACTCGAAGCCGCCGCGCAGCCCGCCCACGCCGTCCTGGGCGAACGTCGAACTCGCGTAGATCGGGGCGTTGACCACACCGGTGGCGGGATCCGGCCGATACCCGGCGTGGATGGCCTTGGTGGCCGGACCGTAGGCGCGGTAGTGGTCGCCTGCACTGCGCTTCTCACTCATGGTCGATCAGGGTAGCCGGGACGGCCCGGCGCGGAACCGGGCGGCGGTGGGCAACCGCGGCACCCGCAGGGCCGGATCACCGGCGATCCGCTGCCTGCGGTGCGACCGGCACACACACCGTGGACATCACCTTGTCCGCCAGCGTCTGGCGCCTGGTGTCGACCAGCGGCAGGGCGTACCCCGCGAAGCAGGGGACGGCGTCGACCACGTGGAGCAGCTGGCGGAGCACCGATCGTCCGACCCCGATGGGCTGCGACGTCCGTTCACCCACCACCGTGAACTTCATCAGCGACTTGCCGATGCTCGACCCGCGCGTGCCCTGACGGACACCGAAGTTCCACACCAGATAGCCCACGGTGAGCACCGCGACCGCCCCGAGGAGCATGTCGGCCGCGCGGGAACTGGTCGCCGAACAACTCAGGCCGCCACCGTCGAAGGACACGCAGTCCCGGCCGGCGGTGCCCAGCGCCACGACCTCCCACAGCGTCCAGGCGATCACCACCGGGACCACGTCGATGACCCAGGCGACCGCGCGCACCGTCCAGGACGAGTAGGCGTTCCTCGACGAACTCCTCACGTGGCCTCCTGCGGACGACGACGGCACCGTACCGATGCGTGACGCCCGGTCGACCCGACCCGGGTCAGGTGCCCCGTGCAGAAGACCGCCCGCCCGCTGCTACGGCGTGGCCGGCGCGACGAGGCCGCCGTTCATCACCCGGTACGCGTACACCAGCAGCAGCGCCGTCACCGGCACGGTCACCAGGAGGCCGACGCCGCACAGCACCGCGCCGACGAGCACCAGGACGACGGCCGCCAACCAGGTGAGCAGCACACCTCCGAAGTTCGCTTTGCCGGTCAGGAAACTGGACTTCAGCCCGTCCACCGGCGACATGTTGCGATCGAGCACGGCGATGATGGTGAACATCAGGAAGATGCTCGCAGCGAGCCCGGGCAGAATGCACAGCACGAAGCCGATCGTGGTGATGATGCCGACGAGCAGACCCGCGATGATGACGTTGCCGATGTTGCGGGGGCGGAAGAACGACCCGATGGACACCTCTTGCCCGTTGGCGATGTCGAGGACGCCGCCCAGGAACGCCGATTGAATCGCCGCCGTCACGATCAACGACAGGAACCATCCGATGATCGCGACCAGAACCCCGGCCGGGCCCGTCGCGGTGTAGGAGAACGAGAAGCCGTTGCTGTCGGACACATAGCTCGTGTCACCGGGTGAGACCAACGCCTGAACGACGTTGATCAGTGCCTGCAGGCCGATCACGATGAGCCCGAGCACCAGCGCGGCGACAATCAGCGGCACGGCGTTCTTGGTGAACTTGTTCCACGCCCAGCTGAGGCCGTCGCCGACGTTGTAGGACGGCGACTGGGGCGGGTAGCCCTGCGGTGAGGTCCCGAAGCCGCCCGGTTGCTGAGGCGCAAAACCGCCCGATTGCGGAGGCGCGTAACCACTCCCGGGCGGAGGGGGCGGCGGGTAGCCGCCCGGCGGAGGCGGTGGGTAACCCCCCGG
>NZ_BLTG01000130.1 GCF_017312405.1 Mycobacterium sp. PO1
CGACTACCACGGCACCGACAACTTCACCTACACCGCCACCGACGGCACCGCCACCAGCTCCCCCGCCACCGTCACCATCACCGTCAACCCCGTCAACGACGCTACTGTCGCCAACAACGATTCCTATTCGACCGGCGAGGACAGCAGTCTGCTGGGCAACGTGTTGACCAACGACGTCGACGTCGACGGCGACACCTTCACTGCCGCTTTGCTCTCCGGACCGGCTCACGGCACATTGGTCCTGAATCCCGACGGCAGCTTCTCCTACACACCCACCGCCAACTACAGCGGTGTCGACAGCTTCAGCTACCAGGTTCCGGATGGAACGGCAACGAGCAATACCGCCCTGGTGACGATCGCCGTGACCGCCATCAACGATGCTCCGAATGCAGTCGACGACAGCTACACCACAGACGAAGACATCCCGCTGTCCGGCAACGTGCTCGCCAACGACACCGACGCAGAAGGCGACAGCCTTTCCGCCACGCTGGTCGCCGGACCTACTCATGGCACCCTGGTTCTGAACAGCGACGGCACTTTCACCTACACCCCCGACGCTGACTACACCGGCACCGATAGCTTCACCTACACCGCCGGCGACGCAGCGCTGACGGATAGCGCTCTGGTGACCGTTTCAATTTCGTCGGTCAACGACGTGCCGGTGGCAACCGGCGACAGCTTCACCACCGACGAAGACACCCCACTCTCGGGCAACGTCCTGACCAACGACACTGATGTCGACGGCGATTCACTGACCGCCACCCTCGTCGACGGACCCACCCACGGCGAACTGGTCCTCAACAACGACGGCACCTTCACCTACACCCCCGACGCCGACTACTACGGCACCGACACCTTCACCTACACCGCCACCGACGGCACCGCCACCAGCGCGGTAAGCACGGTCAGCATCACCGTCACCGCCGTCAACGACACCCCCGTCGCCACCGACGACACCGTCACCACCAACGAAGACACCCCACTCGCCGGCAACGTCCTGACCAACGACACCGACATCGACGGCGATTCACTCACCGCAACCCTGGTCGACGGACCCACCCACGGCGCCCTCGTCCTCAACGACGACGGCACCTTCACCTACACCCCCACCGCCAACTACCACGGCACCGACAGCTTCACCTACACCGCCACCGACGGCACGACCACAAGCACCGCCGCGACCGTGACCGTAACCGTCAACGCCGTCAACGACATTCCCGTCGCCGTGAACAACAGCTACACCACCAACGAAAACACCCAGCTGACCGGCAACGTCCTGACCAACGACACTGACGCCGACGGAAACACCCTCACCGCAACACTGGTCACCGGACCGACCCGCGGCACCCTCATCCTCAACAGCGACGGCAGCTTCACCTACACCCCCACCACCAACTATCACGGCACCGACGTCTTCACCTACAAAGCCAACGACGGTATCGCCAACAGCACCACCGCAGTTGTCACGATCACCGTCACGTCAGTCAACGACGCCCCCTCCGCCGTGAACGACGCCTACACGACGAGTGAGGAGTCGGCCGTCAACGGCAACGTCCTGGCCAATGACGCCGACGCCGACGCCGACACCCTCACCGCAGTGTTGGCCAGCGGACCCAGTCATGGCGCGCTGACCCTCAACAATGACGGCACCTTCACCTACACCCCGACCGCCAACTACAACGGCACCGACAG
>NZ_BLTG01000131.1 GCF_017312405.1 Mycobacterium sp. PO1
ACCGACGCCAACAACTGCTCATACTCAGCCACCGACGCGGACCCGGTAAACGACAACACCCCACCGGAGAACCCCGCGGACACCGTCGCGGGCAGCAGACCGGCGTCATAACCCAACACATCGCCGACGTCATCAACCGTCACCGTCGCCGCCGACAGCACGTCCGAATCCAGATCCGTGATCACCACCACCGGACTCACCAGAATCGGCGAGCTGGTCGTGCCCGCAGCCACCGGTGTCGCCACCACCACCGGCGCCACCACAGCACCCGGCACACCCACCACCGTCACCAACGTCGCCGCCGGCAGGACACTTTCGCTGCCGAGCTCGTCCGCCACCTCGAACGACACCGTCTTCACCCCAGCAGTGTTCGAAGTCAACGTCACCGACGCCAACAACTGCTCATACACAGCCACCGACGCCGCACCGGTAAACGACAACACCCCACCGGCAAATCCCGCAGACACCGTCCCCGGCAACAGACCGGCGTCATAACCCAACACATCGCCGACGTCATCAACCGTCACCGTCGCCGCCGACAGCACGTCCGAATCCAGATCCGTGATCACCACCACCGGACTCACCATCACCGGCGAACCGGTGACGCCCGCAGCCACCGGTGTCGCCACCACCACCGGCGCCACCTCCGTACTCGGCGCACCCACCACCGTGACCAAGGTCTCCGCAGGAAGTGCGCTCGGACGCCCCTGGCCGTCAACGACGGCGAAGCCAACTGTCTTCACCCCTGCCGAATTGGAAGTGAGCGTGACTGAGGCGAGCAGCTGTTGATACCCAATCAAAGAAGCGGGCCCAGTGAATGTGAGTACTCCGTCGATATATTCGGCGGATACACCTTCGGGAAGTAGATCAGCATCGAAGCCAAGTACATCTCCGACGACCAGATCACTCTGGTCCAGAGACACAGTTGCCGAGGACAACTCAGTCGAATCAACATCAGTGATCAGAACAACCGGGCTGACGACAACCGGCGATCCGGCGGTACCCGCCGCTACCACTGCTGCAACCACAACCGGGGCGACCTGTGTAGTAGGCAGGCCGAGGACGGTAACAAGAGTCGCCGCCGGCAAGCCACTAGTGGTGCCCGAGGCATCGACGACGCCGAAGGAAACGGTCTTCACACCCGCATGTGCGGCAGTGATGCTCACCGAAGCAAGCAGCTGCTGATAATCCGCGATCGATGCAACACCGGTAAACGTAAGAACGCCATTGGCGAAATTGGCAGCGACGCCCTGCGGTACCAGACCCGCGTCGAAGCCCAAAGTGTCACCGCCTGCTGCAGCATCTGCGTTCAAGGAAACAGTCGCTGAGGACAACTCGGTCGAGTCCACATCTGTGATCGCGATGACCGGACTCACCACGAGTGGCGAACCGGTCGTTCCGGCCGCGGCGGGTGCCGCCACGACCACGGGAGCGATTTGTGTCGCGGGTAAACCGAGGACTGTCACCAAGGTGAGCGCCGGGAGAGTGCTCGCCACACCTGATGCGTCAGCCACGGCGAAGGACACGGTCTTAACCTCGGCGGTGTCCGAGGTCAAGGTCACCGACGCCAACAACTGCTCATACTCAGCCACCGACGCCGCCCCAGTGAACGTCAAGACTCCTCCGGAGAAGCCAGCAGACACACTCCCGGGTAGCAGACCCGCGTCATAGCCGATGACATCACCAGCGTTGTCCACCGCTACCGTCGCCGAAGCCAACATGTCCGAGTCCAAGTCGGTAATGACGACGACTGAGCTCACCACGATCGCCGAATTCGTTGTTCCACCAGCCACTGGAGTGGCCACCACCACCGGAGCGACCGTCGCCGCGGGTAGGCCGATCGCCGTCACGAGGGTGGATGCAGGTAATACGTTGGACGTGTCGGTGGCATCTACGACGGCGAAACTGACCGACTTCAGTCCGGCCGTCTGTGAAGAAAGCCTGACCGACGACAAAAGCTGTTGATACTCCGACACCGAAGCAGCTCCGGTGAACGTCAACACCCCACCGACGAACTCAGCCGTGACGTCGTCAGGCAAGAGATCGGCGTCAAAGCCCAGCACGTCATTAGCGTCGTCGACCGTCACCGTGGCCGACGACAACGACTCCGAATCCAAATCCGTGATCACCACAACCGGGCTCACCACCACCGGCGAACCCACCACCCCGGCAGCCACCGGCGTAGCCACCAC
>NZ_BLTG01000132.1 GCF_017312405.1 Mycobacterium sp. PO1
CCGCGGCAGCGTCGACGATGGTCTGCGCGACGGTGCGCTCCCCCGCCCGCGCCCGCTCCACGCCCGCCCCCTCCGGATTGGAGGTGGCCGCCAGCACGAACACGCCGCGGTCGTGATCGGCGGCGGTGTCCAGCAGCGGTCGCAGCGACCCGAACCCGAGGTAGGGCGACGCGGTCACCGCGTCGGCCGCCAACGGCGAGTCACCCGCCCACGCCTGGGCGTAGGCGGCCATCGTGGAACCGATGTCGCCCCGCTTGGCGTCGGCGAGCACCAGCACCCCGGCGTCACGCAGCGCGCCGATCGTGCGTTCGAGCACGGCGAACCCGGCCGCACCGTAGGCCTCGAAGAACGCCACCTGCGGCTTGACCACGGCGGCAGCGCCGAACGCGGCGACGCAGATGTCGCTGAAGCGAGCCAATCCGTCGGCGTCGACGGCCAGACCCCACGCCTGCAGAAGTTCGGGGTGCGGATCGATGCCCAGGCACAGTGGGCCGCGCTCGGCCATCGCACCGGCGAGGCGCTCACCGAACCCGCTCACCGTCAGGACCCCAGGGCGCTGTGCAGCTCCTGCAGTGACATCACCCCGATGTCGCCGCGGATGCCCGCCTCGATGCCCTGCACCGCGGCAGAGGCGCCCTGCACCGTCGTCACGCAGGGAATGTTCATCGACACCGCCGCGGACCGGATCTCATAGCCGTCGATGCGCGGCCCGGAGTTGCCGTACGGGGTGTTGATCACCATGTCGATCTCGCCGGCCTTGATGGCGTCCACCGCCGAGGGAAGCGGGTTGGTTTCGCTCGGTTCCTCGAAGTGCTTGCGCACCTCGTCGCACGGAATCCCGTTGCGCCGCAACATCTCGGCAGTGCCTTCGGTGGCCATCACCCGGAACCCCAGATCGGCCAGGCGTTTGACCGGGAAGACCAGCGAGCGCTTGTCACGGTTGGCCACCGACACGAACACCGTGCCCTGCGTCGGCAGGGACCCGTAGGCCGCGGTCTGGCTCTTGGCGAACGCGCTGCCGAAGTCGTGATCGATGCCCATGACCTCGCCGGTCGACTTCATCTCCGGGCCCAGCAGCGAGTCGATCTGGCTGCCGTCGGATTTGCGGAACCGGTGGAACGGCAGCACGGCTTCCTTGACCGCGACCGGGGCGTTGCGGGGTGTGGTCGCCCCGTCCCCGGTGCGCGCCAGCAGTCCTTCGTCGCGCAGCTGCGCGATGGTGGCGCCGAGCATCACCCGGGCACACGCCTTGGCCAGCGGGACCGCGGTGGCCTTGGAGACGAACGGCACGGTCCGGCTCGCCCGGGGATTGGCCTCCAGCACGTAGAGCACGTCGTCCTTGAGCGCGTACTGCACGTTGAGCAGGCCGACCACCCCCACACCGAACGCGATCGCCTCGGTGGCGCGCCGCACCGCCTCGATGTCACTGCGGCCCAGCGTGACGGGCGGCAGCGCACAGGCCGAGTCACCGGAATGGATGCCGGCCTCCTCGATGTGCTCCATGATTCCGCCGATGTAGACCTCGGTGCCGTCGCACAACGCGTCGACGTCGATCTCGATCGCGTCCTCGAGGAACCGGTCGACCAGCACCGGATGTTCGGGCGACAACTCGGTGGCTCGCTGGATGTAGCCTTCGAGGCTTTCCTCGTCGTAGACGATCTCCATGCCGCGCCCGCCCAGCACGTAGGACGGCCGCACCAGCACCGGGTAGCCGATGTCGGCGGCGATGCGACGGGCCTGGTCGAAGCTGATCGCGGTGCCGAAGCGCGGCGCGGGCAGGCCGGCGTTGGTGAGCACCTCGCCGAAGCGGCCGCGGTCCTCGGCGAGATCGATCGCCTCGGGCAGGGTGCCCACGATCGGCACACCGGCCTTCTCCAGCCGCTCGGCCAGCCCGAGCGGCGTCTGCCCGCCGAGCTGGACGATGACACCGACGACGCCGGGTCCGCCGCGACCCGAGGACTGCTCGGCGAAGAAGACCTCGAGCACGTCCTCGAAGGTCAGCGGCTCGAAGTACAGCCGGTCGGCGGTGTCGTAGTCCGTCGACACCGTTTCCGGGTTGCAGTTGACCATGATCGTCTCGAAGCCCGCGGCGCTCAGCGTGGTCGCGGCGTGCACACAGCTGTAGTCGAACTCGATGCCCTGGCCGATGCGGTTGGGTCCGGAACCCAGGATGAGCACCTTGGGCCGTTCGGCCTGGGGCGCGACCTCCGTCTCGGCCGCTGGATCCAGCTCGTAGCTGCTGTAGTGATACGGCGTCTTGGCCTCGAACTCCGCGGCGCAGGTGTCGACGGTCTTGAACACCGGGTGGATGCCGAGGCGCCGGCGCAGCGCCCGCACACCCGCCTCACCGGCCAGTTCGGGTCGCACCGCGGCGATCTGGCGATCGGACAGGCCGCTGTACTTGCTGTAACGCAGCAGCTCCTCGGTGAGCACCGGGGCGTCGATCAGCTCGGCGCGCAACTCCACCAACCCGGATATCTGTTCGACGAACCACGGGTCGACTCCCGAGGCGCGCGCCACCTCGTCCACCCCGGCCCCCAGCCGCAGCGCGTATTCGATGTCGTAGAGCCGTCCGTCGGTCGGGGTCCGCAGCCGCGCCAGCACCTCGCTGACGTCGAGGTCGGGATCGGGGCCGGTCCAGAACCCGGTGCGGCTGGTCTCCAGAGATCGCATCACCTTGCCCAGCGCCTCGACGAAGTTGCGGCCCAGCGACATCGCCTCGCCGACCGACTTCATCGCGGTGGTCAGCGTGGTGTCGGCGCCGGGGAACTTCTCGAACGCGAACCTCGGCGCCTTGACCACGACGTAGTCCAGGGTGGGCTCGAAACAGGCCGGGGTTTCCTTGGTGATGTCGTTGACGATCTCGTCGAGCGTGTAGCCGATGGCCAGCTTCGCGGCGATCTTGGCGATCGGAAACCCGGTGGCCTTGGAGGCCAGCGCGCTGGAGCGCGACACCCGCGGGTTCATCTCGATGACGATGAGCCGGCCGTCTGCTGGGTTGACGGCGAACTGGATGTTGCAGCCACCGGTGTCCACTCCGACCTCGCGCAGGATGTCGATGCCCAGCGTGCGCATGGTCTGGTATTCACGGTCGGTCAACGTCATCGCCGGTGCCACGGTCACCGAATCACCGGTGTGCACGCCCATCGGGTCGACGTTCTCGATCGAGCACACCACCACGACGTTGTCGTGACCGTCGCGCATCAGCTCGAGCTCGTATTCCTTCCAGCCGTAGATCGATTCCTCGATCAGCACGTTCGCCGATGGCGACGCGGTGAGGCCGTCACCGGCCATCCGCTCGATGTCCTCGGCCGAATACGCCATGCCCGAACCGAGGCCGCCCATCGTGAAACTCGGCCGCACCACCACGGGCAGACCGAGGTCGGCGACCGTCTCGTGCACCTCGTCCATCGTGTAACAGACACGGCTGCGGGCGGATTCACCGCCCACCTTGGCGACGATGTCCTTGAACTTCTGCCGGTCCTCACCGCGCTGGATCGCCTCGAAGTCCGCGCCGATCAGCTCGACACCGTACTTGTCCAGGACACCGTTCTCGTAGAGCTTGACCGCGGTGTTCAGCGCGGTCTGACCGCCGAGGGTGGCCAGCAGCGCGTCGATCTTGTTGCCGCGCTCGGCCTGCTGGGCGATCACCCGCTCCACGAAGTCGGCGGTGATCGGCTCGACGTAGGTGTGGTCGGCGAACTCCGGGTCGGTCATGATCGTCGCCGGGTTGGAGTTCACCAAGCTGACCTGCAGGCCCTCGGCCCGCAGCACGCGACAGGCCTGGGTGCCGGAGTAGTCGAACTCGCAGGCCTGCCCGATGATGATCGGCCCGGAGCCGATCACCAGGACATGGTTGAGGTCTGTGCGACGCGGCATCTACTTCCCCTCTCCGCGAGCGCGCGTATCGGTACCCGACACCCCGCGCGAATCTGTGCTGGACCGCACGCTCGCGGTCACGTGTTGTCCGCCATGAGGTCGACGAACTGGTCGAACAGGTACGCCGCGTCACGCGGTCCGGCGGCCGCCTCAGGGTGGTACTGCACCGAGAACGCCTTGCCGTCGAGAAGCCGGACCCCTTCGACGGTGCCGTCGTTGGCGCAGGTGTGGCTGATCTCGGCACGGCCGAACGGGGTGTCGAACTGCTCCCCCGCCTCACCTTCGAGGGCGAATCCGTGGTTCTGCGCGGTGATGGCCACCCGCCCGGTGGCGTGATCGATCACCGGGATGTTGATGCCGCGGTGCCCGAACACCATCTTGTAGGTGTCGCGGCCCAGCGCGCGGCCCAGGATCTGGTTGCCGAAACAGATACCGAACAGCGGGATCCCGGCACCGAGCACGTCGCGGGTCACGCCGACCACGTGATCGGCGGTGGCCGGGTCGCCCGGCCCGTTGGACAGGAAGACACCGTCGGGCTTCAGGTCGGCGATCTCGGCGAACGACGCCGAGGACGGCAGCACCCGGCAGCGCACTCCGCGGGCGGCGAAGTTACGGGGCGTGTTGGTCTTGATGCCGAGATCCAGCGCTACCACCGTGAACCGTTCGCCACCCTCCGGCTCGACGACGTAGGCGTCGTCGGTGCTGACCTCGCCCGCCAGGTCGGCTCCCAGCATCGGCTCCTGATGACGAACCCGGTCGACCAGCTCGTCGACGGGCGCCTCGGCTGCCGCGCCGCTGAACACACCGGCTTTCATCGAGCCGCGGCTGCGCAGATGCCGCACGACGGCGCGGGTGTCGATGCCGGAGACACCGACGACGCCCTGGCGGTCCAGTTCGTCGTCGAGTGTGCCGGTGGCCCGCCAGTTCGAGGCCCGCGGCGACGGATCGCGCACGGCGTAGCCGGCCACCCAGATCTTGTCACCGCGGCTCTCGCTGTCCTCGAGATTCCATCCGGTGTTGCCGATCTGGGGCGCGGTCGCGATCACGATCTGGCGGTGATAGCTCGGGTCGGTCAGCGTCTCCTGATAGCCCGACATGCCGGTGGAGAACACCGCCTCGCCGAGGGTCTGCCCGACGGCCCCGAACGGACGGCCGGTGAACACGCGGCCGTCCTCGAGCACGAGCAGCGCTTTCTGTCCGGTCATGAAACCTCCTCCGGAATCCATTTCGAATAGTCGCCACGGTTGTCGGCGCGGAACCCGGTGTCGATCTCCGTGCCCGACGGCAGCCGCCAGCGGATCGCGAGAATGCCCTCGTGCGACTGTGCCTTCCCCCCGTTCGCTTTCCTCTTACCCCCGGGGATCACCTTCCCCGCCAGGTTGCGCTCGGTGCGGATGTCGGCGATCGCGTCGTCGGGAATCCAGATGGGCCCGGCACCGCTGCGCTGCAACATGATTCCTTCGGGGTAGCGGGTCAGCACCGCCTTGGCGCGAAAGCCCAGATCCGCGGCGGCGACCCGGTCGTTCCAGTGCGGCACCAACGTGCTGCCGACGTAGAGACCCTTCGTGGGTGCGACCAGCGCCGGACCCACGGTGTCGGGTAGCGGCGGCAGAGCGCCGATGATCTGGGCCTGCCGCTCGGCCCGGTGCCGCCAGCCCCGCATCATGGCCTGGATCAGCACCGCGATCAGGATCGCCACCACGGCAGCCATCACCAGCGTGGTCACCAGCGTCCCGGTGTTCACGCGCCGACCTTTCCGTCCCGGGCGGTCACCGCGCCCCGCAACAACGTCGCGGTCACCGTCGCCGGAAGCTCCATCGCCTCGTAGGGCGTGTTGTCCGAGCGGCTGGCCAGCGCGGGGCCGTGTACCGTCCACGTCGCCGACGGGTCGATCACCGTGAGGTTCGCCGGTTCCCCGACCTCCAGCGGCCTGCCCTGGTCGGGCAGACCGACGATTCGGGCCGGCGCCTCGCTCATCACCCTGGCCACGTCCCGCCAGGTCAGTAGCCCCGGGTTCACCATCGTCTCGACGACGACCGAGAGCGCGGTCTGCAAACCGAGCATGCCGGGTCGGGCGTTGGCGAACTCGCAGCACTTCTCGTGCGTCCCGTGCGGGGCGTGGTCGGTGGCCACGCAATCGATCACGCCGTCGGCGAGGGCCTGGCGTAACGCGACGGCGTCACTGGCTTCCCGCAGCGGCGGGTTGACCCGGTTGACACCGTCGTAGGTGTTCAACCGGGAATCGTCGAGCAGCAGGTGGTGCGGGGTGACCTCGGCGGTGATGGAGATTCCCTGCGACCTGGCCCATCGGAGCAGTTCCACCGTGCCTGCGGTCGACGCGTGGCAGATGTGCACGCGCGCGCCGGCATCACGGGCCAGCAACGCATCCCGCGCGACGATCGACTCCTCGGCCGCCCGCGGCCAGCCCGCCAACCCCAGGCGCGCCGCGTTGGGTCCCTCATGGGCGACGGCGCCGGCGGTCAGCCGGGGCTCTTCGGCGTGCTGGGCGATGAGCACGCCGAGCCCGGACGCGTATTCCAGCGCGCGGCGCATCACCAGCGGGTCCTCGACGCACAGGCCGTCGTCGGAGAACATCCGCACCCTGCCGACACCGGCGGCCATGAGCCCCATCTCGGTGAGCTGCTTGCCCTTGAGTCCGATCGTCACGGCGCCCACGGGGTGCACGTCGACCAGCCCGACCTGTTGACCGCGGCTCCACACGTGGTCGGTGACCACCGCCGAGTCGGCGACCGGATCGGTGTTGGCCATGGCGAACACCGCGGTGAAACCGCCGAGAGCAGCTGCCGCCGAGCCGGTTTCGATGTCCTCGGCGTATTCGCGACCGGGCTCACGCAGGTGGGTGTGCAGATCCACGAAGCCGGGCAGCAGCACCTGCCCGCGCGCGTCGATGATGTCGGCGTCGGCGGGCACGTCCAGTCCGGCACCGATCGCGGCGATCTGTCCGTCGTCGACGGCGACGTCGACCTCGTCGCCCTCGCCGTAGAGCCGAACGCCTCTCAGCAGAATCGTCATGCGCTGATCGCCCCTTCTTCAGCTCCGACCAGCAGGTGGAACAGCACCGCCATCCGGACGTGCACGCCGTTGGAAACCTGTTGCAGGACCGCCGATTGCGGCGAGTCGGCCACCGAATAGGCGATCTCCATGCCGCGCAGCATCGGTCCGGGGTGCAGCACCACGGCGTGTTCGGCCAGCATGGTGTGGCGCTTGTCCGACAGGCCGTAACGCACGGAATACTCCCGCGAGGAGGGGAAGAAGCCCCCGTTCATCCGTTCGGCCTGCACCCGCAGCATCAACACCGCGTCGGCCAGCGGCAGTTCGGCGTCGATGTCGTGGGACACCGTGACCGGCCAGCCGCCGACGCCGACGGGGAGCAGCGTGGGTGGGGCGACCAGCACCACTTCCGCGCCAAGCGTGTGCAGCAGCGCCACGTTGGAGCGGGCCACGCGGCTGTGCAGCACGTCACCGACGATCACCACCCGCTTACCCTCGATGCCGCCGAGCCGCTGCCGGATGGTCAGTGCGTCCAGCAGCGCCTGGGTGGGGTGCTCGTGGGTGCCGTCACCGGCGTTGATCACACTCGGGCCACCGTGCTCGTCGCGCGTCCACTCGGCCAGTTGCTGCGCCGCGCCCGAGGCGGGGTGACGCACGATCAGCGCGTCGGCGCCGGCCGCCCGCAGCGTCAGCGCGGTGTCGCGCAACGACTCCCCTTTGGCGACAGAGGATCCCGAAGCGCTGACGTTGATGACGTCGGCACTCATCCACTTGCCCGCGACCTCGAACGACACCCGGGTCCGGGTGGAGTTCTCGTAGAACATCGTGATGATGGTGCGCCCCCGCAGGGTGGGCAGCTTCTTGACCTCGCGGCCGATCAGCGCTTCGCGGAACCGGTCGGCGTTGTCGAGGATCGCGATGGCGTCGTCGCGGCTGAGGTCGGCCGCGGCCAGCAGGTGTTTCACCTCGGGGGACCTCCGTACGGTGCGATGTGGACGCCGTCGTAGCCGTCGTCTTCGGTCAATCGGACCTTGACGTTCTCGCTGCGTGACGTCGGCACGTTCTTGCCGACGTAGTCGGCCCGGATCGGTAGCTCCCGATGACCGCGGTCGACGAGCACCGCCAGTTGGACCGTGCGGGGACGCCCGATGTCGCGCAGCGCATCCAGCGCGGAACGGACCGAGCGGCCCGAGTACAACACGTCGTCGACGAGCACGACCAGCGCGCCGTCGATGCCGCCCTCGGGAATGGAGGTGGCAGCGAGCGCGCGAGGCGGCTTGCTCATCAGGTCGTCGCGGTAGAGCGTGATGTCCAGCGCGCCGTGGGCGACGTCGGTACCGCTGAATTCGGCGATGTTGCGGGCCAATCGGGTGGCCAGAGTGACGCCACGGGTAGGGATGCCCAACAGGATGACGCGGGGGCCGTCGGGTCCGTCGAGTGCCGTCTTCTCGATGATCTGGTGCGCGATGCGAGCGATCGTGCGACTGACGTCCGCTGCGGACATCAACTCCCGGTCAGTGGCAGCCACGTGCGACCCGGACCTCCTTCTCCGCCTCACCGGACGGCCGTTAAAGGATGCTCGGAAACTGCCGGGAGCTTAGCACCAATTTTGACACCGCCCCGTACCGGTAGCCTCTGGCGGGTGAACCTCGACCGCAACAAGGCATCCATCAACGAAGCCATCGACGCGGGACTGCTGGCCGGAGCGGTCACCCTGGTCTGGCAGGGCGGGCGGGTGCTGCAGGTCAACGAACTCGGCCACCGCGACGTCGACGCCCGGCTGCCGATGCAGCGAGACACGATGTTTCGCATCGCGTCGATGACCAAGCCGGTCACGATCGCGGCTGCCATGTCCCTCGTCGAGGAAGGCAAGCTCACCCTGACCGACCGGGTGGCCACGTGGCTACCCGAACTGGCCGACATGCGGGTGCTGGCTGAACCGCGCGGACCTCTGGACCGCACGGTGCCCGCGCAGCGTCACATCACCGTCGAGGATCTGATGACGCACCGCAGTGGGCTCGCGTACATGTTTTCGGTGCTGGGACCGCTCGCCGACGCCTACCGCAAGCTGCCGACTCGTCAGGACCAGGACCGGTGGCTGGCCGAACTCGCGGAGCTGCCGCTCGCCCATCAGCCCGGTGAGCGGCTGACCTACAGCCACGCCACCGATGTGCTCGGCATCGCGATGTCGCGCCTGGAGGGCAAGCCCCTGAGTGAGATCCTCACCGAGCGGGTGCTCGGCCCCCTGGGTATGACGGACACCGGTTTCAGCGTGGGGAGCACCGGCCGGCGGCGGGCCGCGACCATGTATCAACTCGACGCGGACACGACATTGCGTCACGACGTGATGGGGCCGGCACCGATCACGGACCCCCCGTTCTGCATGGGCGGAGCCGGGCTGTGGTCGACCGTCGACGACTATCTCAGGTTCGCGCGGATGTTGTTGGCCGGCGGCAGCGTCGACGGGGTGCGGGTGCTCTCGGAGCAGTCGGTGGCGTCGATGCGGACGGATCGGCTGACCGACGAGCAGAAGCGACAGGACTTCCTCGGGGCACCGTTCTGGATCGGGCGCGGTTTCGGGTTGAATCTGTCCGTGGTCACCGACCCGGCCAAGTCACGTCAGCTCTTCGGCCCCGGCGGGCTCGGCAGCTTCTCGTGGCCGGGCGCCTACGGCACGTGGTGGCAGGCCGATCCCTCCGCGGACGTCATCCTGATCTACCTGATCCAGAACATGCCGAATCTCACCGTCGATGCCGCGGCGGCCGTCGCCGGCAACACGTCGCTGGCGAAGCTGCAGACCGCACAGCCCAAGTTCGTGCGACGAACCTACGAAGCCCTGGAGTTGTAGCGACGAACCTTGAGTTCCTAAGGGATGT
>NZ_BLTG01000133.1 GCF_017312405.1 Mycobacterium sp. PO1
GGGCATCCCTCCGACCAGCCGGATCCTTCCGGGCGAGGGCCTCTACGGCCCCATCGAGGGGACACCGATGCCGCCGGGCGCGGCACCCGTGCCAGCCCCGGCCGACCCGGGCAGCGGCGAATCCGCACCCCCCGCACCGCCGGTGATCCCGCCCGGTCCCGTCCCTGCTGCACCGCCGGGGGTCCCGCCCGGCGGTGCAGCAGGGACGGGACCGGGCGGGATCACCGGCGGTGCGGGGGGTGCGGATTCGCCGCTGCCCGGGTCGGCCGGGGCTGGCACGGGTGCCGCGCCCGGCGGCATCGGTGTCCCCTCGATGGGGCCGTAGAGTCCCTCGCCCGGAAGGATCCGGCTGTCCGGCGGGATGCCCTGCGCGATCTGATTGGGGTCGATCGGGTTGGGCCCCAGCGCATGCTGGCGCAGCGACAGCGGATAGTAGGGCCGGTCGCTGTTGCACATCTCGACAGTCGGTGCGCGCTTGCCAGGCTGCTCCATGCACGGTGTGTTCCGCGCGCCGCGAACGGCCAGCGGCGAATCCTGCGGCAGTTTGCAGTACAGATCGTCGGGTGTCTCGATCTCGGTGTAGTCGGCCGGTGACCGCCACTCCGATGGCGGCAGGAATCCCACCGTGCATGCCGGCGGGTCCCCGCTGGTCGCGGTGAAGTCGCCCAGCGGCCAGCCCGTCGGATTGTTCCACGGCAGCGCGAAGCCTTGGAGCGCAGCGACATACGGCGGGAAGAGCACCAACAGCTGCTCGACACCGGGGTTGTAGGTGAGCGCGATCTGACCCACCGTGGTGAGGTTGGCCAGCAGCACCGGCAGGGTCGGCTGGAGGTCGCTGAGAAGCCGGGCGGTTTCGTCTGCGGCCCCGGGGCCTGACTGCAGGATGTTGCGAACCGCCGCATCGTTCTCGTCGATCTGGCGTGTGATCCCGGCGAGGTTCTCTGCCCACTGCCGCACTGCGTCCGTCGTCTGCAGTTGTCCGTCGAGTAACGGTGCGCTGTCGTCGATCAGTCGGGCCGCCGGGTCCGCGTTGTCGGCGAGATCCGCACTGATCGCGGCCGACGAGTCGATCAGCGAGCCGAGGTCGTAACTCGAGCCGTCGAGGGCCTGCGAGGTCTCGTCGAGAAGATCCGCGATCCGTTCCTGCGGCACGCTGCCGAGCAACGCGCTGACCTGGTCGAGCATCGGCCCGACCTTCTGCGGCACACTGACCTCGTCGGCGGGGATGACCGAACCATTGCCGAGGAAGGGGCCCGCGTCGGTGCGCGGTTGCAGGTCGACGTACTGCTCGCCGACCGCGGAAACACTCCGGACCTCGGCGTGCAGGTCTGCCGGAACCCGCGGGCTCGTCGACAGGCTCAGCGTCGCCCGGGGCCCCGAGTGCGTCATCGCGATGTCGGTGACCTTGCCGACCTGCACCCCACGGACGGTGACGTTGCTGAACCGGTACAACCCGCCCGTGGACGGCAGCTCGAGCGTCACGGTGTAGCGCCCGATCCCCAACAGCGTCGGAACCTGAACGTAGAACAGTGCCATCGCGGCGACCCCGATGACCGACACCGTGACGAAGATCGCCAGCTGAGTCCGAACGAAGCGAGTGAGCATCAGCGTCCCCCGTAAGGGCCCGCGAAGATCTGGCCCGGCGGCTGCGAAGGCGCGGTGTCGGGCGACCAGTCCTGCAGGGGAGTCACAGGCAGCAGCGGCCCAGACGGAGCCTGCGGCGGGGCCGACCCGTCCTGCGGAGATGCCGGCGGGGGAGCAGCGGGTGCTGCCGCGACGACGCCGGTGTCGAGCGGGTCGTAGGTGTAATTCTCGAACCACGGATCGCCCGGGGCCGGTACGAGGGGCGCCCGTGGTTCCGCCCATCGGGTTCCCAGAGCCAAGGTGCGTCTGACTCTCGGATACGTCAGATCCAGAGTCACGAACAGATTCATGTAGTCACCCTTGAGGCCTCGGTCGATCACGTTCTGCGTGAACGGGAACGTGGTGAGGTAGGCGAGCACGGTGTCCAGGTCGGGGCCGAGGTCGGCGATGGCGCGCAGCGCCGGCTCCAGGTTGGTCAGGTTACGGATGAGATCGTCCTTGGTGTCCTCGATCAGTCCGCTGGTGGTGTCACTGAACGTGCCCAGTCGTTCGAGCGCGGCAGTGATCTGCGGTCGCTCCCGCACCAGGACCTCGAGGGCGGCCGGGATGTGGCGTAGCGCAGAATCGATGGCGCCGGTGTTCTGGGCCAGAGTGCCACTGAGCCGGTTCAATTCCTCGAAGGTCGCAACGACGTCGTCTCGTTGCTCGGCGAGTACGCCCGCGATGTCGTTGAGTCGACCGAGGAGATCGCGCACGTGGCCCTCCCGGCCGGACAGCGCAGCATTGGATTCGTGGATGATGTCGCTGACCCGGCCCAGGCTGCCGCCGTTGAGGATGGTGGACAGTGACGACAGTGTCTGCTCGGTCGACGGGTAGGTGGACGACGTGTTCAACGGCAGTGTCGCCCCCGAGGGCAGGCGGCCGCGGTCCGGCTCCCCGATCGGAGGGTCCAGGGCGAGGTGCATCGAACCCAGCAGGCTCGTCTGGCCGATGGTGGCCACCGCATTGGCGGGTATCACGACGTCGGGCTCGACGGACACCTCGACGTCGGCATGCCAATCGTCCACCGTCATGTCGGTCACGGTTCCGACGACGACGTCCGATCGCATGACCGGTGAGTTCGGTTCCAGCGTTCCGACACTGGCGATCTGAACGTGATAGACCGCGGCGTCGGCGCTACGGCCGACTGTGCCCGGCAACGGTAGCGAGTTGACCCCCCGGAACGCGCAGCCGGAGGTGGTGAGCACAACGACGACTGCGCTCGCGGTGAGCGCACGCGTCCAGGACATCGCGGTCATGACGGCGGTGCTCCGTGAGTCGGTACCGGCGCGGTTGCGTCAGCCTCCGCGGGCAGCCTGGGCGGATCCGCAACGGTGGCAGGCGGGCTCGGCGTAGAACCGGGAAGCAGAAGCGTGTCGACGGAACTCGGACCCGGCGCAGGTCCGTAACCAGGAGGAGGCGGGACGTCACCGTTGCGGCCGGTGTAGGCCGAGACCGCCGGCGGTATCTCCGGTGGCCCCGACGAGGTCCCGCCGCCCCCGGGCGCCAGGCGGGGATCGGAGTACACGAGGTTCTCGGGTTTGGCGACCGCGGCCAGCAGCGGGTTCACCGGTAACGGGATGTAGTTGAAGTTGGTCAGCCGCAGCGCTGGGCCGAGGTACTCGGCACACAGCCGACCGGTTTCGGGCGCTGTGGCGTTCTCCACCGCACCGATACCGGCGCACAGCAGCTGCAGCGGATTCGAGAAGTTCTGGAAGACAAAGGATCCGACGAAGGTGCCCATGTCCGGGTTGTACATGTTGTAGGTGTTGGCCAACGACGTCGGCGCGGCGTGCAGGATGTTCTCGACAGTGCTGCGCTGGTCGACGAGTATCTGGGTCAGATTCGCCAGTCGTTGCACCTGTTCACTGGCCTGGTTGCGGCTTCCCGCCACGAAACGCTTGGCGTCGTCGATCGCACTGGACAGGGTGGTGAGGGCAGAGTCGAGGTCGCTTCGGCTTTCGTTCACCACCGAGGTGAGGGTGGCGAAGCGGTCCTGGAACTGCACGATCTGCGCGTTGCTCTCCCGTAGCGCGCCGACGAGCCGCTGCAGGTTCTTGACGATGTCGACGAGGTTGTCGCCGCCCTCGCTGACGATCCGGGTCGACGCGGACAGCTGCTCGAGGGTTTCGCGCAGCCGCGCCCCGTTGTCGTCCATGGCATTGGCCGCACTGTCGAAGAACCGCCCCGTCGAGGTCTGGGAGTCGGCGCTGACGGGGCCGAGCTCGGTGGCCAGACGGGACAACTGGTCCTTGACTTCGTCCCACTCGACCGGAACGGCAGTGCGTTGCAAGGGGATCGAGGCGCCATCAGTCATCGTGGCGCCGCTGTCGGTGTAGGCCGGCGTCAACTGGACGTAGCGCGCGGAGATCAGGTTCGGCGCCACGATCACCGCCTTGGCCTCCGCTGGTATGCGAACTCCGTGATCGATGTCGAGAACGATCTCGGCCTCGGTGCCGTCCGTGTCGATCGTGGCGATGGTTCCCACCTTGACCCCGACGACGCGGACCTCGTCACCGGGGTAGATCGCGGTGGCCGACGTGAAGTGTGCCGTCACCCGCCAGGAGCCGAACAATGTCTGCTGGACGATAACCAGAGTGCCGGCGACGAACAGCACGATCAGCACCAGCGCGACGCCGACCGTTTGGCGTCTACGGGTTGCCGTCATTGGGAAGATCTCCAGGCTGCGGGATTCCGTTGACAGGGAACGGGAGTTCTGACCGAGGACCCGCGGTATCGGGGGGCTGGCCCGCGTTGACACCACGCCGGAACCCGAAAGCGTAGTCCAAGAACGGTTGCAGGAACTGCGAGGGGATCAGATTCGCGACGAACGCGTTGTAGTAGGCCCCCGACGCGATGGTTTCTCCCTGGGTGCGCTGGAACTTCTCCAGCCCGGGCAGCGCCGCGGCGATGTTGTCCCGGTTCTTCTCGAGCATCGCGTTGACGGAGTTCAGCTTCTCCAGCATGGGAGCCAACTCCTGTTCGTTGTCGTCCACCAGACCTGAGATCTGACGGGAGACGACTGAGGTGTTGGCAAGCAGGTTGGCGATGGCGACCCGCCGCTCGACCAGCACGGCGAGAAGATCGTTGGCGTTGAGGATCAGCGTGTTGATCTTGGCGCTGCGTTCGCCGAGTACGTCGGTGACCTGTGCTGAGTTGGCGAGCAATTGGCGCACGTCGTCGTTGCGTTCGTTGAGCAGCCGCGACACCCTGGTCAGCCCGTCGAACGTCGGCCCCAGCTGTGGCGAGATCTCGTCGAGTGTCGCAGCGAGCACGTCCAGCGACTGGTTGACACTGGCTGTGTCGGTGCCGGCGATCTGGGTCGTCAGGTCACCCACCGCGTCGTTGAGGGAGTAGGGAGACGACGTGCGGGAGACGGGGATCGGGACGCGTCGGTCCAACGACCCCGTACCCGCTGATTCGAGGGTCAGGACTCTCTCGCCGAGCAGCGACCCCGTTCGGATGTGTGCGGTGGTGTCGCCCCCGAGCGGGACGGCGCTGTTCACGGTGAACGTCACCCGCGCCTGGCCACGGTCGAGTGTCACGGCGGCGACGTGACCCACTGCGGTGCCGGACACGACGACATCGTTACCGGCTGCCAGGCCGCCCGCCTCGGCGAACAGGGCGTCGTAGCGAAGATCGCGGGCCAACGACAGCAGCCGCTCCGGCTGCAGTCCCACCGAGATGACGAGGGCGACCAGCACCACACCGATGAGGCCGGCGCGCATGAGGTGTCGTCCGCGATATTTCAACATCAGGAGTCAGCGCACCTTCCGCCTTGGTTCTTCACCCACGGAAAGGCTGCGGTTTGCCCCTCGAGATCACTGACGCGCAACGTGATTCCACACAGGTAGTAGTTGATCCAGCTGCCGTAGGCGCCCAGCCGAACCAGCTTCCGGAAGTTGCTGGGGGCCTTCTGCAGCGCGGTGTCGATCTTGTCCTTGTCCGCGTCCAACGGGATGGCGAGTCGATGGACTTGATCCACGGTGGCGGCCAGTGGGGGCCTGCCGTCGACGAGAAGATCGGTCAGTGACGCGGTGCCGTTCTCCAGGGACTCGATCGACTCGCCGATCGGGTCGCGGTCCTGCGCCAGGCCGGTGACCAACGTCTCGAGACGCTCGATGGAATCGGCGAATTGACGGTCGTCTTCGGCCAGGGTCGCCGTCAGCGTGCGCATGTTGTCGATCACCTGTTGAAGCACCTCGCTGTGATCGGCCAACGTGTTGGTGAACGTCGACGTCCTGGACAGCAGCGACTCCATCACGCCGCCCTGGCCCTGCAACACCTGCAGCAGCGATTGAGTCAAGGTGTTGACATCCTCGGCTCGTAGACCCCGGGTGAGCGGTTTCAAGCCGCCCAACAGCACGTCGAGGTCGAGTGCCTGCGCCGTCCGGTCCGCCGGGATCTGACCGCCTGCGGGAAGCACCCGTGTCGAGCCGGGTGAGTCGGCCAGTTCGAGGTAACGATCGCCCACGAGGTTGAGATAGCGTACTTCCGCGCGGGTGCCCATGGTCAGCAGCACGGTGTCGTCCGCGGTGAAGGAGACCTCGACCGTCTTGTCCGGGCGCAGTGTGACGTCCTCGACGGTGCCGACTCGGATGCCCGCCACCCGAACCGAATCGCCCGATTTCAACCTCGACACATCGCGGAAGACCGCCGAATAGGTGTGGTGGGATCCGCCCTGATAACCAGTGAACATGACGACCAGGAATGCCGTCAGCATGCCCATCACCACCGCGAAGACGACGAACTTGAATCCTGCACCTCGTACGAAGCTCATCCCGGCATTCCGATCTGCGACGAGTTGCGGGGCGGGCCGTCGATGGGCCCGAATAGCAGTTGCTTCAGGCCATCGGAGTTGAGCACCACGCCCTGGTTGCCGTATCTCCACCGGTTGCCACCGATGTCGGTGACGACGAACGGCGAGATCTCCTGCGGCTGCAGTACCGGGAGACCGACGGCGTCGCAGTTGGACCCGCCCGTGGCAGCGACCTTGGGGAGATCTCCCGGGTAGCGATAGCGCTCGATACCCCAGCCGAATCCGATGGAGACCATGATGCCCGGTTCGGGCAGTGGTTGCCCCTGGGTGAACGGGAGGATGGTCAAGTCCAGGGAGGTGG
>NZ_BLTG01000134.1 GCF_017312405.1 Mycobacterium sp. PO1
TGATCCGCCCCGGCGTGTCGGGAGGCTCTGTCATTTGAGTGCCTCCTCGGTGTGAGGGTGCCGTTGGCGATGGTAGTAGAGGGCTTCGGCCCGGTCCGGTGTCAGGTCCTGGCAGTAGCCGTTGGGTCGCTGCCGGTTGTAGAACGCCACCCATTCGGCCGTTCCCAGCGACAACTCGGTGGCGCCGGGATAGAGCGGTTGGTGGTCGATGAGTTCGGTCTTGTAGCTGCTGTTCACCGATTCGGCCAACGCGTTGATGCTCCTATATCCGTCAAGCGGCGGATTCCACGGTCTGCGGATTGATACGCAGAGGGCGCATAAGGGACCATATTTCGCGGGCGAGGAGTCGTTTGAGGCAGCGGATGATCTCGGCTTTGGTCTTGCCTTCGGCGGTGCGGCGAGCTACGTAGGACTTGGTCGGTTCGTGATGCTGCATTCGCACGATGACGGTGCGGTAGAGCGCAGCGTTGGCCTGGCGGTGACCGCCACGGTTGAGCCGGTGGCGGGTCGTCATCCCTGAGGACGCCGGGATGGGTGCCACGCCGCAGAGCCGAGCCCAGGCCGGCTCTGAGCGGACTCGCTCGGGGTTGTCGCCGGCGACGATGAGCATTTCGGCGGCGGTGTCGGCGCCGACGCCGAAGGCAGCGCAGAGCTGCGGTGCGAGGGTTGTGGTGAGTTCGGCGAGCATTTTTTCGTGGGCGGTGATTTCGTCGTTGAGTTGTTCCCAGCGCCGCGCGATGGAACGCAGTGTGTGTTTGGTCGCCGCCTCCACTGTGGTCATCGAGCCGGGCCGTAGTCCTGCGCAGCGGTGGATCAGTGCCATCTTCGACAGGGGTTGCAATTGCTCACGCAGGGGCGCTGGGGCATTGACCAGGACTGCCTTGAGCGAGATCATTGCCGAGGTACGCGCTTTTACGGCAACGTCTTTGGCCACTTTGATGGTCCGGATCATTTCCACCAGCCCGTCGGCGGTTTTCGGTACGGCGTCGGCGTGGCCGGCCAGCACGGCGCGGGCTGCGTTCTCGGCGTCGAGGAAATCGGACTTGCCTCGTAACCGGCGGTCGCGGCGGTCGGTGCGCATCACTTCCACGACACCGATATCACGGCGGCGGACCGCGGCGGTCAATCCGGCGCCGTAGGACCCGGTTCCCTCGATGGCGAAGGTCAGGAGATGACCGTGGGTCATCGACCAGTCGATCAACTGGCCGTACCCGGCGGTGTCTGCGGTGAACTTCTCCTTGCCCAGGACGCCGCCGAAGTCGTCGAGGGCGACCGCGACGTGGATGTGTTTGTGGGTGTCGACGCCGATCACGACTCGACCGCGGCGCTGGTTGTGGTTCATGCTTGTCATTGCGACCTTCCAACGTGGGTTGTGACGCTGGCCGGTCGGGTGGACGGGACTGTGATGGGACCTGGTGAGGTCAGGCTCCTATG
>NZ_BLTG01000135.1 GCF_017312405.1 Mycobacterium sp. PO1
CGGCAACGGCAACACCGCCAGCGCCACCAGCCACACCGCGACCTGCGCACGCCACACCTTGTTCGCCAGCAGGAACGCCGCCACCACCAGGAACGCCAGCTGGGCCACGCGGGGTCGGCGCGGCGCGGTCAGCGCGAGATAACCGATCACGATGCAGCAGGCCGCGAACAGCGCCGCGCTGACCGCGCCGCGCCGACCCCGCGTGGCCCAGCTGGCGTTCCTGGTGGTGGCGGCGTTCCTGCTGACGAACAAGGTGTGGAGTCCGCAGTTCTCGCTGTGGCTGGTGCCGCTGGCGGTGTTGGCGTTGCCGCACCGGCGCCTGCTGCTGGCCTGGATGACGATCGACATGCTGGTGTGGGTGCCGCGGATGTTGTTCTTGTTCGGCGAACAGAACATGGGGCTGCCCGAGCAGGCGTTCACCGCGACGGTGCTGCTGCGCGACATCGCGGTGATCGGGTTGTGCGCGTTGGTGATCCGGCAGATCTACCGGCCCGAGCAGGATCTGGTGCGCGCCGGCGGGGCGGTCGACGACCCGGNNCGGCCCCGCCCGGGCGTGGCGGCGACGCGGGAGCCGGTCATGGCGAATTCGGCGCGCTGAGGCACCCCAGCGGTGTCCAACCGCGCCAGATTCGTACGTGATTTCGCAGATCAGCGCCCGTTCCTGTAACCTGGCCCGGTTGCCGACGCAGGCGACCCTCCTGCCACGGACACGCCGTGGCCGCAACGACCATAGGAGGTGATGGGTTAGTTATGCGTCCATACGAAATCATGGTCATCCTCGACCCCACTCTCGACGAGCGCACCGTAGCTCCGTCGCTGGAGACGTTCCTCAACGTGATCCGCAAGGATGGCGGAAGTGTCGACAAGGTCGACATCTGGGGACGCCGGCGGCTGGCCTACGAGATCGCCAAGCACGCCGAGGGCATCTACGCCGTGGTCGACGTCAAGGCCGAGCCGGCGACGGTCTCCGAGCTGGACCGTCAGCTGAACCTGAACGAGTCCGTGCTGCGCACCAAGGTGATGCGGACCGACAAGCACTAAAGGGTGCCGCTCGTCGGAACCGCTGCGTAGGCTCGCGCCCAACACGCCGACCACCACCTTCAGGAGGAACCCGTGGCTGCTGGTGACACCACCATCACTGTCGTAGGAAACCTGACCGCCGACCCCGAACTGAGGTTCACCCCGTCGGGAGCGGCGGTGGCCAACTTCACCGTCGCCTCGACGCCGCGTATCTACGACCGCCAGAGCGGGGAGTGGAAGGACGGCGAGGCGCTGTTCCTGCGGTGCAACATCTGGCGTGAGGCCGCCGAGAACGTGGCCGAGAGCCTGACCCGCGGATCGCGCGTCATCGTCCAGGGCCGGCTCAAGCAGCGCTCCTTCGAGACCCGCGAGGGCGAGAAGCGCACCGTGGTCGAGGTCGAGGTCGACGAGATCGGACCATCGCTGCGCTACGCGACCGCCAAGGTCAACAAGGCCAGCCGCAGCGGCGGTGGTGGCGGCGGATTCGGTGGCGGTGGCGGCGGCGGTTCCCGCCCGGCGGCTGCCAACAGCGCACCGGCCGAGGATCCCTGGGGCAGTGCGCCCGCATCGGGCTCCTTCGGTGGCGCCGACGACGAACCACCGTTCTGACACAACGATATTCATTGATTTTCTTGAGGAAGAGATAGACACATGGCGAAATCGACAAAGCGCCGTCCGGCTCCGGAGAAGCCGGTCAAGACCCGCAAGTGCGTGTTCTGCTCGAAGAAGGGCAAGAACATGGACATCGACTACAAGGACACCGCGCTGCTGCGCACCTACATCAGCGAGCGCGGCAAGATCCGTGCCCGCCGGGTGACCGGTAACTGCGTTCAGCACCAGCGCGACGTCGCGATCGCGGTGAAGAACGCCCGCGAGGTCGCGTTGCTGCCGTTCAGCTCGTCGGCTCGGTAAACGGCGAGAAGAAGACAGGACGAAGAGATGAAACTGATTCTGACTGCTGAGGTCGAGCACCTCGGCTTGCCCGGTGACACCGTCGAGGTCAAGGACGGCTACGGCCGCAACTATCTGCTGCCCCGCGGGCTGGCCATCGTGGCGACCCGTGGCGCCCAGCGCCAGGCCGAGACCATCCGGCGCACCCAGGAGCTCAAGGGGGTCAAGAACCTCGAGCACGCCAATGAGCTGAAGACGGCGATCGAGAATCTTGGCGCCGTGCAGCTGTCGGTGAAGACCGCCGGCGACTCGGGCAAGCTGTTCGGCTCGGTCACCGCGGC
>NZ_BLTG01000136.1 GCF_017312405.1 Mycobacterium sp. PO1
GTTCCGCCAGCACGACGAGCGCCTGCTGATCTGCGCCACGAACTCCGTGCGCTCGTTGGACTCGGCCTTCCTGCGCCCCGGACGGTTCGACTACGTCATCCCGGTCGGACCGCCCGACGACGCGGCGCGCAAAGCGATCTGGAACCGCTATCTGGGTGCGCTGGCCGAAGGCGTGGAGGTCGACAAGCTCGTCGAGGCGACCGCGATGTTCACCCCGGCCGACATCGAGTTCGCCGCCCGCAAAGGTGCGCAATGCGCGTTCGAACGCGAAATCGAGTTCCGGCGCGGCGAGCCGCCCCGTACCGACGACTTCCTCGCCGCCATCGCCGACACCCGGCCGACGTTGACCGACGCGATGCTCGACGAATTCAACGAAGACATCGCCATGCGCACCCGGCTGTGAGCAGAACCACCCCCGAACGGCAGGAAGCCTGCCGTTCGGGGGTAACGGCAGGCTCCCTGGGTGGGTGGTCGTTATGCGGTGGCCTGAGCCCCCAGCACCCGTTGGATGTCCGGCTTCATCTGCTGCAGCTGCTGACCCCAGTAGTTCCAGCTGTGGGTACCGGTGGACGGGAAGTTGAACACACCGTTGGTGCCGCCCGCCGCGATGTAGTTGTCCCGGAAACTGATGTTGGTGCGCAGCGTGAACCCTTCGAGGAACTGCGCCGCCATCAGGTTGTTCCCCGGGGTACCCGAGTCCAGCTCCGACGGAGTGCCGGTGCCGCAGTAGATCCAGATGCGGGTGTTGTTGGCCACCAGCTGGTTGATGTTGACCATCGGATCGTTGCGCTTCCATGCCGGGTCCGAGGACGGGCCCCACATGCTCTCGGCGTTGAAGCCACCGGCGTCGTTCATCGCCAGGCCGATCAGCATGGGCCACCAGCCCTCGGAGGGGTTGAGGAACCCGGACAGCGACGACGCGTAGATGAACCGTTGCGGATGGTAGATCGCATAGGTCAGAGATGCGCTGCCGGCCATCGACAGACCGACAACGGCGTTACCGGTCTGGGAGACACCACGATTGGCCTCCAGCCACGCGGGTAGCTCCTGGGTCAGGAAGGTCTCCCACTTGTAGGTGTAGTCCTGGCCGTTACCCCGAGACGGCTGGTACCAGTCGGTGTAGAAGCTGGACTGCCCGCCCACCGGCATGATCGTCGACAGACCGGACTGGTAGAACCACTCGAACGCCGGGGTGTTGATGTCCCAGCCGTTGAAGTCGTCCTGAGCGCGCAGACCGTCGAGCAGATACACCGCGTGCGGGCCCCCGCCCTGGAATTGCACCCGGATGTTGCGGTTCATGGCCTGGGAGAACACGTCGAGATACTCAACCGGCAGGCCGGGCCGAGAGAAGGCGCCCGCAGTCGCCGAACCCCCGGCGACGCCGATCAGGCCGGGCAGCGCGACCGCGGCCGCGGCCACGACGGCCATCCGGCGCAGCGCAGACCGCCACGATGCTGCGTCTGTGGCGTCTCGCCACTTCACTTTCCACTTCATAACGGCAACCAACCCACCTTTCTGTACATGTCCACCATGTCTCGCAAACTTGCCGTCGCTTTGCACGCGTAATGAAACCGGCTTCGGGGAGCCGAAAGCCTGCGCGACACAGCGATTCGACATCGCGGTTGGCTAACGATTACGACTCGCCGCGGACTCGCGTGCCCGGTCACCGACGTTGACCAGTGCGAATACAGTGACCGCAAGCCCGACCCGGGGGAGTGTCCGCCCCGATGCGGGGTTTCGTCCTGCGCACCCAACTGCCAGACTGACAAGGCGATGGTGGACCGACAGACAGGGCCGAAGAGCGCCGACGATCCGTTCGATTTGCAGCGCTTCGTCGACGCGCAGGACGGCGTGTACCCGACGGTGCTCGACGAGTTACGCGCCGGCATCAAACGCAGCCATTGGATCTGGTTCGTCTTCCCGCAGCTGCGCGGGCTGGGGCACAGCCCCACCGCACACCGCTTCGGGATCGGCTCCCTGGCCGAGGCGACCGCCTACCTCGGGCACGAGGTGCTCGGTCCGCGGCTGCGCGAATGCGCCCACCTGCTACTCGCCGCGCAGGGTCGGTCGGCGCGCGAAATTCTCGGTCAACCAGACGATCTCAAGGTCCGTTCGTCGATGACGCTGTTCGCCCACGCCGGGGACGACCCGGTGTTCGGCGACGTGCTCGACGCGTTCTACGAAGGCCAGGAAGACCCCGCGACACTGCACATGCTGTAGTCCGCGCTCAGCGCGGAGCGATCACCAGCCATCCGTGCGGCGGAACCACGGCGTCGGTCAACTGTTCGGCGGGCGGCGCTCCCGAACCAGCGATGACGGCGCCGCTCTCGATGCCGAATTCCGGCAGCGACACCGGCATCGGTGCGTCGTTGATGTTGAGGGCCACCACGAGCATGTGCTCGCCGCTGCGAGCGGCGTACACCAAGCCCTCATTGGTCACCCGAAGCGACTCCGTGCGGGCCTCGTGCAACCAGGGGTGCCGACGGCGCAGACCGATCAGGTGCTGATGGGTCCGATACACCTGCTGGCCGTGCGCACCGACACCCTCACCGGGAGAGGTGAATTCGGGCCGCACGGCATCGTCACCGCCGAAACGCTCCTCCTTGACACCCCGATAGGCGGATTCATCCCCGGCGTAGACGCTCGGGGTGCCACCGGTGGTCATCAGGATCGTCAGCGCGTGCTCGACGTGCTCGGGATTGTCGAGTTGGCTGGCGATCCGGGTGACGTCATGATTGCCGATGAACGTCATCGGCACGAACGTGTCCATGAAGTCGTTGTGCCGGGTCAGCGACCAGGCCAGTTCGTGGAAGTTGGCGTCGTTGAGGCTGCTCCAGATCGCCTTCCACAGCTCGTATTGAGTCAGCGAGTCGAAACCGCAGTCACGCACGATCGCCGAATAGTCGCCGTGGATGACCTCGCCGACGAACCACGCCTGCGGGAAGCGTTCGCGCACCCGCGGCAGCACCTGGGCCCAGAACCGGTCGGGAACGGCATAGGCAGCATCGAGGCGCCACCCGTCGGCGCCCCGTGACAGCCAATGGCACATCACCTCGACGGTGTAGTCGACGACATCGGGGTTGGAGTGGTCGAGCGTGATCAGCCCGCCGTGTCCCTCGAACGTCACGAAGTCGCGGCCGCGCGTCCGGAACCAGGACCGGTCGCCGCCCTCCTGCGCCTCTCGAAAGCGGTCGAACTCGGTGCCGACGTGGTTGAAGACTCCGTCGAGAAGTATCCGCAACCCGCGGGCGCGACATTCAGCCACCAGGTGGTCGAAGTCGTCGTCGGTGCCCAGTCTGGGGTCGATGCGATGGTGGTCGGTGGTGTCGTAGCCGTGGGTGTGCGACGCGAACACCGGCCCCAGCGCCAACCCGGAGGCACCGAGTTCGACGGTGTAGTCCAGCCAGTCGACGATTCTGCGCAACCGGTGTTCCTCCGCCGCGGGCGGCGGGTCGGCCGGGTAGGCCCCCACGAATCCCAGCGGGTAGATCTGCCACCAGATCGCGTGTGCCACCCAGTCCGGCTCGGTCATCGGGCGAATGCTCTCGCGTACAACGCCTTCATCTCCTCAGTCAGTTCGTCGGCGGGCCCGTCGGCCCGGGTACCGGGGGCGACGGTTGCGATGGGCAGCCCCGCGACCGGCGGCGGGGGCGCGCCCCACTCCTGCAGCCAGGCGGTCAGTTGCGCCGCCGAAGCGGCGTAGACGATGCGCCCCAATCCCACCCAGGCGTGCGCCGCCGAGCACATCGGGCAGTGTTCTCCCGAGGTGTAGACCGTGGCGCGGGACCGCTGATCCGGTCCCAGGTTGCGGACCGCCCAGCGCGCGATGGCGAACTCAGGATGGCGGGTGTGGTCACCGTCCTTGACCCGGTTGCGATCGGCGAACAACACCGCGCCGTCTTCACCCACCAACTGCGAGCCGAACGGTTCGTCGCCGTCGTCGAACGCGACGCGGGCGAGTTCCACGCACCGGCGCAGGTGCCCTAGGTCGTCGTCGCTGATCGGCACAGCCGGAGTCTACGCAGCCGCGACCCGGTGGTTCAGGCGCAGGTGTCGAGTCGGCAGGCGCACGACGCCCTGACCGGCACGTCAGCGCGGGCCGCCGCCAACTGCAGTTGTCTGCCGATGATGACGGCCTCGTCGGCACGGCCCAGGCGAGTCAGGCACTCGTGGTAACCGTGCAGGCTCCACACATTGCCTGGATGCTGGCAGGGCCGGCTGAGCGTGGGATCCAGCCCCAGATCGGCGGCGTACACCGCCGCTGCCTCTCCCACATGGCCCTGCTCGAGCAGCAACGCGCCGTAGGCATGCCGGGTGGGCTGCATCCAGCCCCAGGGTTCGTCGTAGGGCAGGGTGTCGTCCAACTCGACCGCGCGTCGCAGGTGCGCGAAGGCTTGATCGAAACGCCCTGCGCGATAGTCGATCTCCCCGTCGAGCATGGCGGCGGCGACAGCGAGGATGTCCCGGCTGGTGTTGTTGAACAGGTAGCGGCTCTCCGGGATCCGGTCATACGCCGCCGAGAACGCCTCACGTTCCTGTTCGGCCTCGGAGAGTCGGCCGGTAGCGGCGTACGCCACGCCCCGGCCGTAGTGGACGGTGGCGGCCGTGGTGCAGTACAGCTGCGTGTCCGCGGGCGCATCGGTGGCGATCAGGTCCGCCCAGCGGCCGAAGCGGACCAGGACGTGGATCCGCAGCGGGACGAACGCCTCGAGCCAGTCGGCCATCGGCGGCGACTCGATGGCGAGCAACTCGGGGGTCAGCTGACCGGCGAGTTCGTCGGCGGCCTGCATCGCCACCGACGAGTTCCCTTCGAACATCGCCGAATACACGATGAAGTGCAGGTTGTGGGCCCGATACAACGAATAGAAGTTCAGCGGACCGGATCGTTCGACGAACCGGCGGTCGGCCCGCACCGCCGCCAGGTTGGCCACCACCGAGTCCCGGTAATTGCCGCACAGCACGTCGATGTGACTGGGCATATGGGCGAGATGTCCGGCATCGGGCACCAGACCGCGCAACAGATCGGCCGCGGGCAACGCCAGTTCCGGAGTCGTGGACATCTCCATGGCGTGCAGGTACAGGTGCAGGATTCCCGGATGTGCCCGCCCGGCCGCCGTGGCGAGTGCCGCGTCGAGGATCTGCTTGGCCTCGACGACCCGCGAGCCGGGGGCCGGTTCACCGGTGCGACTGTCCCACAACGCCCAGGCGGTCACGTTCATGAGCGCATCGGCGGCCAGTGCCGCTACATCGACGTCGTCGGGGTTGCTCTGCGCCACCTGCACCATCGCGTCGGCATAGGCCCGGTGACCGGCCAGAAGGGCGTCCTCGTCGTCGGGGTCGTCGGCGGCGAAGCGCCTTTCCAGCGCGGCGATCAGGGCCTGCTCACAGGCCGAGGCACGTCCTTGCGAGGCCCGTGCGAGCTCAGCACGGGCACGGCTCAACGACTGGGCCCGGTCGACCGGATCGAAGGCGTCCCAACCCTTGTTGTAGTTCGGCCCGACGGCGTACGCGATACCCCACCGGGCGATCGCCAGGTCCTCGTCGAACTCGAGGGCCCGCTCGAAGCAGCGGATGGCCTCGTCGTGGTTGAAGGCGTAGCACCACACCATGCCGCGGTCGAACCAGCGCTGCGCCTCCGGCGCGGACGTATCAGTTCGACGATGGTAGGAGCCGAGATCGTAGTAGTCCCCGCTGCCCGCCGCGCTG
Organism: Mycobacterium sp. PO1; assembly: GCF_017312405.1. Taxonomy (GTDB): domain Bacteria; phylum Actinomycetota; class Actinomycetes; order Mycobacteriales; family Mycobacteriaceae; genus Mycobacterium. The sequence goes on from NZ_BLTG01000136.1 coordinate 5,707, forward strand.
AGACCAGAGGTCATATCGGGCACGATAATTCACCCGCGCCGCGGTGGCCACCACTGCGAGCAGGCATCCGGCGCCGGCCCAGGCGGCCAGGGTCAGCAACGGCGCCTGGGCACCGTTGCCGCCGAAGTAGGACACGCTGCGCAACAACGAGACTCCCGACCCCTGCGGCACCACTGTGGTGAAGGTGGAGTAGAAGCCGGACAACAGCGGACGACCGACGGGGCCGGCGGCGGCCGCGTTGCCGACGACGACCAGGAAGAGCCCCAGCACGATCGACGCGGCCGCGCCGAAGGCGGCTGCCACGCCGGTGACCGCGCCGCCGACGGCCATGGCGTAGAGCCACAGCACGCCGAACACCTGGCCCGGGTGGCCGGTGAGCGCACCGAGGACCGGTCCCACGTACAGCGTGACGACGCCGGCCAGGACGGCGGAGAACCCCGCCAGCGACAACGTGCGCAGCGCCAGGGTGACCGGCGTGCGGACGCTGCCCATCAAGCGCCCCAGCAGCGCTGCGCCGAGGGAGGCGCCGATGGAGATGAAGATGACCGCGTAGAACTCGACCGTTCCGGAGGGATCGGCGGCCGAGGTGGGGGCGACGTCCTCGACGACCGCGGATAGTCCGGCCTGCCCGGCCGTGGTGCGCCCGACCTTCTCTGCGGCGGCCGCGACGCTGCGGCCGCCGCCGCCGGCCACATAGATCGACAGGTCGCCCTCGGGCGTGACGGCGAACGCGGTGTCGACGTGACGCTGATAGACCTGTTGGCGCGCTGCTTCGGCGTCGGTGACCTGCGTGATCTGCAGACCCGGTTCCGCCCGTAAGCCGTCGACCAGAGATTCCGGAGCCGATACCGCGACAGACATGTGGTGCAGCATCGGGTTGGCGAAGGCGCCCGCGTAGCTGGCGACCATCGCGACGACGAACAGGGTCAGTCCCGCCAGGGCGAGCGCGGTGGTCCGCAGCGCGGAGCGGTCGCGGAATGTGGGGGAGTGGCCGGATGCTTCGGGACGGTGGTGTCTACCCATGGTGCGGTCCTTCCTGTGATGTCGACTGGCCCAGCAGGGCGTCGACCGTGTCCAGCGCCGCGTTGACGCGGCCGGTGAGATCGGTGCCGTCCGGGTCCTCCATCCAGGACCGCAGCACCTCCATGAAGCCGCCGACGAGAAATCGGGCGACCGACTCGGGTGCCGGCGGGGCGACCGCCGCCCCGGCCGTCGAAAGCCTCGCGGTGCCGGCGGCGGCGATCTGTTCACAGGCCGGCAACAGCGCGTCACGAAAGGTGTTGACCACATGCCGGGTCACCGTGCTGGGGACCACGTTGCGGTACATCGCGTGGTGTCCGGCGGCGAAGTCGAACACGCGCAGGATCCGGGCCCGCGGATCGGAGCCGGGGTCCCGGACGACGGCCTCGGTGAACGCGTGCGTGATCGCCGCCGCGACCGCGTCGTCGCGGTCACGGAAGTGCCGGTAGAAGACCTGCCGACTCACGTCGGCGCGGTTCACCAGGTCACCGACCGTGATGTGGTCGACGGGACGCTCCTGCGCCAACGCGAACGCCGCTACGCGCAGGCGGTTACGGACACGTTCTGCGCGGGGGTCGACACTGTGGCTGCGGAGAGGCACGCGCCCACGCTAAGCGATTTCGTAGACAATTGTCCACGAAGTTGCCGGGTGATCTCCACCGGCGGGGCACTGAGCTGTGACCGCGGTCGCCGTCAGTGTCCGGCGACGATGTCCGCCTCGTCGGGATGGGTCACCGGCGTCTTGGCGCCGGGCAGGACCGAGAACAGCAGGCAGACCAGGCCGAACAGCAGATAGCCGAGCGCCACCTGCGGACTGGCCGCCCACGACACCTCGGCGGCGTGAATCAGACCGATGAACGACAGCGCCGCTCCCACCAGCGCCGCCGCCGCGGCGTAGCGGAACTTCTTGTCCAGGATGAAGGTGACCATCGTGCCGAGAATCAGGCCGACCAGCACCGCGCCCTCACCCAGGGTCTTGAGCCCGTCGTAGACCACACCCGCGCCGTTGAGCGCCTCGCTGGTCACTTCCGCCGCCGTGGTTCCTGCCGCACTGAGCGCGTTGTCGATCATGCCGCGCCCCCATTCCGCCAGGTTGGGCAGCAGCGCGGCGACGACGGCGACCGCGTGCAGCCGCGGGACCGCCTGGAAGGCCTGGGCGCCGATCAGCAGTCCGATGTAGAGCAGGATCGGCACGATGGCCGGCACCGGCAGCAGCGCGGCCAGGACGCCGAAAAGCCCCAGAAAGCACAGGATCCCGATGACGGCACCGCTGGCCAGCGAGTACCCCGCGCGGCCTCCGGCGTCCTTCCACCCCGGGTGGCCGATGTAGACGGCGGGAGGAAAGGGCGAGCCGAAAGCCGAGCCGACCACCGCACCGGCTCCGTCGGCGAGCAGCACGCTGCGCAGGTTGTAGCTGTCACCGGCCGCCGCGGCGCTCTCGACATTGCTCATCGCCTCGGTGAAGTTGTACACACCCAGCGGAATCGCGGTGCCCAGCAGCGGCGCCAGATCTGACAGGCCGCTGATCAGCATGTCCAGCCGCAGGTCCGGAACCCCGACGGCGATGTCGCTGACGGCCTGCCCGACGTCGGGCGCCGACATGTAGCCACCCGCCCAGCCGATGGCGGTGCCGACCAGCAATGCGACCAGTCCGATGGGGATGCTGCCCGGCAGCTTCACGTCGGTGAAGAAACCGATCAGGATGATGGCCAGCACCGGCAGACCGATCCAGGCGACCTCCCACATCTGTGCGGCGGGGCGCATCGAGATGAACGTGATGGAGATGCCGGCCAGGGTGCCCAGCATCGCGGCCCGCGGTGTCAGCTTGCGGATGTAGGGACCGACGAATGCGCCGATCATCACGATGACGCCGATCAGGAACGCCCATGCCAGACCCGCCTGCCAAGCCTGCATCGGATCGTCGGTGGCCAGATAGACCGGCAGCATGACGACGAACACCACGATGAACATGTGCGGCACGCTGGGGCCGTACGGCAGGGCGGTGACGTCGGTCCGGTTCTCCCGCCGCGCGAGTCGCCGAGCCAGGAACGTGTAGTAGAGGTTCCCGAGGATCAGGGCGACCCCCAGCGCCGGGAGGACCGTGCCCAGCACATCGGTGGCCGGCACGGCGACCACGGCCACCATCAACCCCGTCAGTGTGAGCACGTTGACCAGGATGTTGAATCCCAGGCCGAAGAACGCGTTGGTGTCGCCGCGCGTCCACCAGGGCAGGGACAGCGACCGGGCAGCGGGTGGTTCGGCGGGTGCGTTGGTGACGTCGGTGCTCATCGGGCCTCTTCTCGGTCTGCTGGCGTGGTGAGTTGAGTGAGTGCGGGGATGACGACGGCACTGTCTGCCACCCATCCGAAAATGCCGCCCTGGGCCTTGATCATGTCCAGGCCGACCCGTTGGAATTCGGGGAAATAGGAACCGACACAGTCGGATACGACAAGACATTCGTATCCGCGGTCGTTGGCCTCCCTGGTGGTGGTGTGCACGCACACCTCGGTGGTGACGCCGGTGACGAGCAGCTGGGTGATCCCGGCAGCGGTGAGGAGCTCGGACAGCTCAGTGGCGTAGAACGCCCCCTTACCGGGCTTGTCGATGACGACTTCGCCGGCGACCGGGGCGAGCTCGTCGACGATGTCGTGTCCGTATTCGCCCCGGATCAGGATGCGTCCGTACTTGCCTTCGTCACCGATGCGTTTCGACGGGGCACCGCGCCGCAGTTTGGCCGGTGGACAATCCGACAGGTCGGGCCGGTGCCCTTCCCGCGTGTGGATGACCGTCACCCCGGCGTCGCGGGCCGCTCCGATCAGTGCAGCCAGTGGTGTCATCACCCGCGCGAGTTGTGCCACGTCGTTGCCCAGGCTCTCGCCGAATCCTCCGGGCAGCAGGAAGTCCCGTTGCATGTCGATGACGATCAACGCGGTGCGGGCCGCGACGAGCGTGAACGGCGCGGGCTCTGCAGGTATGTCGACGGTTCTGCTCATGCGTGCTCCTCGGTGAGGGTGACGGCGTCGGCGGGCACACCCGACTGCCAGGGTGTTCGGCGTGGTTCGTCGAGGAGTTGGGCGGCGAGATGCAGCACGGTGTCATCGCTGAGCGCCGGCCCGAGCACCATTGCACTGCACGGCCGCCCGTCGGCGGTGACCCCGGCCGGGACAGCGGCACCGAGCAGGTCGAGCAGATTGCCGAAATGCGTGTAGTGGCCGAGTTTCGTGTTGCAGTCGATCGGTGCGGCGAGCACCTCGTCGACGGTGAAGGTCGTGCCGATCGTCGGCAGGACCAGCACATCCATCTGCTGCCACAACCGAGCGGTCACGGCCTTGAGCTCCTGAAGTCTCTGCAGCGCGCTGAACGCGTCGACGGCGCTGTAGCGGTGTCCACTGCGCAGGATGTCGCGCACCACCGGGTGGATCGAATCCGGCTGGGCGGCAAGGAATTCGCCGAACTCGACCAGCCGCTCGGCCACCCACGGCCCCTGGTAGAGCAGCGCGCCGGCCGCGAGGAAGGGCTGAAGCGAGACGTCGACGACGGTGTTCGTGCGAGCCAACCGGGTCCGGACGGCGAGGTGGGCGCGGCGCATCTGCTCGTCACCGAAGAACTCCAGCTCGTGCTCCGGCGGCAGCCCCACGGTGACGGTGCCTGCGCCGAAGCGCGGCCCGCGGTCTCGAGCCCAGGGGTCGTCGTCGTCGCGGGCGATCATGACATCGAGGACCCGGTCCACGTCGTCGACCGAACCCGCCATGACGCTCAGACAATCCAGCGACCTGCAGGCGGGCACCAGCCCGACGGTGCTGATCAGTCCTCGCGACGGCTTGAAGCCCACGACGCCGTTCAGCGCGGCAGGCACCCGCCCGGAACCGGCGGTGTCCGTTGCGACCGCGAACGGCACCTGGCCGAGAGCGACAGCCAGTGCCGACCCCGAACTGGAGCCGCCGGAGATCATGTCGCGGCCGTAGACACTGCGCGGCACGGTGTAGGGCGTTCGGGTGCCGTTGAGCCCGGTTGCGAACTGGTCGAGGTTGGTCTTGCCGACGTACAGGGCGCCCGCGTCGAGCAGGCGGCGCACCGCCGGTGCGGTGGCGGTGGCGACGTAGGCGTAGTCGGGGCAGGACAGCGTGGTCGGTACGCCGGCCACGTCGATGCTGTCCTTGACCCCGAACGGCACCCCGTAGAGCGGCAGGGTGCGCGCGCCCGGACGGTTCTCGATGTCCTCGGCCGCGGCGATCAGCTGCTCGCGGGGAACGGTCGACAGCCACGTGCCGTCGTCGCCCGTGCGGCGATCGCATCGGCCACCCGGGCCGCAGTGGCCGTCGGCGACCCCGTGCCCGAGGCGTGGGAGGTGAGGATCTCGGCCACGGAGGGCCCGACGGTCGGTCCAGGTTTCGAGTCACCCATGTCTGTCGATTGTCGACAGAATGATGGCAATTCTGGGTCGGGCGTGTGTCGATCGTGTTAGCGCCGCGCTCGGGTGCCCGGTGTCGGTTCCTTCTCCAGCCCGAGGTAGTGCAGGTGGCCGTGGTCACGTAATGCCGCGATCGCCAAGGCCGCGTCATTGGTCTCCAGCGCAGAGAGGATCGCCTTGTGCCGCTCGATGCCGTCACCGGCATCGCGTTGCCGGGCCTCCTCGCGGAGGTTCTTCGCCATCGGGAGCTGCAGCTTGAGCAGGATCGGCTCCAGCGTGATGTCGAGTTGACGGTTGTGGGCCAGCCCGACGACGGCGGCATGGAACGCGCGGTGGGCATCGTCGCGGTCCACCGCGTCGTGGGCGACGTCCATGCGTTCCAGCGCTGCCCGCACCGGCTCGAGCGCTGTCGCCGAATCCTCCAGCGGGAGTGCGGATTCCACGGCATGGCGCTCCAGCACATGGCGCAGTTCGAACAACTGGAGGACATCTGTCGGCGACCATTCGGCGACTCGCGAGCCTCGCCGGGGCAGGTGCTCGACCAACCCCTGTTGGGTGAGCAGGCGTAGCGCCTCGCGCACCGGCGCCCGGCTGAAGCCGAAGGTCGCGCACAACTGTTCTTCCACGATCTTCTCGCCGGGGGAGAGCTCGCCGCTGAGGATCGCCTCGCGCAGGCGGTGGGACGCAACCTCCACCAAGGTTGCGGGCAGGCCGAACCGGGCAGGGTCGTCGCTCGGCGCAGCCATGGCCCAATGGTAGGGAACGACGCCGCCCACGGCGGCTCCCGCGACGCTGACGGTCCAGATAATTGTTTTGCTGTCTCGCTGGCACGCGCACCCCAGGAGACCACGAGTCGGCGGTAGGTGCGTTGGTTGCGAATACCAACGCGAAATGGCCCGCTTTGCTACGGTCGTCACATCCGTCGCCCGCAGAGGAGCCACAGATGAGCGCGACACCATGTTCTCGCCGCACCGTCGCCCCGATGCCGCAGCGCTGCACCGTCGCACCGATGCCGAGGTTCCGCACCGTCGCCCTGATGCCGCGGTTGCGCCCCGATCTCGCGGCGCCGCCCAGATCTCGGCTCCGCAGTGGCTCGGCGAGCACCGACAGTACGGTTTCTGACGGAATCGGCGCGATTTCCATCAGAATCCGTACGCTCGCGATCCGAGTGGCGGTCACGGCCGGAACGCTCGCGGGGGGAGTGCTCGCCGCCGGAACCGCAGGGGCCGCAACCGCATGGGCCGCAACCGCATGGGACGCACCGGTCCCCGCTGTGATCGGCGCCCCTATCCCGACACAGGGCCCGACGGGTCCGCTCGATCCCGCGTGCGCGCAGACACCGCTGGATCCGGTGTGCCAGGGCGGCCCGTACTACCAGGGACCGCCGACCGGACCGGCAGACCCTCGGTGCGCCGCCATGCCCATCGACCCGGTGTGTCAGGGCGGCCCCTACGCCGCCCCGACACCTCCGCCGCCGCCCGCCGCGCCCTCGCCAGCTGCCGCACCC
>NZ_BLTG01000137.1 GCF_017312405.1 Mycobacterium sp. PO1
CACCGAGACGCTGCCCCCGCCGGCCGAACCCCGGTCGGCGCCCGCGCCGGCGCAGCCACCGCCCGGTCGGCAGGTCGCCGTCGGCGCGGCACCGGAAGGCATCGTCGTCGACGCTGTCACGCGGACTGTCGCCGTCGCCAAACGTGACCCCAACGAGCTCGTGCTGATCAACGCCGACACCGGCGAGATCACCGCACGCACGCCGCTGCCCGGGCATGCGCGTCACTTGCAGCTGGCGCGGCCGGGCGGGCCGGTGCTGGTGCCTGTCGAGAGCGCCGACGCCCTGGTCCGGGTCTCGCTTCCCGGCGGGGAGGCCCGTCAGGAGATCATCACCGGCACCTTCCCCCACGACGCGTCGCAGGCACCGAACGGCACGGTGTTCGTGGCCAACGAACTCGGCGGCACCGTCACCGCGCTGAGGGGCACCGACGAGCTCGAGGTCGTCAAGGTGTTCACCGACAGCGTGCAGCCGGCCGGCCTCGCGCCGGTCGGCGACCGAATGGGTCTGCTGGACGTCCGCAAGAACGACCTGACCATCTACGACGCCGCCGACCTGACGATCGTCGGATCCACCCCGGCCGGCGCCGGGCCGACCCACCTCGTCGCCGACAGGCACGGGCGGATGATCGCCGCCGACACCCGCGGGGACGCGGTGCGGGTGTTCAGCACCGAACCCCGCCAGCTTGCCGAGGTCGCCCAGCCCGGCGGCCCCTACGGCATCACCTACGACCCGACCCGCGACCGGCTCTGGGTGTCGTCCTCGGGCACCAACGAAGTGATCGGATACGACATGGCTGAGCCGACGCCGCGGGAGGTGTCCCGGGTGCCCACGGTGCAGAACCCCTACACCGTCGGCGTCGACGCACAGACCGGACGGTTGTTCATCGCCGGCGTCACCGACGGCGTGGTGCAGATCGTGGACCCGGACGTGCCCTGACAAGCCCGCGAGCGCGCGTCGCACACCAGATGCGGCGTGTCGGCGTACCGACGCGCGCGCTCGCGGAACAGGCCGGCGTCAGAGGATGTAGAGCATCTCCTGATAGGTCGGCAGCGGCCAGAGGTCGTCGGCCACCACGGTTTCCAGCGTGTCGGCCGCGGCGCGGACCGCGTCCATCGCCGGCAGCAGGGCGTTCTGGGCGTGGGTCGCCTCGTCGAGCGCCGACTCGCCCGCGTGCTCGGCCAGCGCGGATCTGAGCGCGCCCACCGCCGCGGTCAGCTCGGCGATCGGCGCGGACACGGCCTCGAGCATCGTGGTGTCGGCGTCCACCCCGGCCGCCTTCAGCGTGGCGACGTTCTGCGCCAGCTCGGTCTGGTAGCGCACGGCCGCCGGCAGGATCACCGTGGTTCCGAGCTCGAGGGCCAGCTTGGCCTCCACACCGATGGTCAGCGCGTACTGCTCGAGGCGAACCTCGTAGCGGCTGTGCAGCTCACGCTCGCTGAACACGCCGTACTTCTCGAAGATCTCGATCGCGTCGGGCTTGATCAGCTCGGGGATCGCATCCAGCGTCGTCTTCAAGTTGGGCAGGCCCCGCTCGGCGGCCTCGATCTGCCAGTTGTCCGAGTAGCCGTCGCCGTTGAACACCACCGCACCGTGCTCGGTGATGATCTCGGTGAGCAGCTTCTGCACCGCGACGTCGAACTCCTCACCCTCGCCGACGGCCTTCTCCAGCGCCGTGGCCATGTAGTCGAACGAGTCGGCCATGATCGTGTTGAGGATGATCATCGGCACCGCGACGGTCTGCCCGGAGCCCGGGGCACGGAACTCGAACCGGTTACCGGTGAACGCGAACGGGCTGGTGCGGTTGCGGTCACCGGGATCGGTGGGCAGCGTCGGCAGCGTGTCCACGCCGATGTGCATGACGCCCTTGCCCTTCGACGACGTGGCCGCACCCTTGGCGATCTGCTCGAACACGTCGGCCAGCTGCGCGCCCAGGAAGATCGAGATGATCGCCGGCGGGGCCTCGTTGGCACCCAGGCGATGGTCGTTGGTCGCCGAGGCAACCGAGACCCGCAGCAGACCCCCGAACTTGTGCACGGCGCGGATGATGGCCGCACAGAACACCAGGAACTGGGCGTTCTCGTGCGGGGTGTCGCCGGGTACCAGCAGTGAGCCGAATTCGGCATTGCCCATCGAGAAGTTGACGTGCTTGCCGGAGCCGTTGACGCCGGCGAACGGCTTCTCGTGGAAAAGGCATTCCATGCCGTGCTTCTTGGCGATGTTCTTGAACACCGTCATCAGCAGCTGCTGGTGGTCGGAGGCGATGTTGGCCTTCTCGAACATCGGGGCGACCTCGAACTGCGCAGGGGCGACCTCGTTGTGCCGGGTCTTGGCCGGGATGCCGAGCTTGAACAGCTCCCGCTCGGTGTCCATCATGAACGCTAGGACGCGGTCGGGCACCGCACCGAAGTAGTGGTCGTCGAACTCCTGGCCCTTGGGCGGCTTGGCGCCGAACAGCGTGCGACCGGCGTTGATCAGGTCCGGGCGCAGCAGGAAGAAGTGCCGGTCGACCAGGAAGTACTCCTGCTCGGGCCCGCAGAACGACACGACCTTCTCGAAGTTCTTGTGACCGAACAGCTTCAGGATGCGCTCGGCGTGCGTGCCCATGGCCTGCTGGCTGCGCAGCAGCGGAGTCTTGTAGTCCAGCGCCTCACCGGTCATCGAGACGAACACCGTCGGGATGCACAGCGTGTTGCCGTTCGGGTTCTCCAGGATGTAGGCCGGGCTGGTGACGTCCCATCCGGTGTAGCCGCGCGCTTCGAACGTGCTGCGCAGGCCACCCGACGGGAAGCTCGACGCATCCGGCTCGCCCTGGATCAGAGTCTTTCCGGCGAATTCGGCCAGCGTCTCACCGTCGGAGACGGGCTCCAGGAAGCTGTCGTGCTTCTCGGCGGTGAAGCCGGTCATCGGGTAGAAGACGTGGGCGTAGTGGGTGGCACCCCTCGACAACGCCCAGTCCTTCATCGCCGCGGCGACGGCGTCGGCCACGGCCGGGTCCAGTTTCGCGCCCTTCTCGATGGTCGCGACGACGGACTTGTACACCGACTTGGGCAGCCGCAGCTGCATCTCGGCCTTGGTGAACACGTTGGAGCCGAAGACCTCGCCGGGTGCTTCGTTCGGGTCGAAGCTGAAGGCCGGGGGTTCATACGCCTCGACGTTGTAGATGGCCTGAAGGCGCACCGCATTTCCGCTCACTGGACTTCCTTATCGCTGGCTCGGTCTGGGGCCGCCCCGACCCCTTCTCATGGACGGTTGACCGGCCCACCTTAGGAACGATGCGTGCCGATCTTGTTACGCCGGCGTCAACGCCAGAAGGCGCTGGTTACCAATGCCGCGCGCTCAGCGGTGAGCGCGCGCCGCGGTGCGGCTGCGGTGGCGTGTCGCCGTGCAGACGCGCGC
>NZ_BLTG01000138.1 GCF_017312405.1 Mycobacterium sp. PO1
GGGTGGGAGACAGCCGGGCCGGGACCGGAGGGGCCGATCCGCGAATTCGGCTGCTTGCTGCGCGATCAGCGCTGGCGATCGCGCTCATGGGTGCGATCAACGCGGTCGCCACGCTGTCGGCGTGTCTGTGCGCGGTGGTGTGGCTGTTGGCGCACCGCCCGAACCGCACTTGGTGGCGGTTCACCGCGTGGTGGCTGGGTTGCACGGTGTTGGCGGTGACGTGGTGGGTGGTCGCGCTGCTACACCTCGGCCGCATCAGCCCACCGTTCCTCGACTTCATCGAGTCCTCCGGGGTCACCACACAGTGGATGTCGCTGACCGAGATGCTGCGCGGCACCGGGGCGTGGACGCCCTACGTCGCGCCGGGCGCCACGGCGGGGGCGCCGCTGGTGACCGGGTCGGTCGCGGTGCTGGCGACGACGCTGGTAGCCGCGGCGGGATTGGCCGGTCTGGCGTTGCGCACGATGCCGGCTCGCGGTCGATTGATCACGATGCTGATGATCGGAGTCGCGCTGTTGGCGGCCGGGTACTCCGGTGGGCTCGGCTCCCCGATCGCGGCCCAGGTGCAGGCGTTCCTCGATGCCGACGGCACCCCGCTGCGCAATCTGCACAAACTGGAGCCGCTGCTGCGGTTGCCGCTGGCCCTGGGGTTGGCGCACCTGTTGGGGCGAATTCCGTTGCCGGGCAGTGCGCCCCGCCCGGTGTGGCGGGCCGCGTTCGCGCATCCGGAGAACGACAAGCGGGTGGCGGTGGGGGTCGTGGTGCTGGCGGCGCTCACCGCGGCGACCTCGCTGGCCTGGACCAGCCGATTGACCCCACCCGGGGCGTTCGACGCGATCCCGCAGTACTGGCATGACACCGCGGCGTGGCTCGACGAGCACAACACCGGTGCGGCCGACCCGGCTGGCGGAGACGGCCAATCCGACCCAGCCCGCGGAGACGGCCAATCCGACCCAGCCGGAGACGGTAATTCAGCCCCGGCCGGCCCCGGGGGACGGGTACTGGTCGCCCCCGGCGCTCCGTTCGCGACCCAGGTGTGGGGCAACAGCCACGACGAGCCGCTACAGGTTCTCGGTGACAGCCCCTGGGGGGTGCGCGATTCCATTCCTCTGACCCCGCCCGAGACCATCCGCGCGCTGGACTCGGTGCAGCGGCTCTTCGCCTCGGGACGGCCGTCGGCGGGGCTCGCCGACACGTTGACCCGGCAGGGCATCTCGTATGTGGTGGTGCGCAACGACCTCGATCCGGATGCGTCGCGCTCGGCACGCCCGATCCTGGTGCACCAGGCCGTGGACGGTTCCCCGGGGCTGACGAAGGTCGCCGAGTTCGGCGACCCGGTCGGTCCCGGCACGCTGGAGGGGTTCGTTGCCGACAGCGGATTGCGCCCGCGCTACCCGGCGGTCGAGATCTACCGGGTGGACGGCGCAGGTCCGCCACCGGCGGCGCCGTACGTCGTGGACACCGACGCCATGGCACGGGTGGACGGCGGGCCGGAGGCTCTGCTTCGCCTCGACGAGCGCAGGCGGTTGAGCGGTCAGCAGCCGCTGGGCCCGATGCTGCTGACCCAGGACGCTCAACGCGCGGGACTGCCGGTGCCCCTGGTGACCATCACCGACACCCCACTGGCGCGCGAGACCGACTACGGCCGTGTCGACGACCATTCGTCGGCCGTGCGCAGTCCCGGTGACGCCCGCAACACGTTCAACCGGGTGCCCGACTATCCGGCCGACGGGGCCGAGCTGGTCTACGGGCGATGGGACGGCGGGCGGATTTCGGTGTCGAGTGCGGCGTCTGATTCGACCGCGCTGCCCAATGTGTCTCCGGCTTCCTCGCCCGCCGCGGCGATCGACGCCGACGCATCGACCAGCTGGGTGTCCAACGCGCTGCAGTCGGCGGTCGGGCAGTGGCTGCAGGTGGATTTCGACCGGCCGGTCACCAACGCCACTCTCACCATCACTCCCAGCGCCACCGCCGTCGGCGCGCAGGTGCGCCGTCTGGAGGTGGCCACCGTCAACGGCACCAGCACGGTGCGCGTCGAGGACCCCGGCACCCCGGTCACCGTCGCGCTGCCGTATGGCGAGACACCGTGGGTGCGCATCACCGCGACCGCCACCGACGACGGTTCGCCCGGAGTCCAGTTCGGCATCACCGACTTCAGCGTCACCCAATACGACGCGAACGGGTTCGCCCACCCGATCCCCCTGCGCCACACCGTCGACGTTCCCGGTCCTCCCCCGGGATCGGCCATCGCGCAATGGGACCTCGGTGCCGAGCTACTGGGGCGGTCGGGGTGCGCGGACAGCCCGACGGGCACCCGGTGTGCGGCGGCGATGGCGCTGGCCTCCGAGGAGCCGGTCAACCTCAGCCGTACGCTGACCGTGCCCGAGCCGACGCCGGTCGATCCGACGGTGTGGGTACGCGCCCGTCAGGGACCCAACCTCGCCGACTTGATCGCCCAGCCCGGCGTGGTCCGCGCCGCCGGTGATGCCGACCCGCTCGACGTGCTGGGCTCGGCGTACGCCGCCGCCGACGGTGACCCCGGCACCGCATGGACCGCCCCGCAGCGCGTGGTGCAACCCCGCACACCTCCCACACTGGTGGTGAAACTGCCCGAGCCGCGCACCGTGGCGGGCCTGCGGGTCACCCCGAGTTCCTCAGCGCTGCCGGCCCATCCGACGATGATCGCCGTCGACCTCGGCGACGGCCCCCAGGTCAGGCGGATCGACGGCACACAGACATTGGACCTGCAGCCCCGCCGCACCGACACGGTCACGCTGTCGCTGATGGACTGGGACGACGTGATCGACCGCACCGCATTGGGTTTCGATCAGCTCAAGCCACCTGGGCTGGCCGAGGTGGTGCCCCTCGACGAGGCAGGGGCGCCGATCGCACCCGCCGACGCTGCGACCAACCGGGCCAGGGCCGTCACGCTGCCGTGCGGGCGCGGGCCGGTGATCGGTGTGGCGGGCCAGTTCGTCCAGACCTCGGTCACCACCACCGTCGCCGCGCTGCTGGACAACGAGCCCATCGCGGCACGACCCTGCCGCAGCGAGCCGATCACCCTGCCTGCGGGCGAACAGGAACTGCTGGTCAGCCCCGGCCCCGGACTCCTGGTCGACGGAGTCGAGCTCGCCACTCCACGCGCGGGTGAATTGCGCACGGCCCCTACGGTTCCCGTGCCCACCAGCGCCTGGCGCAACGACCACCGCGAGGTCGACGTCACCCGCTCCGACCGGCAGCGGCTCCTCGTGGTGCCCGAGAGTGTCAACCCGGGCTGGACCGCGAGCACCGCCGACGGTGTGCCGCTGGCGGCGATCACCGTCAACGGCTGGCAGCAGGGCTGGATCGTGCCGGCCGGCACCGCAGGAGCCGTCACGATGAGCTTCACCTCCAATGCCACCTACCGTTGGGGGTTGATCGGCGGGTTGGCACTGCTGCCGATGTTGTTGGTCGCGGCATTCGTGCCGGGGCGGCGCCGCCGGACCACACCTCCCGCGGTGCGGCCCTGGTGCCCGCCGGCGGCGGTGCGTGGCGCGGCGGTGGTCGTCGCGGCCACGGTCATCTCGGGACTGGCCGGAGCGATGGTCGCCGGCGCCGCGCTGGCTCTGGCTCATCTGTTCCGGGGAAACGAGAAGATCACCCGCGTAGCGACATTGGGCACGGCGGCGGGCGGGCTGGTCCTTGCCGGGGCGATCCTGAGCCAGAACCCGTGGCGGTCGGTCGACGGGTACGTCGGACACTCCGCCGGTGTCCAACTGCTGGCGCTGCTGTCGGTGGTGGCGGTCGCCGTGTCCGCCGCGGTGCCGCCCGGCACACCGGTGAGCGACTCGGCCGGCCTGTCCGATTCCGGCCGAGCGGAGCAGCTCCCCGACGACAATGGAGCCCATGACCCACCCAGGCAGCCAACGAGTTCCCCCGATCGGCACCCAGGTATCGGCGCTGGCCGCGCAGGCCCCTGATGCGCCGGCGGTCACCTGTTCGGGTGTCACCGTCACCCGAGCCGAGCTCGACGCGACATCCAACCGCCTGGCGAGAGCATTCGCGTCGCAGGGCGTCGGAGTCGGCGACTATGTGACGATCGTGCTGCCCAACTCGCTGGACTGGGTGTACGCGGTGCTGGCGTGCTGGAAGCTCGGGGCGGTGCCGCAACCGTTGTCGGCGCGGATGCCCGACACCGAACTGGCAGCACTGCTCGAACTGCGGCCCCCGGCGCTGCTCGTCGGGCGTCCCGACCCGACCGGCAAGACCGCGAACGCAGGGCCCGCGGTCGCCGAGATCGCCGCCGGCTTCTCCGATGATCCGCTGCCGGAGGCGGTTTCGCCGGTGTGGAAGTCGATGGCGTCGGGCGGAAGTACCGGGCGCCCCAAACTCATCGAGGCCGGCAACGACAGCAGGGTGCCGCCCACGATCGGGGCCCCGCTGGGCGCCGAACCCGGCGACGTCAACTTGGTTTCGGTTCCGCTGAGCCACAACACGGGATTCACCACGTTCGCGATCGGCCTGCTGCAGGGACACCATCTGGTGCTGATGCCGCGATTCGAGCCGCAGGAGTTCCTGCGGCTGGTCACCGAGTACCGGGTGACGTTCCTGGCGACCGTCCCGACGATCATGCAGCGGCTGCTGCCGGTTCACCGCGCCGATCCCGACGCGTACGATCTGTCGTCGATCCGGCGGTTCTGGCATCTCGCCGCGCCCTGCCCGCCGGCCGTCAAACAGGCCTGGATCGATCTACTGGGTCCCGATGTCGTGTGGGAGCTCTACGGCGGCACCGAGTTACAGGCGCTGACCTTCATCTCGGGTGCGCAGTGGTTGAGCCATCCGGGCTCGGTGGGGGTGGTCGTGTCCGGCGAGATGAAGGTGTTCGACGACAACGGGCACGAGTGCCCACCGGGTGTGGCGGGCGAGATCTACATGCGGCCCGCTCCGGGCAGCCGGCCGACCTACCGCTACATCGGCAGCACCGCGAAGAGCCGCGACGGCTGGGACTCTCTGGGCGATCTGGGCTATTTCGAGGCCGATGGATTCCTGTACCTCAACGACCGTCGCGTGGACATGTTCACCGTGGGCGGGCGAAACGTCTATCCGGCTGAGATCGAGTCGGCGTTGGCCGAGCACCCTCACGTGTTGTCCAGCTTGGCCGTGGGGCTGCCCGACGACGACCTCGGCCAGGTTCCGCACGTGATCGTGCAACCTGCTGCCGACATGTCCGAGGACACGGTGCGGGAATTCCTGGCCTCGCGGATCGCGGCGCACAAGTTGCCCCGCTCGGTGGAGTTCGCCGAGCGGCCGCTGCGCGACGATGCGGGAAAGGCGCGTAGGTCGGCGGTCCGCGACGAGGTCATCGCGCGGCGGGCCGCGCAGTAGAGCCAAGCGCGGCGGGCCGCGCAATCGGACCAAGCGCGGCGGGCCACGCAGTCGGACCAAGCGCGGCGGGCCGCGCAGCACGACTAACGCGCGACGGCGGGTTCGATCTGCTCGGTGACCGAGCTGTCCAGCGGGGTGGGGTCGTTGCGCCGCTCCCATCGCCGCAGCGCGTTGCGGCAGGGTGATTCGATCAACCCGTAGCTGACCGCGGCGATCGCGAAACCGAACAGGACGGTCAACACCAGCACCACGGTGAAGTGTCCGTTGAAGGAGAATTCCCCGATCATCGGGAAGACCATCGCCAGTGCGGCCAGGTGCCAGACGAAGAGCCCGTAGGACCACCGGCCGAGCGTGACCATGGTGTCGCTGCCCAGAATTCGGTGCGGCGTGTCGGGCCGGTCCAGCACGAGCGGCGCCAGCAGCGCGCCGGCCACGATGGCACCCATGGCGGTCTTGAGCGTCACCTGCGCGATCGAGCCGGGGTGCAGACCTTCCAGACCCGCCAGCGGCGACGCGGCGACGGCGAAGGCACTCACCGCGATCAGCGCCATCAGGACGCGGTGCCGTGCCAGTCGGTGCGGCCAGCCGACCTTCGAGACGGTCAGCTCCGCCAGCACCATGCCCGCGGCAAACCACGAAAAGAACGCGGGCGGCCAGTTCCACAAGTTGTGGCCGGATCCGCCGTCGAAGGGGATGTGCACCCAGAACAGGCTGGCGACCGCGGCGGTGAGGATGACCGCGATCCGGGCGCGGACCGGTACCCGCCGGGACAGCAGCGCCAGCAGCGGTAACACCAGGTAGAAGCTCATCTCCACCGACAGGCTCCACATCTGGGTGAGGCCCGCGGTCAACGTCAGCGGCACGTAGATCTGGGTCAGCGTCAGGTTGGCCAGCCATACCGTGAGGTCGGCCTGGGCCTCGGGGAGCAGCGTCAGGATCACGACGACCGCGACGAGGTAGCCGGGCATGATCCGCACGATCCGCGACCGGAGGTAGTGCCCGGTTCTGGGCCGCTCGCGCAGCCCCCTGGCGGCCGCGGCGTGACCGCGCCACAGCAGGAATCCCGACAGCGCGAAGAACACGGCCACCGCGAGGTCGAACCGGCCGAGCACCCGCCCGACCGCACCGGTGGTGTGTCCGGTCTGGAATGCGACGTGGGTGACGACGACCCCGATCGCCGCACACGCACGCAGTCCCTCGACCGCGGGCAGGAAGCTGCGGGTGCCGCCGACGGCGTTCTGCGCCGCGCCGGGAGCCGCGCCGGGCGGTGTCGCGGTGGCGGTCACGTCCAACAGTGTGCCCCGCTCCGGTCGATGACGGCGAGAACGGGTAGTCACCCCCGCACGGAGACGGGTGCCGAACGGGTCCGTCAACGGCTCGTAGTGAGCGACGACCTTATTCTCTGCTGTTAGGGTCGAACGGGTTTTGCCGCCACAACACAGGTCTGGGTTGTGGCGGTAGGTGAAGGGAGACACGGTATTGAACCGCGCAGTCGCGCTGAGGATCGCCGCGTGCGGAATCATGGGCCTGGGGGCCGCGTTGCTGATCGCCGCGTTGCTGTTGTCCACCTATACCAAGAGCAACATCTCCAAGATCCCGCTGGACATCGACCACACGGTGGTCAGTGACGGCAGCGGGACCGCGTTCGACCCGGCGTCGCTGAACGAGCAGAACTTCGTGGTCAACGAAGACGTGCCGTTGGTGATGCAGGAGCAGGTGACCGTCGAGTCCCCGGCCAATGCCGACGTGGTGACGCTGCAGGTGGGCAGCACGTTGCGGCGCACCGACAAACAGCAGGAAAACGGCCTGCTGCTGGCGATGGTCGACACCGTCACCCTGGACCGCGAGACCGCGATGGCGGTGTCCAGCGACAGCAATCCGGGCGGTGCGGTGCAGAAGCCGCGCGCGATCGAGAACGAGGAACCGCCCACCAACATCGCGTTGCCGCACGAGGGGCTGTCTTATCGCTTCCCGTTCGACACCGAGAAGAAGACCTACCCGTACTTCGATCCGATCGCGCAGAAGGCGTTCGACGCCAACTACGACGGGGAAGAGGACGTCAACGGGCTGACGACCTACAAATTCACCCAGAACGTCGGTTTCGACAACGACGGTGAACTGGTCGACCCGATCCCCTATGCCTCGCTCTACGACGACGAGGCCGACAGCAGGGCGACCGCACCCGCGCGGTTGTGGGGCATCGAGGCCGAGGATCCCGAGGAACCGATCACGATGACGCGGTACTACGCCGCGCAGCGCACCTTCTGGGTGGACCCGGTGTCGGGGACCATCGTCAAACAGACCGATCGGGGCTATCACTATTACGCCCGCGAGGCGCTCGAACCCGAGGTCACCTTCGTCGACTACAGCGTCACCACGAACGAGGAGTCGATCGAATCCCAGGTCTCCGCGGCGCGGGACGAACGGGACCGGGTGGCCCTGTGGGGACGCATCCTGCCGATCACCTTCACTGCGCTGGGCCTGATCGCGCTCGTCGGAGGGGCGCTGCTGGGCGCCTTCAGCCTGCGCGCGGAGTCGATGCTCATCGATCCGGGCCTCGACGACGCGGGGCGACGGTTCTTCGGTCACCGTGACGACGAAGGCGAGCCGGTACCCGGCGCCGAGGCGAAGACCGAGAAGCTGCCCGCGCAGCGGCCGTCCGATCTGCCCCCGGACAGACCGGGCTGATCACCCGCGCAATCCCGCCGGCCTTCGCGCTGGCTCTGACCCTGGCGGTGACCGGTCCGCTGCTGTCGCCGGGCTACCTGCTGTTGCGGGACGCGGTGTCGACGCCGCGGTCCTATCTGTCGGATGCGGCCCTGGGGGCGACGCAGGCCGCGCCGCGCGCGTTGCCGCAGGACTTCGCCGTTGCGGTGGCCTCGCACGTGTTCGACGGCGGTGTGGTCGTCAAGGTCCTGCTGATACTCGGCATCTGGTTGGCGGGCTGGGGAGCCGCGCAACTCGTGGCGATGCTGCTACCGGACGCCGGCCTGGCCGGGCAGGCCGTCGCGGTGACGACGGCGATCTGGAATCCCTACGTGGCCGAGCGGCTGTTGCAGGGCCATTGGAGCCTGCTGGTCGGTTACGGCTGCCTGCCGTGGGTGGCGCTGACGGTGCTGTCGCTGCGCCGGTCCGAATCCCGCGGGGCGGTGCAGGTGCCGGCGCTGCTGTTCTGGATGGCGCTGGCGGGACTGACGCCGACCGGGTTGATGCTGGCCGCCACGATCGCGCTGGCGTGCACGGTGGCCGGCGGCGCGGGACGGTCCCGGCGGTTCTGCGCGCTGCTGAGCCTGGGGGCTGCGGTCGGCGCCGCGCTGCCGTGGCTGACGGCCTCGGCGGTGGCACCCGGTTGGGCGGCTCAGGCTGGTGTCGCCGAGGCCGGGGTGGCCGCATTCGCCGCGCGCGCCGAGCCGGGACTCGGAACCCTGGGCAGTCTGGCCGGCCTGGGCGGCATCTGGAACGCCGAGGCGGTGCCCGCGTCGCGGACGAGCGTGTTCGCGGTGTTGTCGGTGGTCGCGTTGCTGTCGATCGTGGCGATCGGGGTGCCGCTACTGATCCGCCGGCGCGCCGCGACGCCGCTGCTGCTGCTGGCGCTGGTTGCGGTCACGGTGCCGGCGTTGATGGCGACCGGCCCGGGGCTGGCCGTCGTCGAGGCGGTGATCCGGGGCTTTCCCGGGCTGGGTGTGGTGCGCGACGGCCAGAAATGGGTGGCGCTGGCCATGCCGGCGTATGCGTTGGCCGCCGCGGGGGCGGTGGTGACGTTGCGACCCCGGGTGCCGGCGCTGGTTTCGGCGGCGGTGTGCTGCGCGGTGCTGGTGGCGACGCTGCCCGATCTGGCCTGGGGGGGGGGCGGGCAGCGTCGCCACCAGCA
>NZ_BLTG01000139.1 GCF_017312405.1 Mycobacterium sp. PO1
GACCAGTTGAATCCGCCTTGCGACCCTGCATCGGAGTGACATATCAAGTCCTGCAACGTCGTTCTACGTGACCAGCGTGCCATCTCCAACGCATCGAGCACCATCGAGGTGCGCATATGCGACGCTACCCGCCACCCACGATCATCCGCGAGTGTGCATCGACGATGAAGCACACCTGGTAGTTGTCTTTCCAGAGCTGGCGCAACGCCGGCCCCAGGACTGCATCGCGCTGTGCCCGCGCCGACGGTGGGCGGGTTTTGGCGTCGTAGTAGGTGCTCGGGGCCACCTGCAGGCCTGCGCTGCGCAGGACCGTGCAGATGGGCTCGACCCCGAAATCCTCGCGATTGTTGTCGATGAACGCGACTATTTCTTGTGTTGGCGGTCGAGCTCCGCCCCGAAGAAACTTGCCGCTCGCTTCAGAATCTCGTTGGCCCGCTTCAGTTCTCGGATCTCTTGCTCGAGCTCTTTGACCTTCGCGGACTCGGTGCTCGTCACCCCGGGGGCGTGGCCATCGTCGATGTCGGCCTGGCGTACCCAGGAGCGCACCGATTCCGCGCCGTACCCGAGTTGATGGGCCACCCGCGTGACCGTGCCTTGCTCGGTGCCCAGCTCTTCGCGCAGGGTACGGACCATCCGCACCGCGGCGGCCTTCTCCTCCGAGCTGTAACGACGTGTCGTGGGCTTCCCAGGCGACTGTTCCTTCGGCATACCTGCATCCTCGTTTCCAAGGTCAGGAGCCTCCAACATTTCCAGGGCGATTCACAGGGCTGGTTTCCAGCGTATGGTCCATCGCTTCTGTCCGGTCCCGGTCGGGTCCAGCGACCGGGTGACCAAGTATAGGCACTTCAGCGCCGCCTGCTCGGTGGGAGAATGACCGCGGGCCCGCACGGCGCGGCGGTAGCGGGCGTTCAACGATTCAGTAGCATTGGTCGAACAGATCACCTTCCTTATCTCGGTGTCGTAGTCCAGGAACGGAATGAACTCACTCCACGCGTTGCGCCACAATCGAATCGCCGCCGGGTAGCGGTTACCCCACTGGGCCTCGAATGCGTCCAGCGCTGCCGCTGCAGCCTCAGCGTTGACCGCGGTGTAGATCGGCCGCAACGCCTTGGCAATGGCGTCGCGGTGCTGGCGCCCGGCATAGCGGAACGTCCCACGGATCAAATGGATGACACACGTCTGGACCACAGTGTCGGGGAACACCGCGCCCACCGACTGCGGTAAGCCTTTGAGCCCGTCGCAGACCAGGAAGAAGATGTCGGCCACCCCGCGGTTCTTCAGCTCGGTGAGTACCGCCAGCCAGTATTTGGCTGACTCGCCATCGCCCTCGCCGGCCCACATGCCCAGCACGTCACGATGCCCGGCCAGGTCCACCCCGATCGCGGCGTA
>NZ_BLTG01000140.1 GCF_017312405.1 Mycobacterium sp. PO1
TAATTTGAGCCAAGTCGGGTTTCACTCCGCACGGCATTGGCCGGACTATGGAACAATTATAAATGCGGCCGCATACACCCGAGTCGACAGTGCTGAGACAGCTGACGGGCGCGCCGCAGCCTGGGCTACGAACGTTTGCGGAGTCGCCGCGCTCGCCAGGATTGCAACCGCCCACCAGATAACTCTCGTACAAATCTCCAGCGATTATGTATTCGACGGCACCCATACAAGGCCCTATTCCGAAATTGACCCTGTCAGCCCTTTAGGTGTCTACGGGCAGACCAAAGCAGCAGCTGACCAGATAGTTGAAACGGTGCCGCGTCACTATATCGTCCGAACCTCGTGGGTAATAGGCGATGGAAACAACTTCGTTCGCACAATGATTTCCCTCGCGGAAAGGGGCGTTTATCCTTCTGTCGTTAACGACCAGCGGGGACGCCTAACATTCACGTCAGAACTGTCTCGCGGAATCCGTCACCTCATCGATAACGGAGCTGAATTCGGTACGTATAATCTGACTAGCGACGGCAATATCTATACATGGGCGGAAGTTGCACGGCGCGTTTTCGAATTGGTGGGCAAAAAACCCGATCGCGTGACAGCCGTGAGCACCCAACAGTACTACCAATCGCATTCTGGCGTATTTGCTCCTCGCCCATCTAATAGCGCACTTGACCTATCGAAGATAGCCTCGACAGGTTTCGTTCCCGCGCAAGCGGAAGAACTCCTGCGCGACTACGTAGACAAGTACTTGTAAACACTTACGAACGTTGGCTAGGCGTTGGCTATGCTGAATTGTAACCTGACTTTTATCAATTTAGTGTGCACGTGGCGCGTGGATCTTGGCGAGGATTTCAGTGAGGTCGGGTGGTGGGGGTTCGGCAGCGGTGAGGGTCTGGTTGCCGGCCTGGATGGTGACGGTGCGGTAGCGCCGGGCGGTGCGGACGAATTTCTTGATGCTCCAGCCGGTTTGGGTTTCGATGTGGTGGCTGACGGCCATGGCGGCGAACACGACGCTGAGGTGGGCTTCCCTGGAATCGCGGGTCCGGTGGTAGATCGGGCGAGCCTGTAGGTCGTGCTTGGACATTCGGAAAGCCTTCTCGATGCGCCACAGCTGGTGGTAGGCATCGATGACGAACGACGCGGGCTGACCGACAAGGTTGGTGGTGTAGCCCTTCCACCCGGCCAGGGCGCGGGTTTTGGCCTCCAGTTCGCGGTTGACGCTCTTGGTCGCCCCGGTGAGCTTGATGAACCGGTTGCGTTTGACCGCGGCATGCCCGTCGACGGCGCGCTGAGCCTTGGCGACCTGTTCATCGATGCCGCGCAGCGTGCGCCGGGCCCGGTCGTGGCGGTATTGGTAGTGGATCACCCGGTCCGGGATACCCCGGGCCTTCTCGCTGCTGGTGGCCGGCCACGGCTGGGTCAGCACCAGCCCGTCAGGGATCGCCTCGCCTTCATGTTTGTCACGCCACTCACCGACCACACCGGGAAGGAACGGAATGCGGGCACCGAGGATGTAGGTCAGCCCGGCGGCCTGCAACGCGACCTGGTTGGCCTCGGAGATTATGCCCGCGTCGGCGACCACGGTCACATCGGACAGTTGGTGGGCGGCCTTGAAGGCGTTGATCACCGGCACCATCGTGGCGGTCTCGGCCCGGTTACCCTCGAACGCCGCCACCGACAGGGGCAGGCCAGCCGCATCGGTGAGCAATCCGAGGGTGATCTGTGGGTCCAGGCGCCGCTCCTTGGAAAACCCCGGCTCGCGAAACCCGTCACCGGCATCGGTCTCGAAGTGCAAGGTGCTGACGTAGTAGAGCACCAGGCTGGCCGGCCCCAGCTTCGCGTGCGCCGCGCATGCACCCGAAAGCGCCTGCCGAAACTCGGGTTTAGCGAACACCGGCAAGCGCCGGTTGAGCGTCGGATACGACACCGGCGCCACGCCGGTCTCATCGATACCCCGCAGTGAATCGGCCTTGCTGGTCGGCTCGATGATCCGCGCCAACACCAACTGACGAAACACCTCGTCGTCCGCGGCGGCCTCATCGAACCCCACACGCGCCAACACCAACTGACGAAACACCTCGTCGTCCGCGGCGGCCTCATCGAACCCCACACGCGCCAACACCAACTGACCCGACTTGGCTCAAATTA
>NZ_BLTG01000141.1 GCF_017312405.1 Mycobacterium sp. PO1
GTGTAGGGGTCGGACCGGGGCGCCCTGCCAGCTTTGCAGCTGGTGGGTTTCCCCGGCCCGCCCTCCGAACCGGACGTGCCCATTCCTGAGCATCCGGCTCTCCATTTGATTTATGCCGCTGGGGTGCTCGTCCATGGATTCGGGATGCGGGTTCCTCGGTAGCGATACCGGGTCACGGGGACCGTGGGTGCGCGGAAGAACTCGATACCGTCGGCCGCGATGTGCCACCCGGGCAGATAACGGCGGATCACGGTGTGCACGTTGAGTTTGGGGTGGCGTTTCTTCAGCCAGCCGACGATGCGCCAGAAGGCGAAGTGATCGACGTAAGAGAAGGTTCGCTTGGACACCCCATGCTGGAAGTACGTGCACCAGCCTCTGATGGCCGGGTTGAGCCGACGCAGCAGGTCTGCGAGCGTGCGATGAGCGTTCCGGCGGGTCAAGACACGGATCTTTTCCTTGATCGAAGCAAGAGATCTCTTCGAGGGGTAGGTGTAGACCGTTCTCTTGGTCCCGCCGCGTCCTTGCCAGGTTCGGCGCTGGATGCGCCATCCCAGGAAGTCGAACCCATCATCGATATGGGTCAGGTGGGTCTTTTCCTCCGACAGGCGCAAACCCATCGGAGCCAGCACTGTGGCCACTTCACCGAACAACGCTTCGGCATCTTCGCGGGGTCCGCGGACGAGAACGACGAAGTCATCGGCATAGCGGATGAGCTTCATCGCTGCGCCCCCGGCCCGCAGATGCTTGGCGCGGGTCCATTCCGGCCCGAGCGCTTCCCACTTTGTGGTGAAGTGCTCGTCCAGCACGGACAAGGCGATGTTGGCCAGCAGCGGTGAAAGAATTCCACCTTGCGGAGTGCCGGTGCGGGTGCCCCTGTGCAGGCCATCCTCGGACAGGATGCCCGACTTCAGGAACGAGCGGATCAACGCCAGGACACGCTTATCGACGATCCGATGCCGCACGCGCGCCATCAGCGCGGTGTGGTCGATTTCGTCGAAGCACGCCTTGATGTCACCTTCGAACACCCACTCGTAGCAGCGGTTGCCCGTGGTGAAGTAGTGAATCTCAGCGATCGCATCCTGGGCTCGTCGTCGTGGCCGAAACCCATAGGAACAGGGTTGAAAATTGGCCTCGAAGATCGGCTCCAACACCAACTTCAAGGACGCCTGAATGATCCGGTCGGTCATCGTCGGGATTCCTAGCGAGCGAGTCTTTCCGTTCGCCTTCGGAATTCGACGCTCCCGCACCGGCAGCGGCGTGAACTGACCGGACTTCACCTGTTGGCGAAGCTCGGCGAGCATCTCGGTCACATCCTCGGCGGGGACATAGCGGGGAACAACCCCATCCACCCCGGCAGTGCGACCGCCTTTATTGCCCCGTACCCGGTCCCACGCTGCCAGCAGGAACGCAGGATCGTAGACGAGGTTGAACACATCATCGAAGCGACAGCCGGGATCGGCCGTCGCCCAACGGTGCAGCTTCGTCTGCATCGCAAGTACTCGGTGCCACGCCCACATCGTGTCAACGGCCTGGGCGGGCCACGAAACACCAGTATTCACCGGTGGCTCCTTCACATGCATTGGTTGCTGCGCAATCAAACTGAGCTCCTTCGCCCTGTGACCGGCTTTCCCGGACTCCGACTACTACGAGCTCTCCGCCCCCTGCCGCCGGCATCAGTCGGCGACGGACCTTCCCACACGCCCCGAGCCGGCCGCCCGATACGACGTGGGACCCACGGCAGGGTTCCCGCGTTCACTGTTGACCGTTCGACGGGATCGGCATCCAGCTATGCCCCTGCACCATCGCCATGGCTACGCCGCAGTCCTTCACCATGGCCTCCCGAACCGACGACATTCTCCGGTCCGCGAGTTCCCCACCTGGCCAACCACACCCGGCCACGCCGGGCGCGGTGGCTTCTGCCAGATGGATACGCGGTGCGACCCAGCCCATGTCCGCCAGGTTTAGGGCTGGTGGGTGCGCTTGAGGGGCGTTCAGACACTGGTTCCTCACGTATACCTCTCCGTCTTGCTAGCCGAGCCCGCACCATCTGGCAGTTCTGGTACGACTCGTCGTTGTCAGGGCCGCTGTCCACCCTCACCCCCGTCCCGGGGATCAGGCTGCCCTCAGCTTCAACCCGCTGCTACGACAACGGGAACGTGGTGGTCTCTCACCTCCACTCGGTCAAACAGCGCCTCGCGGCGCACGAA
>NZ_BLTG01000142.1 GCF_017312405.1 Mycobacterium sp. PO1
GGGTCCGTCAGATTAACGGTGTAAGCGGCATCTTCGGTTAGGTTGTTTCGCTGCCCGGCATGCGGTCGGCGAAGGTGATCGCGAAGGCGTTCAGTGCTGGTTTCCAGCGCATGGTCCATCGCTTCTGTCCGGTCCCGGTCGGGTCTAGCGACCGGGTGACCAAGTATAGGCATTTCAACGCGGCCTGCTCGGTCGGAAAATGCCCGCGGGCCCGGACAGCGCGGCGGTAGCGGGCGTTCAACGATTCAATGGCGTTGGTCGAACAGATCACCTTCCTTATCTCGGTGTCGTAGTCCAGGAATGGTATGAACTCACTCCACGCGTTGCGCCACAACCTAATTGCCGCCGGATACCGGTTACCCCACTCAGCCTCGAAGGCGTCCAGCGCCGCCGCTGCAGCTTCTGCGTTGACCGCGGTATAGATCGGCCGCAACGCCTTGGCGATGGCGTCGCGGTGCTGTCGCCCGGCGTAGCGGAACGTTCCGCGGATCAAATGGATGACACACGTCTGGACCACGGTGTCGGGGAACACTGCGCCCACCGAAGCCGGCAGGCCTTTGAGGCCATCGCAGACCAGGAAGAAGATGTCGGCCACCCCGCGGTTCTTCAGCTCGGTGAGCACCGCCAGCCAGTATTTGGCCGACTCACCGTCGCCCTCGCCGGCCCACATCCCCAACACATCGCGGTGCCCAGCCAGATCCACCCCGATGGCCGCGTAGACCGGGCGGGGGCCGACCTGGCCGTCGCGGATCTTGACGTGCAGCGCGTCGATGAACACCGCGGCATACACGCGCTCGAGCGGGCGGGTGTGCCAGGCCGTCATCTCCTCGACCACGCGGTCGGTGATCCGACTGATCGTGTCCTTGGAGACGGCCGCGCCGTAGATGTCGGCGAAATGGGCGCTGATCTCGCCGGTGGTCAGCCCGCGGGCATACAGCGACAACACCACCTCGTCGACATCGGTCAGGCGGCGTTGACGCTTCTTGACGATCTCGGGTTCGAAGCTGCCCGCCCGGTCGCGCGGCACCTCGATCTCGATCTGCCCGCACGCATCAGTCAGGACGGTTTTGGCCCGGGTTCCGTTGCGGGAGTTGCCCGAGCCATACCCGGCCGGGTCATGGCGGTCATAGCCGAGATGCTCGGACAATTCCTCGTCCAGAGCGGTCTNNGAGCAACCCGCCCGGACCGGTCAGCGATACGCCCGCCTCGCGGGCCTGGCGCACCAGCTCTCGGGCGACTTCGAGTTCGTCGACACCACGGCCGTTCGGGACGTCGATGGCCGCCTCGGCGGCCTCCTCATCGGGATTCTGCGATGGCTCCACAGCCACGACAGTTTCGGTCATCATGCGACCTTTCCGGCCCCGACACACCGGGGCCGATCAGGCCGTTTACACCCTTATCGCGACAGTCCCCCCACGCCGTCACCGCCGGCGGCACCCTGCTATGAACTGTCCTGGCTCTGGTGGAGATCGTGATCGCACCAGGAGGATGTGGTCGTGG
>NZ_BLTG01000143.1 GCF_017312405.1 Mycobacterium sp. PO1
CCGTTGCTCGGCGGTGCCGGACCCGGTGGTCTGCAGGCACGCCGCTTTCGTCGAATAGCCCAGCGCCAGGAACACCAGCGCGATCAGCATCATCACCCGCAGCGGGGTCAGGAAGCGGGTGCGACCGATCAGCGCGTGCCGGCCGACCGGCCCGCCGATGGTGCCCGCCAGCGCGGCGCCGATCGTGTCGGTGCGGCTGGGCAGGTCGCGGTCGTCGAGGCTCCGGAGGTCACCTGCGAGCCGGGCGGGCGACTCCATCCCTGCCAGTCGAGCCGGGGCTTCGATCTCCTCCGGCCGAGCCGGCGACTCCAACCCTGCCGGCTGAGCCGGCGAATCCAGCTCCGCCGGCCGCACGGGCCAACCCGACTCCTCCGCCCGAGCCGCAGCATCGAACTCGGACTCGGCCTCGTCGCGACCGTCCGTCACGGGGGCGGCGGCGGGGCTCCGGGCGCGACCGGCACGCCAGGCTCGTTCACCGGGGCGGGTTGACCGTCAGGTCCGGGCGGCACGGCCGCGGGATCCGGCGGCGGAGGCGGCGCCCCTGGTGCGGGCGACGCGGGCACCGTGGTCGGCGGCCCCCACGGAATCGTGATGCCCGGCGCGATCTCCAGCGTCGGCTGGATGACGGTCTCCGACGGCGGTGGGGGCTCGGTCGAGGTCGGCGGCGGCGGGGGCGGTGCCGGCACCCCGGCGTATCCGCCGATCTCCTCGGGCTTCGGGAACGACTCGGTGTCGGTGCCGTCGAGGGCGCCGTCCATCGTCGCCTTCCAGATGTCCGACGGCAGACCCGACCCGTACACCGGCGAACCCCACTGGTTCTCCAGCGGCTTGGTGCCCTCGGTGGTACCGACCCATACTGCCGTCGACAGCGACGGGGTGAATCCGACCATCCAGGCGTCGCGGTTGGCGCCGGTGTCACCGAGCTGGTTGGTGCCGGTCTTGGCGGCCGACGGGCGACCCCCGGCCAGCGCGTGCCCGCCGGAGTAGGCGGCGATGGGCTGCATCGCGGCGGTGACGTTGTCGGCCACGTCCTTCTCGATGCGCTGCTCGCCGGTGTTGTCCTCCTGGCTGGCGTCGTACAGCACGGTGCCCTCGGCGTTGACGACCTTCTGCACGAAGTGCGGCTTGTGGTAGACGCCCGACGCGGCCAGCGTGGCGTACGCCGAGGCCATGTCGATCACCCGGGACTGGTACTGCCCCAGCACCACACCGTTGTTGGGCGGGCCGCCCTGGCCGTCCTCGGACAGCGTGTGCTCCACCCCGGGGAAGCTCTCGGCGATGCCGGCGCGGTGCGCGGCGTCGGCCACGTCGGCCGGGCCGTTCTCCAGCTCCAGCATCAGCCGGTAGTAGCTGGTGTTCAGCGAACGCTTGAGCGCCTCGGCGATGTTGCAGGTGCCGCAGCTGTTGCCCTCGACGTTGGAGATCTCGATGCCGTTGACCGTCACCGGCGAGCTGTCCACCTGATAGCCCAGGCCCATGCCCTGCTCCAGCGCCGCGACCAACGCGAAGACCTTGAACGACGAGCCGGTGGGCAGACCGGCCTGGGCGAAGTCGAACCCGGCGGCGTCGGTGCCGCCGTAGTAGGCCTCCACCCCGCCGGTCTTCGGGTCGATCGACACGATCGCCGTGCGCATGTCGGGGTCCTGGCCCTCCATGTACTCGTCGGCGGCGTCGACCGCGGCGGCCTGCGCCTGCGGGTTGATGGTGGTGGTGATCTGCAGACCCTCGGTGT
>NZ_BLTG01000144.1 GCF_017312405.1 Mycobacterium sp. PO1
CCGCCCGGCCCACCCCATCCGGGCTACGACCCCGCCTATTCGGGTCACGGCCCGGCGCCGACGTCCACTGCTCCCCCCGAGGAGGATTCTTCGGTGCAGGCCCGCTTCAAGAAGATCTTCAGCGACCCGCTGTCTCTGGCGCTGGTCGTGGTGATCGTGCTGGCGCTGGTGTTCGCGGGTCTGCTCGGTGGCGAACTGTATGCGCGGCACAGGGCCGACTCGGTGGTCGCCGGAGTCGTCGAATGTGTCGTCCAGGNNCGTTCGGGGTGCTGCCGCCGTTCCTGCTGCAGCACGCGTCGGGGCACTACACGAACATCCGGATCGAGACGGCGGGCAACCAGATCCGGGACGCCCAGGGCATGAAGGTCGACCTCGACATCAACGACGTCCGTCTGGAGGACTCGGCGACCTCGAGCGGGTCCATCGGCTCGCTGGTCGCGAACATCACGTGGAGCGCCGAGGGCATCAAGCAGACGATCCAGGGCGCGATCCCGCTGGTCGGCAGCTTCGTCACCGGGGTGACGACGAACGCCGGGGCCGGCACCATCGAGCTGGAGGGCGCGCTGGGCAGCATCACCGCCCGCCCGGAGGTCGTCGACGGCGGCATCTCACTGCAGGTGGAGAACGTGACGGGGCTCGGGTTCACGCTGCCGCGCGAGGCGGTGCAGCCCGCGCTGGACGCGTTCACCTCACGGCTCACCCAGGACTATCCGATGAACATCCGAGCGGACTCGGTGCAGGTCACCGACAGCGGTGTGATCAGCCGGTTCTCCACGCAGAACGCCTCGATCCCGAAGCAGACCGACGACCCGTGCTTCTCCGGCCTCTGAGCGGGTCTCGTTTCTCGGGCCTCCGAGCGGGTCCCGCTTTCTCCGCCCTCCGAGCGGGTCTCAGCCCAGGCCGTCGAGCACGGCTCGACTGGCGGACAACCCCAGCCGGGTGGCGCCCGCGTCGAGCATCTCGATCGCGGTCTGCGCTGTGCGGATCCCTCCGGAAGCCTTGACCCCGAGGCGGCCGCCGACGACGCCGGCCATCACCTCCACCGCCCGCACGCTCGCTCCGCCGCTGGGATGGAACCCGGTGGAGGTCTTCACGAAGTCGGCGCCGGCGTCCTCGCAGACCCGGCAGATGTCGGCGAGCAGCGGCTCACCGCCGCATTCCAGCAGGACCGCCGACTCGACGATCACCTTCAGCACCGCCTGCGGTACGGCGCTGCGGACCGCGGCGACCTCGGCGCGCACCACGTCGAGTTCACCGCTGCACGCGGCGCCGACGTCGATCACCATGTCGACCTCGCGGGCACCGTCGGCGACGGCGTGGGCCGCCTCCTCGGCCTTGATCCCCGGCAGGTGCTTGCCCGACGGGAACCCGGCCACCGCGGCGACGACGGGTCCGCCGGGAACCTGGGCCGCGGCCGACACCATCGGCGGGGACACGCACACCGCGTAGACGCCGAGGTCGGCCGCCTCGGTGAGCAGCGCGACGACGTCGGCCTCGGTGGCCTCGGGCTTGAGCAGGGTGTGGTCGATCAGCGCAGCGACCTGTGCGCGGGTGTAGCCCATGTCAGAAGGGTTCTTCGGTGCCGCCCGGATTACACCCGGCCGCCACCATGTCCTGGTAGCTCACCTCCGGGCGCCACGGCTCGAGGTTCCAGCTGACCTTGCCGGGCTCGAAGAGTTCGGCGAACTGCCAGTGGCAGGCGAACTGCTCGTACATGCCGGGAATGTCGGCGTCCGGAGCCAGCGCGAGTACCTCGTTCCACACCTGGCCGGCCTGCGCCGACGCTCCCGGCCGGGCCGAGGCATCCCGACCGGCCGGCGTCGGGTAGACGCGCAGGCTGGACAGGTCACCCCACTTGGCCCATTCGACGTGGTCGACGGCGGGAGCACCCAGCGGTGACGCCGCGGCGATCGGCGCGGAAATACCGGACAGCATGCCGGACATGACGCCGCCCGCGATGGCGACCGCGGCGAGCCGGGCGAGCCGCACTACCGCGACTTCCCTTGGATCTCCAGCAGTTTGGGCCGGACGTCGACCAGGTAGATGCCCGCGGCAACCGATCCGATCACCATGCCCAACACGCTGGTGCCGAACACGAGCACGAGCAGCCCGGCAACGCCGAGGATCACCAGCCACACCGGCTTGGTCAGCTTGTCGACCGCGGGGTAGGCGTCGGGACGCTGCATCGCGGCGTGCACGAACGCATAGACGACCGCGACGAGCACCGCGATCTGCAACGCGAGGAGGACGTAACCCACGAGGCCTTGGAGCATCACGCTTTACAGCCTATGCGGGTTACGCCCTCCGGTCGACTTCCGTCGTTTACTTCTGGGTGACCTTCTTGGCCGGGGCCTTCTTGGCCGGAGCCTTCTTCGCGGGGGCCTTCTTGGCGGGGGCCTTCTTGGCCGGAGCCTTCTCGGCGGTCTTCTTCACCGGCTCGGCGGCGTCCTCGGCCTTCTTGGGCAGCTCGACGCCCACCAGCTTGGCGGCGCGCTCACCCACGGCGCGGGTCTGGGTGGCCACGTTGCCCAGCGCTTCCTGGGTGAGCTCGACGGCCTGGTCGGTGTAACCCTCGACCCGGCTCGCGGCTTCCTCCAGGCCCGGCTGGCTGCGCAGGCGCTCCAGCGCGGCCTCGCCACGCTCGATCAGCTTGGAGTAGGTGGTCTGCGCGGCCTCGGCGTAGCTGTCGGCGAACTTGCGCAGTTCCTCCGAGCTCAGCCGCTCGCGGATGTCGTCGAACTGCGACGGCAGCTCTTCCTGGAGGCGGGTGATGCGGGCGCGGCTGTCCTCGACGCGGGTCTCGGCGTCGGTGCGGGCCTCGCCGGCACGCTCACGCAGCGCGGCGACGATCTCGTTGACACGCTCGAGCGCCAGGTCGGCGGCACCGACCGCGGCCAGCAGCGGGGCCTTCAGATCGTCGATGTCGAACTGGTTCTGGGACTTCTCAGCCATGGTGGTTTCCTTTCGGGTCAGGATTGCGAATGAGTTGATGCGATCTGCGGGATTTCCAGAGGGCCCTCGTGTTCAGTACTCGGCTCCTCGTCTGCTTCGCTGACGGTTTCCGACTTTTCGGCTTCGCCGAAGGTGTCCGACTTCTCGGCTTCGCCGAAGGCCATCCCCACTGCCGCCTCGGTCAGAGCGGCCTCGTTCTGCGCGCAGAACGACGTGTAGATGTCGAGCAGCGCCTGCTTCTGCCGCTCGTTGATCGCCGTGTCGGTGACGATCGCGTCGCGTACCTCGTTCGTCTCGCTCGGCTCGAGGATTCCGGCCTGGATGTAGAGCACCTCAGCCGATACCCGCAGCGCCTTGGCGATCTGGTTCAAGACGTCCGCAGAAGGCTTGCGCAATCCCCGTTCGATCTGGCTGAGGTAGGGATTGCTGACGCCGGCCTTCTCGGCCAGCTGCCGTACAGACACCTGCGCGGCCTCGCGCTGGCTGCGGATGAAGCTGCCGATGTCCTGCGCAGCGCTGGACACGACAGCGGCAAGATTTTCGTCCTGCGGCATGCGTGCCTCCTCGTTGCGATGGGTAACCGATATCGACACCATCTACCGTACGACGGAGTGCTAACTTTTGCAAGCACTAGTTAGCGCAGGTCAGAACAACAAGTGCGCGACGGTGTAGATCACCAAGCCGGCCAGCGAGCCCACCACGGTGCCGTTGATCCGGATGAACTGCAGGTCACGTCCGACATGCAACTCGATGCGCCGGGAGGCTTCGTCGGCGTCCCACCGCTCGATCGTGTCGGTGATGATCGTCGTGATCTCCGCCCCGTACTCCGACACCAGATGCTGGGCCCCGCGCACGATCCAGTTGTCCACCTTGACCCGCAGGTCGGCGTCGTCGCGCAGCGATTCCCCGATCCGCACCACGGTGTCGGCGATCCGCACCCGCAACGCCGAGGACGGGTCGTCCACCGATTCCAGGATCAGCCGCTTGGCGGTGCTCCAGGCCGTCTCGGCGGCGCGAGCCACCTCGTCGCGACCCATGATCTGTTCCTTGACGTTCTCGGCCTTCTGGATCGTCACCGCGTCGTTCTGCAGGTCGTCGGCGAACTCGAACAGGAACTTCGTCGCCGACCGGCGCAGCTCGTGGTCGGGGTTGCGACGCACCTTGTCGGTGAAGTCCATCAGCTCACGGTGGATGCGGTCGCCGACCAGGTGGTCCACCCATCGCGGCGACCAGGTCGGAGAGTCGCGCTCGATCACCCGCTCGATGACCTCATCGGCATTCAGCGTCCACTGGAACGCCCGGTCGGCGAGCAGCTGCAGCAGAGCCTCCTGGCGGCCCTCCTCCAACAGTGAGGACAGCACCCGTCCGATCGGAGGTCCCCACTGCGGCTCGGCGATCCGCTTGACGATCATCCGGTCGAGCACCTGTTGGACGTCCTCGTCGCGCAACATCTCCACCAGTGCCCGCAGCACCGTCGAGGCCTCGGCGGCCACCCGGTCGGCGTTGACCGGCTCGGCGAGCCACTTGCCGGTCCGGCTCGCGACGTCGGCGCTGCGCAGCTTCGTCTCGACGTTGTCGGCCGACAGGAAGTTCTCCCGCACGAACGTGCCGAGCCCCTCGCCCAGCTGGTCTTTCTTGCGCTTGATGATGGCGGTGTGCGGGATGGGGATGCCCAGCGGATGCTTGAACAGCGCCGTCACCGCGAACCAGTCCGCGAGCGCACCGACCATGCCCGCCTCCGCGGCGGCCCGCACGTACCCGACCCACGGGCCCGCGTCGCCACGCGACTGCAGCCACGAGCAGAGCAGAAAGATCACCGCGGCACCGAGCAGGAAGCTCAGCGCGACGATCTTCATCCGCCGCAGGGCGCGCCTGCGTTCGGCGTCCGCCGCGGAATCCACGCCCGTGAGCGCCTCGGCAAAACTGGGTCGCGGACCGGCGGAGACGGACGTCGCCGCCGGTCGGCCACCCTCGGGTCGGTGTGCCACCCCTCCATGATCCGCTACCCCGGCAACTACCCGGGGGAGGCGCCCCTCTCCCGGGAGCCCGCTGCGAGGCGTCCCCGTACTATTGACGAGGACTAAAGGGGAACGGATCACCGCGAACGTGGCACAACAACACCCGCCGGTGGCGGTCAAAACCGATGGCCGAAAGCGACGCTGGCACAAGCACAAGGTCGAGCGCCGCAACGAACTCGTCGACGGCACGCTGGAGGCCATCCGCCGCCTCGGCAGCAATGTCAGCATGGACGAGATCGCCGCCGAGATCGGGGTGTCCAAGACCGTGCTCTACCGCTACTTCGTCGACAAGAACGACCTCACCACCGCGGTGATGATGCGCTTCGCGCAGACCACGCTGATCCCCAACATGGCCGCCGCGTTGTCGTCGAACCTCGACGGCTACGACCTCACCCGAGAGATCATCCGGGTGTATGTCGAGACCGTGGCCGCCGAGCCCGAGCCCTACCGGTTCGTGATGGCCAACAACTCGGCCAGCAAGAGCAAGGCCGTCGCCGACTCCGAGCAGATCATCGCGCGCATGCTCGCGGTGATGCTGCGACGCCGAATGGTGTCGGTCGGAATGGACACCGGCGGCGCCGAGCCGTGGGCGTTCCACATCGTCGGGGGCGTGCAGCTGGCCACCCACTCGTGGATGTCGAATCCCCGGATGAGTGCCGATGAGCTGATCGACTACCTGACCATGCTGTCGTGGAGCGCGTTGCGCGGAATCGTCGAGGTCGGCGGGTCGCTGGAGAGTTTCCGGCAGGCTCCGCATCCTCCCCCGGTTCTACCCGCCCGGCTGCTTGACTAGGGGCATGAACGACGCGGACGACTCCAACGACCCGGAAGACCTGCCCTCGCTGTGGTCGCACGAGCCCCACGCACATCTGATGTTCCGCCCCGGCGACCGAGTCGCCGACATCGACCCCGACGCCACCCCCGGCTTCCGCGGCGACAAGTCCGACGCGCCGACACTGCAGGAGGAGCGCAACGTGCGCTTCGCCGAGCTTCAGGAGATGCTCTACGCCAACAGCCGCGCAGGTGACCACCGCTCGGTGCTGCTGGTGCTGCAGGGCATGGACACCGCGGGCAAGGGCGGCATCGTCAAACACGTTGTCGGCGGAGCGAATCCGCAGGGGATCGACTACAAGAGCTTCGGCAAGCCCACCCCCGAGGAGCTGTCCCACCACTACCTGTGGCGGATTCGCAAGGCGCTGCCCGCCGCGGGGCACATCGGCGTGTTCGACCGCTCGCACTACGAGGACGTACTGATCGTGCGGGTGCACAACCTGGTGCCCCGCGAGGTGTGGGAGCCGCGCTACGACGAGATCAACGCGTTCGAACGCGAACTCGTCGACGGCGGGATGGCGATCGTGAAGGTCGCGATGTTCGTCTCGCTCGACGAGCAGAAGCGGCGGCTGGCGTCGCGGCTGGAGCGGCCGGACAAGTACTGGAAATACAACCCCGGTGACATCGACGAACGCCAGAAGTGGCCGCTGTACCAGCAGGCCTATCAGGCGATGCTGGACCGGACCTCGACTGACTACGCACCGTGGCACATCATCCCGTGCGACAAGAAGTGGTACAGCCGGTTGGCCGTCACCGAACTGCTCATCGAGACGTTGAAGCGGCTCAACATGTCCTGGCCGCCACCGGATTTCGATGTCGAGGCGGAGAAGAAGCGCCTCGACTCGGTGTAGGGACTTGGGCGCCGGGGCGCTCGCGCTGTCCCCGTCTCGCGAGCGCGTCGTCCCCGTCCCGCGAGCGTACGGTTCCTGACGAAAATCAGCCGATTTCCATCACAATCCGTACTCCCG
>NZ_BLTG01000145.1 GCF_017312405.1 Mycobacterium sp. PO1
CTCGACCTACAGCCAGCTAGCTCTTCTTCCTGCCCAGCGCCTCAGCGGCCGCGTCGGCCCACTGCCGCCACTGCTCGGCGCTCGCGCGGGCCTGCTCGGCGTCCTTGGTTCTTCCAGCGGCCGCCGCCTTCTCGGCCTGACGTTCGAACTGCTCCGCGCGCTCGCGGAACTGGTCTGCCCGCGCCTGGGCCTCGGGATCGACGCCGCCGGTGGGGGCGTCCCGGACCTTCTTCTCCACCGCGCGCAGCCGCCGTTCGAGGTCGGCGCCGCGCTCGCGGGGGACCTTGCCGATGGCCTCCCACTTGTCGGCGATCGCGCGCAGCGCGGCACGGGCTGCGTCGACATCCGAGGTGTCCAGACGTTCGGCCTCCGCCAGCAGCGCCTCCTTGGCCTGGGCGTTGGCGCGGAACTCGGCGTCCCGCTCGGCGGTCGCCGCATTGCGCGCCGAGAAGAACTTGTCCTGGGCGCCCTTGAAGCGCCGCCAGAGGGCGTCGTCGACGTCCTTGGCGGCGCGGCCGGCGGCCTTCCACTCGGTGAGCAGGTCGCGGAACGTCGCCGCGGTCGGACCCCAATCGGTGGAGTCGCACAACTCCTCGGCCCGCACGCACAATGCCTCCTTGGCCTTCCTGGCCCCCGCGCGTTCCCGGTCCAACTCGGCGAAGTGCGAACCGCGACGCCGGTTGAACATCTCGCGCGCGGCCGAATAGCGCTTCCACAGCGCGTCATCGGTCTTGCGGTCCAACCCCGTGACCGTCTTCCACTCCTCGAGGATCGCGCGCATCCGATCCCCGGCGGCTTTCCACTGCTCGGAGTGTGCGGCCAACTCCTCGGCCTCGGCGGCCAGCGCCTCTTTGCGGGCGGTCAGTTCGGCGCGCAACTCCTCGCGCCGGGCTTTCTCCTGCTGGCTGGCGAGGTCGGCCTGCTCGATCACGGCCGCCAACCGCGCCGCCAGCGAGTCGACGTCACCGAGCACATGAGCGGTCGGCAGGGTTTCGGCCAGTGCCGACGCCGCCGAGCGCACCTTGCGGGCATCCCCGGTGCCGGCGACCAGACGCTGCTCGAGCAGGACGACCTCGGTGTGCAGGTCATCGAAGCGACGGCCGAAGTGGGTGAAGGCGGCTTCGGCGTCGCCGGCCTGCCAGGAGCCGATGTTGCGTTCACCGGAGGACGTGATCAGCCAGACCGTGCCGTCGGCGTCCACCCGTCCGAATCGGTGCGGGTCGCTCGTGGGAACCACGGTGACCGGGACCGGTGCGGCTGGCGCGGCGGGCTGGGGACCCGGACGCGCCGCCCCGGGCTTGGGTTTGGCCAGGGCTGCCGGCGACGGTCGGCGGCCCGGCGTCGCCGAGGGGATCGGCGGGGCGTCCGTGTCGGGTGCCTCGGTGTCCTTCGCCGAGCCCGGTTCGGTGATCGTCATGGTCGGTTACCTCGTGCCCTCCGCGCGTCATCCGCGCACCTGCCGCGCAGCGCGGCGCCCGTCAGCTGGTCGGGAACACCTCACCACGAGTCGCCGTGGCGAGAACGCTCCTGGTAGCTATTGAAACAGGTCGCGCCGCTCTGCGCCCATGCCTTGGCGATGGCGCCTGGCAGGGTCCGGTGCACAACGGGGGGAGGTCGTCGGTGGCGAAAGCGGATATCGCCGTCCTGCTCGCCCTCGGCGCCGCCTTCTTCATCGCGATCGGCGACGTCCTCCACCAGCGTTCGGCCCTCGACGTGACCGACGAGCCGGTCGGGCACCTGCAGCTGTTCACCCGGCTGCTGCGCGACGGCCGCTGGTGGCTGGGCACCGCGGTGGCTGCGGCCGGCTTCGGGCTCCAGGCTGCCGCGCTCGCTTTGGGGTCGGTGCTGCTGGTGCAAGCGCTGCTCGTCACGTCGCTGCTGTTCGCGCTGCCGATCAGCGCCCGGCTCGCACACCGCCGGGTGACACGCTGGCAAGGCCTGTGGGCCGTCCTGCTCGCCGGATCGGTCGTCGTCATCGTCACCGTCGGCAACCCGACGGCGGGGCAGACGCGGGCCTCGGTCGAGACCTGGCTGGGCGTGCTCGCGGTGCTGGGCCCGGTGCTGGCGCTGTTCCTCGTCGGTGCGCGCATGTGGTCCGGGCCTACCAGCGCGGTGCTGCTGGGTGCGGTCTCGGGCACCTTGTGGGGCGTTTTCGCGGTGCTCACCAAGTCCGTGGTGCATCGGCTCGACGTCACCAGCTGGGCCGGTGCGCTGGAGCTGATGCGCACACCCGAGCTCTATGCGTGGGCCGCCGTCGCGGTGGCGGGCACCGCGTTCCAACAGGCCTCGTTCCGCGCCGGGCCGATGACGGCGTCGCTGCCCACCATGACGGTCGCTGAACCGATGGTCGCCGCCGTGCTCGGTGTCGTGGTCCTCGGCGAGTCGTTGCGTCCCGACGAATCCGGTTGGTTCGTGCTGA
Organism: Mycobacterium sp. PO1; assembly: GCF_017312405.1. Lineage (GTDB taxonomy): Bacteria > Actinomycetota > Actinomycetes > Mycobacteriales > Mycobacteriaceae > Mycobacterium. Next base: position 2,420 of record NZ_BLTG01000145.1, read on the forward strand.
TCACAGCGGTGGCCGTGATGGTGGTTTCCACGGCGGCGCTGGCACGCGGCGAAGCGGCTATCCGACCACCGCCGTGACGTGGGCGGCTAGGTTGGTGCGCGTGCTCAGCGCCGTCGTCCTCGTCCCGTCGGCACCCGTGATGATCGCTGAACTGGCCGGTGCCGCCGCCACCGAGACCGCCGATCTGCGTGCCGCGGCGGTGTCCGCGGCGCGGGGTCTGCCGCCGCGCTGGGTCGGTGTCGGGGTCGCGTCCGAGGACGCCGTGATAGCTCCCGACGCAGTCGGTACCTTCGCCGGATACGGCGTGGATCTGCCGGTTGCGCTGTCCGCCGCAGCCCTCGGCGGTCAACCCGCGAGGCTGCCGCTGTGCGTGCTGGTCACGGCTTGGCTTCGCGGCACGGCCAACCCGGCGGCCTGCGCCGAGGTGCACACCTACCGCGGGGACCACCCGGCGGAGGCGGCCGTGGCGCTGGGACGGCGGCTGCGCGCCGCCCTCGACGCGTTCGACGAACCCACCGGCGTGCTGGTGGTCGCCGACGGTGCGAACACGCTGACCCCCGCCGCGCCGGGGGGATACGACCCCGACGCGCTCGCCGGCCAGCACGCCCTCGACGATGCGTTGGCCGGCGGCGCCGCGTCCGCGTTGGTCGGGCTCAGCGAGAACGCTGTGGGCCGGGTGGCCTATCAGGTGCTCGCCGGTCTCGTCGCCCCGGCGCCGCGATCGGCCGACGAGCTCTACCGCGGCGCTCCGTACGGCGTCGGCTACTTCGTCGGCCGCTGGACGCCGTGACCGCCGTGCGGCCGCTGGCACTGGTGGGCCCCACCGGTACCGGTAAATCGGAGCTCGCGTTGGCGGTGGCCGATCGACTGGCCGGGGAACTGCCGGTGGAGGTGGTCAATGCCGACGCGATGCAGCTCTACCGCGGCATGGACATCGGCACCGCCAAACTGCCTGTCAGCGAACGGCACGGCGTGCCCCACCACCAGCTCGACGTCCTCGACGTGACCGAGACGGCGACCGTCGCGCGCTATCAGCAGGCCGCGGCCGCCGATGTCGATGCGATCGCCGCCCGTGGGGCGCTGCCGGTGATCGTCGGCGGGTCGATGCTCTACATCCAGTCGCTGCTCGATCAGTGGTCGTTCCCTGCCACGGATCCCGTCGTGCGGTCCCGCTGGGAACAGCGGCTCGCCGAGATCGGGGTCGCCGCCCTGCACGCCGAACTGGGTCGCGTGGACCCCGCCGCGGCGGCGTCGATCCTGCCCACGGACGGCCGGCGGATCGTGCGGGCGCTGGAAGTGGTGGAGCTGACCGGCCGGCCGTTCGCCGCGTCCGCGCCGCGCATCGGCATCCCACGCTGGAACACCGCCATCATCGGGCTGGACTGGGACACCGCCGCGCTCGACGATCGGCTGGCCCGGCGCACCGAGCGGATGTTCGAGGCCGGTCTGGTCGACGAGGTGCACGTGTTGCTCGACCGCGGGCTGCGCGAGGGGGTCACCGCGGCTCGGGCCTTGGGTTACGCGCAGGTCCTCGCCGACCTCGACACCGGGGGAGACGGGTCCGGTGCTCGTGAGCCGACGTTCGTCGGCACCCGCCGTTACGTCCGCCGCCAACGCTCCTGGTTCCGTCGCGACCACCGCATCACCTGGCTCGACGGCGCGTCGGCCGACAACGTCGAGGTGACGCTGCGGGTGTGGCGGGACGTATCCTGAACAGGTGAAGTTCGCCAAAGGGCACGGCACGGAGAACGACTTCGTCATCCTGCTCGATGAGCCCGCCGACGTCGCGCTGGCGCCGTCCGCGGTGGCCGCGCTGTGCGATCGCCGACGGGGGCTGGGCGCCGACGGCGTGCTTCGCGTCACCACGGCCGGTGCGTTGCTGTCGGCCGGTGTGCTCGAGCGCCTGCCGGACGGCGTCTCCGCCGGGGATTGGTTCATGGACTACCGCAACGCCGACGGGTCGTCGGCGCAGATGTGCGGCAACGGGGTGCGGGTCTTCGCCCACTACCTGTGGGCGGCCGGGCTGGAGCGCCGGCGCGAGTTCGTGGTCGGCTCGCTGGCCGGGCCTCGGCCGGTCGAAATCCGTGCCGTCGACGCCACGTTCGCCGACATCAGCGTCGAGATGGGCAAGGCCAATCAGTTCGGCACCGGTACCGCTGTGGTGGGCGGCCGGACGTTCACCGGATTGGCGGTCGATGTCGGCAACCCGCACCTGGCCTGCGTGGACGCCGCCCTGACCGCTGACGAGCTGGCCTCGCTCGACGTCGCGGCACCCGTGCGCTTCGACGCCGGGCAGTTTCCCGACGGGGTCAACATCGAAGTCCTCACCGCCGCCGTGGACGGCGTGGCCACCATGCGGGTGCACGAGCGGGGCGTCGGCGAGACCCGGTCCTGCGGAACCGGAACGGTCGCGGCGGCCGTCGCGGCGCTCGCTCATCGCGGGAACGCCACCGGGGCGCTGCAGGTGCGCATTCCCGGTGGACAGGTCACCGTGACCGTCACCGACGCCAGCAGTTTTCTTCGGGGTCCGTCAGTGCTGGTCGCGCAGGGCGAACTCGCCCAGGAATGGTGGCAGGCCCAGCAGACGTTAAACGAGGTGCATGAACAGTGATCTCCGTGCGAACCTTGATTCGCCTATGACCCACCCCGACTTCGTCCACCACACTCCCAGCGCCGGTGAGCTGGCGCTCGACGACCGAACCGCACTGCGCCGGGTGGCCGGCCTGTCCACCGAACTGGCCGACATCTCCGAGGTCGAGTACCGCCAGCTACGTCTGGAACGCGTCGTGCTCGTCGGCGTGTGGACCGAGGGCAGCGCAGCCGACGCCGACGCCAGCCTCGCCGAATTGGCGGCGTTGGCCGAGACTGCAGGCTCCGAGGTCCTCGAAGGCGTGATCCAGCGTCGCGACCGGCCCGACCCCGCCACCTATATCGGCTCGGGCAAAGCCGCCGAATTGCGCGACATCGTCGCCGCCACGGGCGCCGACACCATCATCTGCGACGGTGAACTCAGCCCGGCCCAGCTCACCGCGCTGGAGAAGATCGTCAAGGTCAAGGTCATCGACCGGACCGCGCTGATCCTCGACATCTTCGCCCAGCACGCGACCAGCCGCGAAGGCAAGGCGCAGGTGGCGCTGGCCCAGATGGAGTACATGCTGCCCAGGCTGCGCGGCTGGGGCGAGTCGATGTCGCGGCAGGCCGGCGGCCGTGCAGGCGGTGCCGGCGGTGGGGTGGGTACCCGCGGCCCGGGTGAGACCAAGATCGAGACCGACCGCCGCCGCATCCGCGAACGAATGGCCAAGCTGCGCCGCGACATTCGTGCGATGAAGCAGGTCCGCGACACCCAGCGCAGTCGTCGCGTCGCGAGCGACGTCCCGGCGGTGGCGATCGTCGGTTACACCAACGCCGGCAAATCCAGCCTGCTCAACGCTCTGACCGGTGCGGGTGTACTGGTCGAGAACGCGTTGTTCGCCACGCTCGAACCGACCACGCGCCGTGGGCAATTCGCCGACGGCAGGCCGTTCGTGCTGACCGACACGGTCGGCTTCGTGCGTCACCTGCCCACCCAGCTGGTCGAGGCGTTCCGCTCGACGCTCGAAGAGGTCGTCGGTGCCGAATTGCTCGTGCACGTGGTGGATGGCTCTGATGTGAACCCGTTGGCCCAGATCAATGCGGTACGCCAGGTGGTCAACGAGGTGGTGGCCGAATACGGCATCGCACCACCGCCAGAATTGTTGGTGGTCAACAAGATCGACGCAGCCGACGGTCTCACGCTGGCGCATTTGCGGCGTGCGCTGCCTGACGCGGTGTTCGTGTCGGCACACACCGGCGACGGACTGGGGCGGTTGCAGTCCCGGATGGCGGAGTTGGTCGAGCCGCGCGACACAGTGGTGGATGTCACCATCCCGTACAGCCGCGGGGAACTCGTCAACCGGATCCACGCCGAAGGACGTGTCGACGCCGTCGAACACACTGAGGCCGGCACCCGGATCAAAGGACGCGTGCCGATGTCGCTGGCGGCGGGCCTGGCGGCCTTCGCGACATTCTGACCAGTGCGAATAGGGCGCTGGCCCGGCTGTGCGGTAGGGTTGTCGACGTCGGCTGCGGCAGAACAGTGTTGACACCACCGCAGGTAGGCACCCGCCTCTGAACGCCGACATCAGATCATTTCCCACATCACGTGGCGTGGCGACATTCGCCACCGTGTGCGCACTACCGCTGGACGAACTTCGTCGCGGTCAGCCGGGCACACACCGCCCGAACGCCGGAAAGGCACACATGACCACCCACACCTTCGCAGATCTCGGCGTGCCCGCACCTCTGGTGCGCGCGCTGGCCGCCAACGACATCACCACACCGTTTCCCATCCAGGCCGCGACGCTGCCCGATTCACTGTCGGGCCGTGACGTCCTCGGCCGCGGTAAGACCGGCAGCGGCAAAACGCTGGCGTTCTCGATACCGCTGGTGGCCGCGCTGAGCGAACACCGCAGCCGGCCGAACCGGCCCACCGGCCTGGTGCTGGCCCCCACCCGGGAACTGGCCACCCAGATCACCGCTGTGCTGCAGCCCTTGGCTTCGGCCAACGGATTGAGCGTCACCACCATCTTCGGCGGGGTGTCCCAGAACAAGCAGGTCGCTGCGTTGCGCGCGGGCGCCGACATTGTCGTGGCATGCCCGGGGCGCCTCGAGGACCTGATGCGGCAGAAGCTGATCAGCCTCGACGACGTCGTGACGACCGTGCTCGACGAGGCCGACCACATGGCCGATCTCGGCTTCCTGCCCGGCGTCACCCGCATCCTGGCGGCCACCCCGGCCGGCGGACAGCGGCTGCTGTTCTCGGCCACGCTGGACAACGGCGTCGACAAGCTGGTGCGGCGCTTCCTCTCCGACCCCGTGGTGCACTCGGTCGACGAGGTCAGCGCTCCGCCGGCGGCCATGACCCACCACGTCTTCCACGTCGGGGGAGTCCAGGCCAAGAAGGAGCTGGTGCACCTGCTGGCCTCGGGGACCGGGCGCCGAATTCTGTTCATGCGCACCAAACATCAGGCGCGCAAGCTCGCCAAGCAGCTCACCGAATCGGGAGTGCCGTCGGTGGATCTGCACGGCAACCTCTCCCAGCCCGCCCGCGACCGCAACCTGGCAGCGTTCAGCAGCGGGTCGGCACGGGTTCTGGTGGCCACCGACATCGCGGCCCGCGGCGTGCACGTCGACGGCGTGGAATTGGTCGTACATGTCGACCCTCCGATGGAGCACAAGGCCTATCTGCACCGGTCGGGGCGAACCGCGCGTGCCGGCAGCGACGGTGACGTCGTCACCGTGGTGCTGCCCGAGCAGCGCAGAGACACTCAGCACCTACTGCGCAAGGCCGGGATCTCGGTGCGTCCACAGGAGGTCACGGCCGAGTCCGCACAGGTGCAGGCGCTCGTCGGCGACATCGCGCCGCTACGCGCCCCGGCGCCGAATCCCGCTCCTGCGGCGAAGAACTCCGGCGGTGCGCCGCGCACGTCCGGTCCGCGCCGAAACGGAGGTGGCCGTCGGCGTCGGCCCCGTAACACCGGGGCGCGGGCGGCGACCGCCACCTCGTAGACGTCCTGGCTCGACGCATCACACCGCGGGTCGGCGCTTCTGCGCCGGCCCGCGGTGGCGCCGCCTCAGCGAAATTCGATCGTCGGACCGAACTTACGGTCCTGTGAACGCACGCCGGGGCTCGACCAACCATCCGGTTGGATGGGGTACGTTGACAGACACGTCTGTCAAACGTCCGTACCGACGATGGAGGACATCACCATGGGCCTGGGAACCGACAAGGCGGCCCCCGTCATCGCTTATCAGCGCACCCTGTTCGAACCCGAGCACGACTTGTTCCGAGAATCGTTCCGCGCGTTCCTCGAGCGGCATGTCGCCCCGTACCACGAGCAGTGGGAGGCCGAAAAGCTCGTCGACCGGGGGGTGTGGTTGGAAGCCGGCAAACAAGGTTTCCTCGGCATGGCCGTTCCCGAGGAGTACGGCGGCGGCGGCAACCCCGACTTCCGCTACAACACCATCATCACCGAAGAGGTCACGGCCGGCCGCTACAGCGGCCTGGGCTTCAGCCTGCACAACGACGTCACCGCGCCCTACCTGATCCGTCTGGCCAACGAGGAGCAGAAACAGCGCTGGCTGCCGAAGTTCTGCACCGGCGAACTCATCAGCGCCATCGCGATGACCGAGCCGGGCACCGGTAGCGATCTGCAGGGCATCAAGACCCGCGCCGTCAAGGACGGCGATCACTACATTCTCAACGGTTCGAAAACGTTCATCACGAACGGGATTCACTCCGACCTCGTCATCGTCGTCGCCCAGACCGACCCGGAGAAGGGCGCGCTGGGCTTCTCCCTGTTGGTTGTGGAGCGCGGCATGGAGGGGTTCGAGCGAGGCCGAAAACTCGACAAGATCGGTCTGGACGCCCAGGACACCGCGGAACTGTCCTTCACCGATGTGCGGGTCCCCGCGGCGAACCTCCTCGGCGAAGAAGGGCAGGGGTTCATCTACCTGATGCAGAACCTGCCCCAGGAACGCATCAGCATCGCGATCATGGCGGCGGCGGCAATGGAGGCCGTGCTGGACCAGACGCTCCAGTACACCAAGGAGCGCAAGGCCTTCGGCAAACCCATCGGCAGCCAGCAGAACAGCCGCTTCCTGCTGGCCGAACTGTCCACCGAGGCCACGCTCGTGCGCATCATGGTCGACGAATTCATCCGGCTCCACCTCGATGAGAAGCTCACCGTCGAGCAAGCCGCGATGGCCAAGTGGTACTCCACCGAAAAGCAGGTTCACCTGATCGACCGGTGCCTGCAACTGCACGGTGGATACGGGTACATGCGCGAGTACGACGTCGCCCGCGCGTTCCTGGACGCGCGGGTGCAGACGATCTACGGCGGCACCACCGAGATCATGAAGGAGATCATCGGCCGCAGTCTCGGCGTCTGAGCAGGTCGGAAACACGGCAGATTCTTGTGCTGGACCGGCGAGGTGGCTTGGTTATCGGGGTCTGCTGACGCACAGTGAACGGACGCGGTAACTTTCTCAGAATTTCTCGAGGGACGCACCGAGGACTTCGAGACACCGTCGCCGACCGCGGGGAGGATCAATGAGCCGGCAGCCGCTGGTGCGCCTACGAATGCTCGGTCGTGCGACGATCGCGGTGGTGGGGGTCGCTACGGCCTTCCTGCTGGCACCGGTCGCCGTCGCCCAGCCCGAAGCCGAGGCCGATGGCGCCATCACTGCGGCGTGGCAGGCCAGCGGTGGTGATACCGGTCCGCTGGGAGCGAGAACCGGCGGCGTCTACCCGGCCGGCGACGGGTTCGCGCAGAACTTCGTCTCCGGTGTCATGTTCTTCACCCCCCAGACGGGGGCGCACTACATGCAGGGCGCCATTCTGGAGAAGTACGAGTCGCTGGGCGGCGCCGCCGACAGCGACCTGGGCTTCCCCACGATCGACGAGGGGCCCGGGCTGGCTCCGGGCAGCCGTAACAGCACGTTCAGCGCGCCGGACAACCCGGTGATCTTCTGGACCCCCGAGCACGGAGCCCGCGTGGTGCGGGGGCCCATCAACGCCGCATGGGACCAGCTGGGTGGATCGACCGGTGCGCTGGGCGTGCCCGTCGACGATGCCACCTACGACGGATCAGTGGTCAGTCAGGACTTCGCCAGCGGAGCCCTGTCGTACGACTCCAGCACCAAGACCTTCACCACCGAGCCGCCGGAGCTGGCCGACCAACTGACCGATGTGGCCGTCCCCGACGACCCGGTTTCGGCGATCAACGCAGCGCGCCGCGCCGCCGGCGGTCCGCTGGGCCCGCTGGGAGAGGCCCAGGGCGAGCCCTATGAGATCGGCGACGACGGCTGGGGCCAGGACTTCGTCAACGGCAAGATCTTCTACACCCCGGAGACCGGTGCGAACGTGGTGACCGGACAGGTCCTGGCGAAATACGAGAGTGTCGGCGGTCCGCAGGGTGATCTCGGGTTCCCGGTGACCAGCGAGAGGGACGGTGGGCTGGAGCCGGCAAGCCGGATGAGCCAGTTCGCCGCCGACGACGAACCGGTCATCTTCTGGACTCCCGACTACGGTGCTGTGATCGTGCGCGGCCCGTTGAACGCGGCGTGGCAGGAACTCGGCGGAGCGACCGGGGAGCTGGGCGCCCCGGTGGCCGATCAGACCCAGGACGGCGACGTCATCACCCAGCGGTTCGCCAACGGATCCATCTCGTGGAACAGCGCCTCAGGTCAGTTCAGCACCGACCCGGCGAGCTTGGCCTCGCAGTTGGCCGGCTTGGAGGTGCCGGGCCAGGAAGCCCCCGCTGCCACTGCGACACCGCAGGCCTCCGACGCCGACGAGGGCACCGGATTCCGGTGGAGCTGGTGGTGGTTGCTGGCCATCGTCCCGATCCTGCTACTGGTCGCGGTGGTGGCCTTCGCGGTGATGCGGAACCGCCGCCGTGACGACTCGCCCGGATTCGCCGACGAAGAGGACGACGACGCCAGGTATGTGGCCGCGCCCGCCGGTGAGCGGCGAGACGACGGGTACGGCGGCGAGGACGAGTTGTTCGGCGACCTGTACGCCCGCGAAGGGTTGGGATCGCTGACCGCGGCACCCGTGTCGTCGGAGAGCGCCCACGATGTCTCGACCCCGCTGAGCTTCTGGAGTACTGCCGGGGCGGCGCGCCCCGACGATGCCGAGCAGGAGGATCCCGACGCCGTCGACACTGCGCCGACGATGATCCAGACCCCCGACGAGATTGCACCGCCTGGCGAGGTGGCGACCCCTGACGAGCCGGACGCGTACGAACACGTTCCCGCACCTGCCGTCGCGGCGGAGTCCGATTTCGATGACGAGTACGACGAGGACTTCGATGACGAGTACGACGACTTCGCCGGGGGGGACGCGATCGGCGAGCCCGAGGCGAGCGACGAAGCAGACGCGGTCAACCACGCCGACGCGGTCAACCACGCCGACGCGCGCTACGAGGCGGACGCGGTGGGCGGCCCCGAACCGGCGGCGGATCGCGAGTTCTACGCCGACGAGGTGCCCCCGCCGGGGCCCGTCTTCGAGCGTGATCCGTTGACCGATACCGGTCGGCACGCGCGGATCGACATCGACGAGCCGTCTCCCCTGGGAACAGCGCTGCACATGGGGCTCGATGATCCACGCGAAGTGCCGGGCGGCTACCCGGTGAAGGCAGACACCCGATCGGGTCTGTACTGGGTGCCTGACAGCCCCGAGTACGGCGACGTGGTCGCCGAAATCTATTTCGCCAGTGAGGAGATGGCGCGCACGATGGGTTTCGTGCGCGCCGGATAGGTCCGCCTCGTCACACCTTGCGGATGACGGTCACGACTTTGCCGAGGACCGCGGCGTCATTGCCCGGGATGGGCTCGAACGCCGGGTTGTGCGGAAGCAGCCACACCTGGCCGCGGGTTCGTTTGAAGGTCTTCACCGTGGCCTCGCCGTCGATCATCGCCGCGACGATGTCGCCGTTGTCGGCGACGTTCTGCTGACGGACGACCACCCAGTCGCCGTCACAGATGGCCGCGTCGATCATCGACTCGCCGACCACCTTGAGCAGGAACAGCGAACCTTCCCCGACCAGTTCCCGGGGCAGTGGGAACACGTCCTCGACGGCTTCCTCGGCCAGGATCGGGCCACCGGCAGCGATGCGACCCAGCACCGGGACGAACGTCGGTTCCGGGAGCGAATCGGAACCGGCCACGTCGGTGGTGACGACCGGTGTCGCCGCGTCGTCGGCACCCCGTACGTCCACTGCGCGCGGGCGATTGGGATCGCGGCGCAGATACCCCTTGCGCTCCAGGGTGCGCAGCTGGTGGGCCACCGATGAGGTGGAGGTCAACCCGACCGCGTCGCCGATCTCTCTGATGCTCGGTGGATAGCCGCGGGTGGTCACCGATGTCCGGATCACGTCCAGGATGGTGCGCTGACGGTCGGTCAGGCTGGTGTCGCGGTCACGGGGTGCCTCGGTGCCGGCCGTGCTGTCGCTGTCGTCGCTCATGTGCCCGAATGTAGACCGTCACGGCGACAGAATCAAACATGTGTTCGACGCGTGTCGGGCCCGCGGAACTTGAGTTCCTAAGGGATGT
>NZ_BLTG01000146.1 GCF_017312405.1 Mycobacterium sp. PO1
GGGTTTCGCGTGGGGGCTGGTGGGGCCAGGGAGTAGTAGGTCGCGCCGGTGGGGGTGGTGTAGTCGGCGCGGTGGGTGCCGTCATGGTCGGTGGTGGTGACGGTCCAACCGGGGGCGTTTTTGGCGTAGTTGCAGGTTTCACAGGTGCCCAGGCCGTTGCGCGCGCTGGTGGGCCCACCGGCGCGGTCGGGGGTGGCAGCCTGAATGGTCCATGTCGTGGTGGCGGATCGGGGCGTCGCAGAAGGGGGTGCGGCAGGTGCGGTCGCGCACGTCGATGAACCGGGCCAGCCCGGGCGGGAAGAACCGGGCCCGGGATTCCATCGCGACCAGCTGTCCGGAGGTGGGGTGGCGATACAGGCGGCGCAGGGTGGCTTGCGCGTCGGTTTGGGCGGCGGTCGCGGCGTCGGCGAGCAGATGACGGGCCACCGCCGCGGGTATCGGCCCGTAGCCCTGCACCCAGGCGGGGCTGGTGTCGGCGCCGAACAGGGTGGTATCGGCCATGACCAGGTTCAGCGCCACCGACACCGGCGCGGCCGCGGAGGCGCCGGTGATGCGTTCGTAGAGGGTGTCGGCCATCACCTGCCCGCGCGAACGCCCATCACAGGTCACGTCGGCCTGGCGTTTCAACGCGGCATACACCCCGACGCCCTGGGCCACGGGCAGCAGCGCGGTGACATAGACCATCGCATCAGGGGCCGGGCGGGTCCACACCGCCCGATCCGCCGGAGCCTTGCGGGCCCGCCCCACGACCGCGGCGGCATCCAACCGGGCGGCGATCGTCGCGGCTTCGGCGGCCACACGCTTATTTCCCCACCCGGTCAGCCGGGTCAGGTCGGCGCACAACTCGGCGTCCAACTCACCGCGGTGCTCGACACTCAAACAAGCCGACTCGCGCACGATCAGGGTGGCCCGCCACTCCGAGAGCGCCCCGGCCTGCAGCGCGGCCAGGGTATGGGGCATCTCATGGGCCAGGGCCCGCGCGAACCCGAGGTGACGGGCCCCGCATACCGGGGCATCGCGCCGCGCCAGCGCGACCTCGCCGGCCAGCCCCTGCCCCCGCCGCACGGCCGGAATCCCGGCCGCCTTCTCGGCCGCCTCCCGCTTGGCCGCCCACAACGCGGTCGCGCGGGCCTGCGCGGCGGCCGCAGCCGATTTCAGGTGCTCGCAGCGCTCCACCACGGCGCGCAACTCAGCCTCCGACGCGACCGCATCCACATCGAACACACTTTCGAACACGAAACCGACGCTACACCCCGCCACCGACATTTAGCTTTGG
>NZ_BLTG01000147.1 GCF_017312405.1 Mycobacterium sp. PO1
ACTCCAAAGCTAAATGTCGGACCCTTGGCGTAGCTTGTGCGCAGTACCAAACATGGGGCGAACGGGGGGTTCACAGATTGTCTGCGCGTTGCCCGTTCTGCGCGATCCTCGCTGGCGATGGCGCCGTCCGCATGGTGATGAAAACCGATCTTGTAGCGGCATTCTTTCCGAAGGAGCCTGCGACCCTGGGGCACACCCTCGTAGTGCCGCTTAAGCACATACCAGACATTTGGTCAGTCGACGATGAATACGCTGCAGCATTGATGGCAGTCACGCGCGAAGTCGCTGGAGCAGTTAGGCGCGCGCTTGAACCCGAAGGGCTCAACATAATCCAATCGAACGGCAAGGCCGCAACACAAACGGTCGACCATCTACACGTGCATGTAGTGCCTCGATGGAGCGGCGACGATATTGGTCCTATTTGGCCATCTGCATCGACAATTGATGATGCGTTGCTTGACAGTGCACTGGCTAGACTGCGCGAGACTATGGGCGTTGCACGATGACCGGCTACGACCTGGCCGAGCCTGGCGAGCGGGAGGATCGGCGAAAGCACCTCGAACTGGTCGCCTCGGTCGTAGGTCGCATGGCGAGCTCCTCCGCTCAGGCAAAAGGCTGGTCGATAACTTTGGCTGGCGCCGCATTCGGTGTGGCAGTGATTCGTGACAACGCAGTATTTATCCTGCTTGGGATCGTCGGATTATGCGCCTTTGCCGTGATTGACGCGCATTATCTAAACGTCGAACGAACGTTCCGTGATCTGCACGATGCAATAGTGGCGAATACTGTAGAACCGCTGTCCATGGAGACGAAAAATCTCCCGAAGGCGTCGAAAAATGAGTCATACGCGTCATGGTCAATCAAATATTTTTACGGCCCGTTGATTGCGGCCGGATTGCTGCTATTCGTTTACTCGTTGTGTCATGAAAAGGAAAATGAAGCTCCAAGAGAACAAACTGTGAAGGTGACCGTGACGGTGACGCCTGCAGAAATTCCGTCACCAGCTCCCACAGCGCCCGCGACCTCGGCAGTGCCCTCACCTTCAATCTCGCAGCCAGTCCCGCCACCCACGACCACCACGGTACTCCCCGAACAGGGGCCGACGAGTTAGCCGAAATCTAATCTGTTGCGCCACTTCATCTCGGGCAAGACCCGACGCGCCAGCGCCAGTTTGAACCCACGACGGCAAGGAGAAATGCCTTATGGCTCATCGAACGTTCTTTAGCTTCCACTACGAGCGCGACGTCCAGCGAGCATCCGTGGTGAGAAACAGCTCCCAGACAAAGCCGAGCATCACGCCCGAGTGGATAGACGCGTCTTTGTGGGAGGCGACTAAACCTAGCGACGCGGCGATTCAACAACTGATTCGAAGGGCGTTACTCAGCACAACTGGCGTGTTCCCGCTGAA
>NZ_BLTG01000148.1 GCF_017312405.1 Mycobacterium sp. PO1
TGCCGGGCAGCGAAACAACCTAACCGAAGATGCCGCTTACACCGTTAATCTGACGGACCCCAGCCGTGCGGCCGAGTGACTGTTCGGCGGTGAGGCGATCAGACGCTCAGGCGGCTTGGCCGTCTGGGGGTGCGGGTCCGCCGGGTTGGCCGGGGCTACTGGATTCGTCGGGGTTGTCAGGTTCGCCGGGGTCACGTGGGCTGCTGGGTTCGTCGCGTTCTTCGGGTTCGCTGGGGTTGTCGGTCGGCGATGGTTCGGTTAGCTCGTAGTCGATCGGCTCGTCGGCCATCAGCGCGTCGTCGGTCAGCGCGTCGTCCATCGGCTGGTCGTCGATCGGCGCGTCGTTGATCGGCTGGCCGTCGATCGGTTCGTCGTCGATCGGTTCGTCGCCGATCAGCTGATAGTCGATCGGCTCGTCCGTCAGCGCGTCGTCCATCGGCTTGTGGTCGGTCAGCTCATCGTCGATCGGTTCGTTGTCGATCAGTTCATAGTCGATCGGTTCGTCGTCGATCAGCTCGTCGTTGATCGGTTGGTTGTCGCCGCATTGGGTGTCGTTCGGGGGGTCGGAAGGGCGGTTTTGGGCACGGTCTGATTCCGCGCCGTCGCCCTGCAGCCCGACGTCGGGATCGCCCGAACGGCTCGATGTCGAAGGGTTCGGTGGCTGCTGGTCGGGGGGTCGGAGGAGTCGTTCGGGGCGGTGGTAGGTGTTGATGCGGGTTTGGCCGGTGTCCAGTGGTGGTGGGGGGATCCATTCGACTTCGCCGCGTTCGTTCATCCGGGTGCTCCAGCCGCCGGGGCCGACGGCGCGGTTGTCGGGTCCACAGGCTAGGCCGAGTTCGTCGACGTTGGTGTTACCGCCGTCGGTCCAGTCGGCGACGACGTGATGGGCTTGGCTGCCGTAGGCGCCCACCGTGCAGCCGGGTTTGGTGCAGCCCCCGTCGCGGGCGATCAGCATGACCCGCTGTGCTGGGGAGGCAACCCGGCGGGCCCGAAACAACGCCAGCGCCGATCCGGTGGCCTTGTCGAACACCGCCAGGCTGTGATGGGCGTGGGCGGCCAGGCGGATCACCTCGGCGATGGGGAGGCGGGTGCCCCCGCCGGTGACTCCGATCCCGGCGCGGGATTCCAGGTCTTGCAGGGTGGTGCGGATGATCACCGACACCGGCAGCCCGTTGAGCTGTCCGAGCTGACCACTCATCAGCGCAATCCGCAACACCGCGACCAGCGCATCATGCTGGCGTTGAGCCAGGCTGCGATGATCAGCATCGATCTGGGCCTGCGACGGGGTTCCCGAGACACACGGTTCGGGGTCGTCGGGATTACACATGCCCGGGGCGGCGTACTTGGCGAAGATCGCCTCCATCAGCGCCCACGCCTCCGGTGTCAGCTCCCCGCTGATCGGGGTCATCGCATCGCCACGCTGCTTACCCTTGGTCAGTCCGCGGCGGCGGGCGCGTTCGGTGTCGTCGGGTTCGGGGCCGTCCTGATCGAGCAGGAACAACGCCAA
>NZ_BLTG01000149.1 GCF_017312405.1 Mycobacterium sp. PO1
GCCCGGCTGATATAGATCGAGATAGTCCTTCTCAAATGCCTCCGGAGGTGTCAGGAAGGGATCTGTAACTGATTCCTTTGGGGTCCGTGTGTTGACGCACGTGGACCTCCTGACACACCCCGGAGGTGTTGTTGTGTCTGTGCATGTAGCTCCAGTCACGTCATCCACGATCGTCGTTGCCATCGATGTCGGCAAGACCTCAGCGCTGTTGTCGGTGACCGACGCAGCTCGCCGTCGGCTGGTCGACCCCTTCGAGTTCGTGCTGACCGGATCGGGCCTGACCGCGGCAGTGACTCGCGTGATGGCTGTTGTGCCTGCGTCAGTGCAGGTCAAGATAGGTGTCGAAGCAGCCGGGCACTATCACCGTCCGGTGCTCGATTGTCGCTGGCCGCAGGGGTGGGAAGTGTTGGAGCTCAACCCAGCCCAGGTCGCTGAGCAACGGCGCGTACAGGGCCGGCGCCGAGTCAAGACCGACGCAATCGACGTGGCGGCGATCACCGAGCTGGTGCTGGCCGGGTACGGACGTCCGGTCACTGATCGCGATGTCGTGATCGGTGAAGTGAGCGCGTGGGCCTCACATCGGCGTCGCCGGGTCGCCACGCGTACCGCGACGAAGAACCAGCTGCTCGGCCAGCTGGACAGGGCGTTCCCCGGGCTGACCCTCGCGCTGCCCGATGTGCTGGGTACCAAGATCGGCCGGTTGGTCGCCGCTGAGTTTGCCGACCCGGCGCGGCTGGCCGGGCTCGGAGTCAGCCGGCTGATCCGCTTCGCTGCGGTACGCGACCTGCAACTGCGCCGATCGGTGGCCGAGCGTGTAGTGGCCGCAGCCCGCGATGCACTACCGACCCGCGACGCGGGGATCGCCCGCCGAATCCTGGCGGCCGACCTGGTGTTGCTGGCCGATCTCGACGATCAGATCGACACCGCGGAGACTGAGCTGGGGTGGCTGCTGCCGCGCAGTCCGTACGCGACGTTGACTTCGGTGCCGGGCTGGGGCACGGTCCGAGTATCCAATTATGCTGCCGCCCTTGGCGATCCGCGACGGTGGCCAGGACCGCGACAAATCTACCGCGCATCGGGATTGTCACCGATGCAGTACGAATCCGCGCACAAACGCCGCGACGGCAGCATCAGCCGCGAAGGCAGTGTCGCGTTGCGCCGCGCCTTAATAGACCTCGGTGTCGGACTGTGGCTCAACGAACCGGCGGCGAAGAACTACGCCCACGGACTCAAGGACCGCGGCAAGCACGGCGGCATCGTGGCCTGCGCGTTGGCCCATCGCGCCAACCGAATCGCCCACGCACTCGTTCGCGACCACGCCACCTACGAGCCCACACGCTGGGCCTGATTTCCTCATACTTCGCAGCGAAAGGAACCGGCCAACACCCTTCACAACTCCCGTCGGTAGTGCCACGCTAAGCGGACGGGACGAAGGGCCGGATCAGATGCCGTCCCGGCTATGGCGGACCTCTGAAGGGTTACGCCGCGTCTAGCTTGGCACCCGGCCCTTCGCCTCCACGGCAGCCCGAACGACGCCAGATAACCCACCTGAGGTTGCATACGTCAGCGTGGGCGCCAGGCACCCGCCCCCTCACCAACATCGCTACCGACCGCACCGAACCACCTCAGCAGCAGGTGGCGACCAACTACGCCGACCAGCCCCTTGACTCGACCTACAGCCAGCTAG
>NZ_BLTG01000150.1 GCF_017312405.1 Mycobacterium sp. PO1
CAAACGTGAGCCAAGTCAGGGCGGCCTCATCGAACCCCACACGCGCCAACACCAACTGACGAAACACCTCGTCGTCCGCGGCGGCCTCATCGAACCCCACACGCGCCAACACCAACTGACGAAACACCTCGTCGTCCGCGGCGGCCTCATCGAACCCCACACGGGCGTAGGCGGCGCACAACGCATCCCACAGCAGCGCCGACTTCGACGAGGTGATCGGTAACGGCTCGGCCGCCGCGCGCTCGCCCAGGCCCAGATCGAGTTGTGCCTGGCCGGCGGCCAGGCGCTGGGCGGCCGCAGCCCTCAGTGCCGCGATGCCGGCCTCGTCGTGCGCCGACCCGAGATGCTCGATCTTGCGTGACCCCCGCCGGGTGGACCACACGATCTGCACCGCGGTCGCCCCCGAGGACGTCTTCACCGTGCGCACGTAGGCCACCCAGGCACCCTACGGGCCGCCGGCTAGACGGTATGAGGGCTGACTCGAGGCCGAAGGCCTCGGGCTGCAATCGGACGTGGGTTGCCGGTGACGAGTGAACACTCGCACTGGTAGAGCCACAGTTGCAGATCAGGAGGCCTCCGGTGAGTTTCAACGGTACGAGTGTCGGGTTGGACGTGCATGCGCTTTCGGTGGTTGCGCATGCATTTGATGAAGAGACGGGTCGGGTCGAGCGGGCGCGATTGTGTCCCGATCACGGCGAGATCCTGGACTGGTTGCACAGACTGCGAGGTCCCTTGCGGGTGGCCTACGAGGCCGGGCCGACGGGGTTCGGGCTGGCCCGGGCATTGACTGATGCCCAGATCGACTGCGTGGTCGCGGCACCGTCGAAGTTGATCCGCCCGGCTGGGGATCGGATCAAGACCGATGCCCGCGATGCCGCGCACCTGACCCGGCTTCTGCGGTTGGGCGAAATAACCGCGGTCACGGTTCCCGAGGCTGAGGTGGAGGCGGTGCGCGATCTGGTGCGGGCCCGCGAGGACGCCCGCGCCGATCTGATGCGGGTGCGGCACCGGCTGTCCAAGCTGCTGTTGCGCCAGGGCCGGGTGTACTCGGGCGGGAACGCCTGGACCGGGGTCCACGAAACCTGGCTGCGGCGGCAACGATTCGATGACCCCCATACCAGGGCGGCCTTCGACCATCACTTTGACGCGGTCCTGTCGGCGACTGCGGCGAGGGATCGTCTCGACGAGCAGATCGTTGCGGTCGCGGCCTCATCGCGATGGTCTGATCCGGTTGATCGGCTGGGGTGTTTGCGTGGGATCTCCGCATTAACCGGGCTGGCGTTGTCGGTGGAGATCGGTGATTGGACCCGGTTCACCGGTGCCTCGATCGGCGCCTACGTCGGATTGGTGCCCACCGAATACTCCTCGGGGGCCTCTCGGGTGCAGGGTTCGATCACCAAGGCCGGCAATGCCCATGTCCGGCGGTTGTTGATCGAATCGGCCTGGCACCACCGGGCGGCGTACCGCAATCCCGGTCCTGCGATGCGAGCCCGCTGGGCCAAGGTCGACCCCGCGCTCAAGGACCGCGGCCATGCCGGCAACCGACGCCTGCACCAACAATGGTGCCGATTCAACGAACGCAAGAAGCCTCACGTCGTGGCCAACGTCGCGGTCGCCCGTCAACTGGCCGGTTGGTGCTGGTCGCTGGCCACGCTGGCCTAAGCGTGGCCGTCCAAACTTGATTGGAGTCGGTCGGTCGACGGCGAGGTAGGCGAACTGGATCTGCGTTACAGCTATGAGCAACAACAGCATTCGATGAATGTTGATGTGACGCCCGTCCCTAGAGAGCAGCCACCGTTCGCGCCGAACCATCGTCTTGCGGTATCCAACCCGCGTATATCAGTCTGACACCCACCGTCGTTGATCAACGACCGCCGCGACACCGACTGACCCCGATCAAACGAAAGCCGCCCCGGCTGGGCTTGACCCCGTTTGGT
>NZ_BLTG01000151.1 GCF_017312405.1 Mycobacterium sp. PO1
GGAGCAGGTGGCGCAGAGCGAGGGGGTCGCGGAGGAGGGGGCGCCGGGCGGCGCGGCGGCGCGGGCCGCCGCGCCGGTCCCGGCGGTGGCGGTGGCGGCCGGTGGTGCTGCGGCGGTGGCGGTGGCCGATATGGCGGCGGAGGTGCAGGCGGAGGCGGCTGGTGACGAGGGTCGCGACGGATCGCCGGTGGGGGCTCCCGACGCTCGGGGAAGCCTGCCGGGGGTCGGCGAAACCCCGGATACGGCGGCCGCTCGTCGGTCACAGCAAGAATGTACGCGCCGCCGGGGACTACTGAAGCCAGCCCAGCCGGCCTGCCAGCAGGGAATATCCGACGAATGCCACCGCGTCGATCAGTGTGTGGGCGATGATCAGCGGCCACAGGCGCCCGGTGCGCTGCCAGACGTAACCGAACACCAGTCCCATCGCGACATTGCCCAGCCCGGCGCCGAACCCCTGATAGAGGTGGTAGACGCCGCGCAGCAGGCTCGAGATCAGCAGGGCGAGCCAGGGGTTGACGCGAAGCTGGCGCAACCGCGTCAGAAGGAACCCGACGACGATGATCTCCTCGGCCCAGCCGTTGCCGAACGACAGCAGCAGCAACACCGCGACACGCCACCAGGTGTCGTTGAGCTCGGCCGGTTCGACAGCTGCGTTGACACCGAGGACGCGCGCGATCTGGTAGAGCGCCAGCCCCGGCACTCCGATCAGGGTGGCCAACCCGAGCCCGCCCAGTACGTCGCCGCGCCAACGGATCCGGCTCAGGCCGATGCGGGCGGGCCCGTCGCCGCCTCGCCACAGCAGGTAGACGGCCAGCGCGCCCCAGGCCAGCAACTGGAACAGACTGGCGAGATTGAGGCCGAGGTCGATGAGGTCGAACGGTGAGCGACGTGGGTTGAGCGCCACGATCTGGCCCGACAGCCCCAACAGGACACTTTCGATGAGGCTCAGCAGCGACGTGTAGGCGCTGAGCGCGAAGGTGACCGCCAGGACGACGGCGATCTCGATGCGCAGCGCACGTCGCTGTTCATCGGTCAGCTCGTCGGTCGGGCCGGTCACCGCAGCCACGGTAGCCGCCCCCGGGAAAGGCCGCGGTCTCCGGCAGCGGTCAGGCGCCGCGGGCGCGCAGCCCGTTGAGGAACGGGCAGCCCATCAGCACGCGGATCGCCTGGCTGAGAGCGGTCACGTCGTCGACCGGTCGGGTGAACGGCAGGCGGACGTCGTGGTCACCGTCGGCGGATTCGATGCGCAACCGGACGCCGTAGCGGTCCAGGCCCAGCGGCCGGACCCGCCCCCGGCGCAATGCGCTCGGCAGGCGGGCGGCGAGTCGGTCCACCACGTCGTGGTGTGCGGCCTCGAGATGCTGCAGCCAGCAGGACTCCATCGCGCAGAACGGATCCGGTCGGGCCGTCAGCAGGGCCGCCGGAGGCACGGACTCGGCGCCGGTGGCATCGGCCACCACCACGGATTCGATCTGCAGCCGCAGAAGGGCGAGTCGGACGTCGCCTTCCGGCCCGATGTTGGACTCGTCCGAATTGACCTGCAGCAGAGCGGGGTTGGGGTCGGCGCTGGCGACGCGGTCCAGCAGCGCGGGCAGCTCACCGGCCGGCACCTGTCTGAGTCGGCCCTGGATCCACACCAGCGCGCGCACCGGTTCACGCAGCGCAAGCGGCGCGTAGTCGGTCATCTCGAGCACGGCGGGTACCCCGGCGGCGCCCGCGCACGCGGTGGCAGAGAGGACGGTTCCGGGCGTGGCGTCGTCGGGTGCCACGACCACGAACGAGCCGTCGTCGAGCAGGTGGTGCACGGGGGTGGGGGTGGGGTCGCCCCCGGCCACCGCGAGCATCGCCCCGTCGGCGCGGACACAGGCGCTGCGGATCCGTTCCGCTGTGGTGGGCGCCGAAGTCGGTGCGGAAGCGGCCATCGCAACACCTTTCTGTTGGTAAGGTGAGGCTAACTTAAATCGATGTGCGCCGGCGACGCAAGGCTTTCCCGCAGCGGAACGGCATTACCGGGCCGACCGGATACGCTGGTGCGGTGCCCGGCATCGCTTATCTCGGCCCCGAAGGAACGTTCACCGAGGCGGCGCTGCGTGCCATCGAGGCGCAGGGCCTGATCCCGCCCGCCGAGACGCTCGATCCCTCGCCGCTGACTCCGATTCCCACCGAGAGCACCGTCGCCGCGCTGGCCGCGGTGCGCGCCGCAGACGCCGACTACGCCGTCGTGCCGATCGAGAACTCGATCGACGGGTCGGTGTCCCCGACACTGGACAGCCTCGCCGCTGACGCACCGCTGCAGATCTTCGCCGAGCTGACACTCGAGGTGTCGTTCACCATCGCGGTGCGACCGGCAACCGCAGCCGGTGACGTGCGGACCGTGGCCGCCTTCCCGGTGGCCGCCGCCCAGGTCAAACACTGGCTGGCCGCCCGCCTGCCCAAAACCGAACTGGTGCCGGCCAATTCGAATGCCGCCGCCGCCAAGGACGTCGCCGCCGGTCAGGCCGACGCCGCCGTCACGACCGCGCTGGCGGCCCAGCGGTACGGGCTGCAGGCCCTGGCCGGCGACGTCGTCGACGAGGCCAACGCGCGCACCCGGTTCGTACTCGTGGGCGCGCCCGCCCGGCCACCGAAGCGCACCGGAGCGGACCGCACCTCGGTCGTGCTGCGGCTGGACAACGCGCCCGGGGCGCTGGTCGCGGCGATGACAGAACTGGCCATCCGCGACATCGACCTGACCCGCATCGAGTCCCGACCCACCCGCACGGAACTCGGTACCTACATGTTCTTCCTGGATTTCGTCGGACACATCGACGACGACTCGGTCGCTGAGGCGCTGCGCGCACTGCACCGGCGCTGCGCCGACGTCCGTTACCTGGGCTCGTGGCCGACCGGAGAGGTCGCCGGCGCGGTGCCGCCCCCGATGGACGAGGCGACAGCATGGCTCGACGGGTTGCGCGAGGGACACCCGTGAGCGGCCGGCTGGTACTGGTGCGGCACGGCCAGTCGCACAGCAATGTGGCGCGGCGCCTGGACACCCGGCCGCCCGGTGCCGAACTGACCGACCTCGGCCGCGAGCAGGCTCGGGGCTTCGCGGCAGCTCTGGCCGAACCGCCTGGACTGATCGTGCACTCGACGGCGACCCGGGCCGTGCAGACCGCCGGCGAGGTCCACGCCGCGGCCCCGGCCGTCGTGCACGGGCTGCAGGAATTCGACGGAATCCACGAGGTCCAGGTGGGTGACCTGGAGAACCGCAGCGACGAGGCCGCCCACGACGAGTTCAACGGCACCTACCGGCGCTGGCACGGCGGCGAACTGAGCCTGGCGCTGCCCGGCGGAGAGAACGGCCACCAGGTCCTGGAACGTTATCTGCCGGTCCTCGACCGGCTTCGCAGGCAGTACCTCGATGACGACGGGTGGCACCACGACATCGTCGTGGTCAGCCACGGCGCGGCGATCCGGCTGGTGGCGGCGGTCCTGGGCGACGTGGACGGGGCTTTCGCGATCGACCACCACCTGGCCAACACCGAGTCGGTGGTGCTGGCCCCGGTCGACGGACAGCGGTGGGATTGCCTGCAGTGGGGCACGGCGAGCCCGCCGTTTCACCCCGAACCCAGCGCGGTCACGGTGCACGACGGCGGCGCGTCGGTGTCAGCCGACCCGATGGGCTGACACCGCGACCGCGACGTCGCACGTGCAGCCCACCGCGTCACAGTCCAGGTGCAACGCATGAGCGACATCGGTGACAAAGCAGTCGGGCTCGGTGCACTCGTCACGGCGGTACGGATGGTGGATCAACGCACCGTGACAGTGCTCCAAGCCCGCCCGGCAGGCGCGGCACTGTTCGGTCATGATCCGTTCATAGCACCTGTCGCCGACAGAATCAGGTTGCCGCGCGCAGCCTTTCGCCTCACGCCCAGCCGAGTTCGTGCAGGCGTTCATCGTCGATGCCGAAGTGGTGGGCGACCTCGTGGATCACCGTGACCGCGACCTCGTCGACCACCTGCGCCTCGCTGTCGCACACGTCCAGCAATGCCTCGCGGTAGATGCTGATGGTGTCGGGCAGCGCCCCGGCGTAGAACGAGTCCCGTTCGGTGAGCGCGACACCCTCGTACAGTCCCAGCAGGTCGGGCTCCTCGGCATTGCGGTCGGCGACCAGGATCACCACGTTGTCGATCGCCGCGGCAAGCTGCTGCGGGATCAGGTCGAGTGCGTCACCGACCAGTTCCTCGAACCGTTGCGGGCTCATCCGCACGGCCACCGGACTACATCCCCGGCGGTGGCGGCGGCAGGGGGGCAGGCGCGGGCGGTGGCGGCGGCAGCGCCGGCGCAGCAGGATCGGCGGG
>NZ_BLTG01000152.1 GCF_017312405.1 Mycobacterium sp. PO1
GACCGCGCACCCTCGACGTCGACCTGGTCAGTTGTCATGGGCCGGACGGCGAGATCACCAGCGCCGACGCCGAGCTCACGTTGCCGCACCCGTATGCGCACGTCCGGGCGTTCGTGCTGGTGCCCTGGCTCGACGTGGACCCGACGGCGACGCTGAGCGTCGCGGGTGAGCCGAGGCCGGTCGCCGAGCTGCTGGACGCGCTCGACGAGCAGGAGCGGGCCGGTGTGCGCCGCACCGGGCACGTGCTGCGGACGGGACGCCGATGGGGCTGACCCGGAAGCGTGATCTGACCCTCGCCGTGGTCGTCACCGGGCTGCTGGGTTACCTGCTGGTGCGGGCGGTGTACCGGTACTTCCCACCGCTGACGCTGTGGACCGGGGTGTCGCTGCTGGGGCTGGCTGCCGTCATCGCGGGGTGGGGCTTCCTGGTGCGCGCCCGGATCCGGGACGGCGAGATCGGCGTCGGGGGCGGCCGGCTGCATCCGCTGGCGGTGGCCCGCTCGGTGGTGATCGCCAAGGCGTCGGCGTGGATGGGCAGCGTCGTGCTGGGCTGGTGGCTGGCCGTGGTGGTCTACCTGCTGCCGCGGCGATCCGAGCTGCGGGTGGCCGCTGAGGACACCCCGGGCGCGGTGGTGGCAGCGCTGTGCGCGCTGGCGCTGATCGTCGCGGGGTTGTGGCTGCAGCATTGCTGCCGCTCTCCCGACGATCCCGCCGAAGACGCCGATCCGGCGCCGAACTGAGCGAATCCGTCAGTGCGCGGGCCGAATCGCCGTCCGGGTCGACACGCGAGACGACCTGTGGCGGGTACAGTCGCCCCATGACCGATCCGACCCGCGGCGCCCGGCTCCGGCGCGGCGGACGCCGGCCCGGTTGGATCCTGATGACNNCCAACCGGGTCGAACTGCTCAAGCTCGCAGTGATTCTCGCGCTGTGGGCCGCGGTGGTCGCCGCCTTCGTCTCGGTGATCTATCGCCGTCAGAGCGACAGCGATCAGGCCAAGGTGCGTGATCTGAAACTCGTGTACGACCTGCAGCTGGACCGGGAGATCTCGGCGCGTCGGGAGTACGAGCTGTCGGTGGAGGCGCAGCTGCGCCGTGAGCTGGTCGCCGAACTGCGTGCCCAGCAGTCCGATGAGGTTTCGGCGCTGCGCGCCGAGTTGGCCGCACTGCGGGCCAATCTGGAGTTCCTGTTCGACGCCGACCTGTCGCACCGGCACGCCATCGAGGCCGACCGCAGCCCGGAGGCAGGACCGTGGACGCCCCGCAGCGACACCGCCGGCCGGGTCAGCAGCAGCCGCATCGACACCGAGGGCACCGCCGACGAGGGTTACGCCGAGGTCGAGGAGGTCGATCCGCACACCGAGGAGAGCCCGATCATCGATGTGCCGGCCGAACCGCATCCGCCCGAGGGGGAGCGCCCTGCGGCGGCCACCGAACCGCGCGGGTCGCACCGACGGTCGGGCGACGACGGTTCGCGGCGGCATCGCGCCGATCAGGAGGTCCGGTCGCAATGGGCCCCGCAGGCCCCGTCCCGCCCCGCGGGACCAACG
>NZ_BLTG01000153.1 GCF_017312405.1 Mycobacterium sp. PO1
GCATCGCGTTGAGCGCGTCGGTTCTGACACCTGCACCGGCACACAGCCAGCCGCCCAGCTGCGACGACGCGTTCTGCACGCCAGGGATCACCCCCGGCGTCGTGCTGGGTGCATCCTGCAACGACACCCGGCACTACGTCTTCGGCACCACCTCATGGGGTCGGTTGGTGTTCTGCGGGTCCCCGAGACGCTATGAGCCTCGGTATTTCCGGTCACCGCCGATGGTCGGCGTCAAAGCCGAGAACTCCTTCTGCCGCGGTCATGAGAACTCGGTGGCGCAGGGATTCGACGGCCAGTTCCTCATCTGTCAGGCTCTCGACGGCCTTCCGCTGTGGCGTCGCGGTGACAACTGAGAGCCGATGACGCCGCATGATCATCCCTCACCGCGTTCGGGTCCGGTGCGGCAACGGTGTTCAGTCCTCCGACGAGAACTCCATCAAGAGGTGGCTGAGGCGCATCGCCTCCAGTAGCCATCGATCTCGCTCGCGGCGCCACGTGTCCCGGTAATGGCCGAAGGCGGTCAACGATGTGCCGTTGCTCCAGATGACCCGCTCCTGCACCGGCCAGACGACGTCGGCGACGTCGCCATCGATGCTGATCTCAGGGAGATGGACCTGGTGGACGGTTCGCGCGCCCTCGACACCGGCCTGCAGCGCCGCGATCACGGATTCCCGGCCGACGAGAGGAACCGAGGCGGGGTTGCCGGCGTCGAGATCGACGGTGACATTCTCGGCCAGCATGTCGGCCAGAGCGGGCCAGTCCTTCGTGTCGAGCAGCCGACAGTACCGAGCTTTCGCGCTGACGAGCTCCCACTCCCAAGCCCCATCAGAGCGCCGGTGGTCCCGCGGACCGTCAGCTGACATCGAGTTCCAGACTGCTCAAGCGACGCACGAGGATGCTGGGTAACCACCCTCCGACAGTGGCAGGCTCGATCCATGCCGTGCGATCGAGCAGGTAGTCGAGCACCACCTGCGCCTCCAACCGCGCCAGCCCGGCGCCGACGCAGAAGTGCGCCCCCTTGCCGAACGTCAGGTGCCCCCTGCCCCCTGGGCGGTCCAGCCGAAACTCCGAGGGAGATTCGAACTGCTCGGGATCACGGTTGGCCGCACCCCACAACAACAGCAGACGGTCACCGGCGGCCAATTCCACCCCGTCCAACGTGGTGTCCACCAGCACGTGGCGGTAGTGGCCACGGAATGGCGGCTCGTAGCGCAGTGCCTCTTCGATGAAGGCTCCGAGGAGCGTGCGATCACCACGGACCAGCTGCTGAATCTCCGGTTTGGATGCCAGCAACCACACCGCGCTGCCCAGCAGTGACGCCGTGGATTCACCGCCCGCACTGAACAAGGTCAACATCATCACGGCGGCCGTGGTGTGGTCGACGGTGCCACGCGCGCATGCTGTCGCCAGATCGCCGAGAAGGTTGTCGCCGGGGTCGGCCGCGGCACGTTCGAAGTGCTCCGTGATGTAGCCGTGCAACTCGACCGCGGCCTGTTGTGCCTGCGCCAATCCGTCGGCGTCGATCAGACCGTCGAGCAATTGTGTCGTCGCGTAACCCGCGTGGACGAGCATGTCGACATCGCTGTCGGGGACGCCGATGATCCGAGCGACGATCATCATCGGCAGCCGGTTGGCCAACGCACCCATCCATTCGATACGGCCGTCGTGGAGGCCTTCGGCCCACAGGCGATCGGCTGTCTCGCTGACGAATTCGGCGGCCGATCGGATGCGCTTGGCTGCCAGCTGGGGCACCAGCATTTTGCGGTGGGCGGCGTGGTGCGGATCATCAGCGGTGGCGAGAACCTGGGTGGGCCCGCCGACCTCATCCATCGGATAGGCGGACACCCCTGTTTCGGGGGCATACGTCATCGTGGCCGTGAGGTTCGAGGAGAAGTCCTCGGGGCGGGCGAGCACCTCGTTGATGCCACGCCAACTGCAGACGGCATGGAACCCCGTGCGGCCGATCCGGTGAACAGAACCCGCATCGAGCATACGGTCGTAGAGCGGATACGGATCCTGGATGGACCCATCACTGAAGAGTTGAGTTCCGAGGCCCTCGACGTCGATTTTCACCTGAAGGCAACCCTTTCGCTCATTCCTTCGAGAATGTGAACGCGGCGCGGCGTCGTGGTTTCCGCCCAGGTCACCAGCTTTACGAGAGACGGTGTGGTTGTCAATAGAACAGCTACTGTTATATTGTTTACCATGGTCGACGGCTGCCGGAGGGTGTGCACCGAAGTGCGACTCCGCTCCACGGCAATTGCGAGAAACCCACATTCGCCGCTGATGGAATATATGCCCTCGTGTCACTCCCGCGTCTCGGATGTATCGACGTGACACCACGATCGAAGCCAGGTCCGGAGCGGTGGTCGACCGGGATCAGTCTGCCCAATGGGTTGTCGGGGGCGATGCAGGCTGTTGGTGGGTTTTTTGCGATGGCTCTGGATGCGGTGCGGTTTGTGTTTGTGCGGCCGTTTCAGTGGCGGGAGTTTTGGAGCAGTGTTGGTTT